>NZ_JAGEKI010000021.1:0-121285 GCF_049887815.1 Pseudomonas sp. NFXW11 | reverse complement strand
AAGGAAAGTATTAATATCACGCATAAGAACGCCGGTTTTTTAGATCTGTTTGCTCGCACGAACATCATCTATCAAATCGGCGTTTTTGTTTCTGAGTTTCCCGGGATTCCGTGAAGAACCTTTTTTTATGCCGCCTGTTGCTGGAATTGCTGGCGGTACTGGTTGGGCGACAGCTCCGTGTGCTGGCGGAACAGTCGGGCGAAGAAGCTGGCATCGTCGTAGCCGACTTCGTAGCTGATGGTCTTGATGCTCTTGCGGGTGCCCGAGAGCAGGCCCTTGGCGGTTTCGATGCGCAGGCGCTGCAGGTAGTGCAGGGGCTTGTCGCCGGTGGCGGTCTGGAAGCGGCGCATGAAGTTGCGGATGCTCATGCCGTGCTCGCGGGCTACGTCCTCGAAGCGGAACTTGTCGGCGAAGTGTTCTTCGAGCCAATGCTGGATCTGCAGGATGATCACGTCCTGGTGCAGTTTCTGGCCGCCAAAGCCGATACGACCGGGGGCGTAGCTGCGCTGCACCTCGTAGAGGATGTCGCGGGCTACTGCCTGGGCCACGTTGGCCCCGCAGAAGCGTTCAATCAGGTAGATGTACAGGTCGCAGGCCGAGGTGGTGCCGCCGGCGCAGTAGAGATTGTCGGCGTCGGTCAGGTGCTTGTCCTGGTTGAGCTGGACCCTGGGGAAGCGTTCGCTGAAGGTGTTGAAGAAGCGCCAGTAGGTGGTGGCTTCCTTGCCGTCGAGCAGCCCGGCCTCGGCCAGCCAGAATACGCCGGTGGCCTCGCCGCAGAGCACTGCGCCGCGAGCGTGCTGGGCCCGCAGCCAGGGCAGGATCTGTGGGTAACGTTGGCACAGGGTATCGAAGTCGTCCCAGAAGGCCGGGAGAATGATGACATCGGTGTCGCCCAGAGGGCCGTCCACGGGGAGGGTGACATTGCTGAAACTGCAGACTGACTGGCCATCGGGGCTGACCAGGCGGGTTTCGAATGCCGGGGTCAGGCCTTGGCCCAGTTGTTTGCCATAACGCAGGCTGGCCAGATGGAAGAAATCCTTGGCCTGCATGAGGGTGGATGCAAAAACCCGGTCGATAGCCAGGATACTGACGCGCCGCAAGGGCGTGGAGGTTTGGTTGGACATGTTCAATTGTTCTTATAGGGGAAAGTGGTCACCAGACGGCTGGATCGTCTTATTTTTTGTCGGATGTGTCCAGTGTCCCGTGCAGGTGCCTGGGCTTAGGCTCTGCCAGCCAACCTCGATCAACAACAACTACAGGTGACTGCATGATCCCTAGAACCTTGTTCAGTTCCGAGCATGAACTCTTCCGTGACAGCGTGCGCAGCTTCCTTGAAAAGGAGGCGGTGCCTTTCCATGGCGAGTGGGAAAAACAGGGTTATATCGATCGCCAGCTGTGGAGCAAGGCCGGTGCTGCGGGGATGCTCTGCTCGCATATCCCTGAGGAATACGGGGGGCTGGGGGCGGATTTTCTCTACAGCACCGTGGTGATCGAGGAGATCGGCCGGCTTGGCCTGACCGGCATCGGCTTCTCCCTGCACTCGGACATCGTTGCGCCTTACATCCTGCATTACGGCAGTGAAGCGCTGAAGCACAAGTACCTGCCCAGGCTGGTGTCCGGGGAGCTGGTCACCGCCATCGCCATGACCGAGCCCGGAGCGGGCTCCGATCTGCAGGGGGTGAAGACCACCGCGGTACTCGATGGCGATGAATATGTGATCAATGGCTCCAAGACCTTCATCACCAATGGCTACTTGGCCGAGCTGGTGATAGTGGTGGCCAAGACCGATCCCAAGGCTGGGGCCAAGGGCACTAGCCTGTTCCTGGTGGAGGCTGATAGTCCCGGCTTCTCCAAGGGCAAGCGGCTGGAGAAGGTGGGCATGAAGGCCCAGGACACCTCGGAGCTGTTCTTCCAGGATCTGCGGGTGCCCAAGGAGAACCTGCTGGGGCAGGCCGGGATGGGTTTCGCCTACCTGATGCAGGAGTTGCCGCAGGAGCGCCTGAGTGTCGCCATTGGCGGCCTGGCCAGCGCCGAGGCGGCCTTGCAGTGGACCCTGGAATACACCCGTGAGCGCAAGGCCTTCGGCAAGGCTATTGCCGATTTCCAGAACGCCCGTTTCAAGCTGGCGGAGATGGCCACGGAGATCCAGATTGGCCGGGTGTTCGTCGATCGCTGCCTGGAGCTGCACTTGCAGGGCAAGCTGGATGTGCCCACCGCGGCCATGGCCAAGTACTGGGGCACGGACTTGCAGTGCAAGGTGCTCGACGAGTGCGTGCAGCTGCACGGTGGCTACGGCTTTATGTGGGAGTACCCGATCGCCCGGGCCTGGGCCGACTCTCGGGTGCAGCGCATCTATGCCGGGACCAACGAGATCATGAAGGAGATTATTGCCCGTTCATTGTAGGAATCAGCGCTCCAGCGAGTGGGACGAAGCGAGTTTTGCTTCGCCTCATTCGCTGGCAAGCCAGGTTCTGCGAGGGGACTACGGGGCGGGGTTGGGGTGGTCCTTGTGGATGGCTTCAATGGCGGCCAGCAGCTCTGGCGACAGCTTCAGCTCGGCACTGGCGATATTGCTGTCCAGTTGCTCCAGGGTGGTGGCGCCGATGATGTTGCTGGTGACGAAAGGCTGCTGGGTGACGAAGGCCAGGGCCATTTGTGCCGGGTCCAGGCTATGTTCGCGGGCCAGCGCCACATAGCGGCTGCAGGCCGCTTCCGACTGCGGATTGAAGTAGCGGCTGAAGCGGCTGTAGAGGCTCAGTCGGGCCTTGGCCGGGCGAGCGCCACCCTCGTATTTACCTGATAAGTAGCCGAACGCCAGGGGCGAGTAGGCCAGCAGGCCGCATTGTTCGCGAATGGCGATTTCCGCCAGGCCCACTTCAAAGCTGCGGTTGAGCAGGTTGTAGGGGTTCTGGATGGATACCGCCCGTGGCCAGCCGCGGCTTTCGGCCAGGGCGAGGAACTTCATGGTACCCCATGGGGTTTCGTTGGACAGGCCGATATGGCGGATCTTGCCGGCACGGACCTGTTCGTCCAGGGCCTCGAGGGTTTCTTCCAGTGGGGTGAAGTCTTCATCGGCCACGTGCTTGTAGCCCAGCTGGCCAAAGAAGTTGGTGCTGCGCTCGGGCCAGTGCAACTGGTACAGGTCGATCCAGTCGGTTTGCAGGCGCTTGAGGCTGGCATCTACCGCCTCGACTATATGCTTGCGATTGTGTTTTAGCTGTTTGTCGCGGATGTAGTCGATGGTGTTGCCGGGGCCGGCAATCTTGCTGGCCAGGATCCAGTCGGCGCGGTCGCCACGTTGCTTGAACCAGTTGCCTATATAGCGTTCGGTGGTGGCGTAGGTTTCGGCCTTGGGCGGCACCGGGTACATCTCGGCGGTGTCGATGAAGTTGATTCCGGCATTCTTCGCCCGCTCGATCTGAGCGAAGGCTTCAGCCTCGGTGTTCTGCTCGCCCCAAGTCATGGTGCCCAGGCAAATTGCACTCACATTCAGATCGGTCCGGCCTAGCTGGCGATAGTCCATCGGGTGCTCCCTTGGCAAAACAATCATAAAAGCAGGTTGAAATTTTTTTCGCAATCTGCATAATTCGGCAGCTCTTTCTGCAGTGGAAGTGATGCGCCGCTTGCCGAAGATTCTTGCCGTATACCAGACGCGCTGACCCGAGCCCCCGAAAGCGTCTGCGTCCGGCTGCCTTTGACCTTGTCAAAGTACGCACTATTCAGTAAGATCCGCCGTCTATTTTGCTGGGCGGCCCCTGAGGCTATAAAGAATGAAAACTTTTACTGCTAAACCGGAAACAGTAAAGCGCGACTGGTTCGTCGTCGACGCTGCTGGTCAGACCCTGGGTCGTCTGGCCACCGAAATCGCGAGCCGTCTGCGTGGCAAGCACAAGCCTGAGTACACTCCTCACGTTGATACCGGCGACTACATCGTCGTGATCAATGCCGAGCAGGTACGTGTTACTGGCGCTAAAACCACTGACAAAATGTACTACTCCCACTCCGGTTTCCCGGGCGGCATCAAGTCGATCAACTTTGAAAAGCTGATCGCCAAGGCCCCTGAGCGCGTGATCGAGACCGCGGTAAAAGGCATGCTGCCGAAGAACCCGCTGGGTCGCGACATGTACCGTAAGCTGAAAGTCTATGCGGGCGCTGCTCACCCTCATACTGCTCAGCAGCCCCAAGAACTGAAGATTTAACGGAATAGTTCATTATGTCGGCGACTCAAAATTACGGCACTGGCCGTCGCAAGACTGCAACCGCACGCGTTTTCCTGCGTCCGGGCACTGGCAACATCTCCATCAACAACCGTTCGCTGGATAACTTCTTCGGTCGCGAAACTGCCCGCATGGTAGTTCGTCAGCCGCTGGAGCTGACCGAAACTGTTGAGAAGTTCGATATCTACGTCACCGTTATCGGCGGCGGTGTAAGTGGCCAGGCCGGTGCAATCCGCCACGGTATCACTCGCGCCCTGATGGATTACGACGAGTCTCTGCGCAGCGCCCTGCGTAAAGCTGGTTTCGTAACCCGCGACGCACGTGAAGTTGAGCGTAAGAAAGTGGGTCTGCGTAAAGCGCGTAAGCGTCCGCAATACTCCAAGCGTTAATTCGCTACTGCGTTCAAAAAAACGCCCAGTCTCTTTGCGGAGCTGGGCGTTTTTTATTGCTCAAAATTTGCCGTGTGACAACTTGCCACATCCGTGAAGCCCCTATACTACAAGGCCTGGCGCTGGGATGGCCTGGTAATTACCTTGTCAGAATAGGGGCTTTTCATTACCATTCGGCAAAATTTTTATAAGTTCAGATTGTTACTTAGTAGATGCCTGATTTAACAGGCCACAAAGCTGATGGGAGAGGACTGAATGAGCAATGACGGCGTGAATGCAGGCCGGCGTCGCTTCCTGGTAGCAGCCACATCCGTGGTGGGTGCTGCCGGAGCGGTGGGGGCTGCGGTCCCGTTCGTGGGGTCATGGTTTCCCAGTGCCAAGGCGAAAGCCGCAGGTGCACCGGTGAAAGTGAATATCAGCAAGATCGACCCAGGTCAGCAGATGATTGCTGAGTGGCGAGGTCAACCGGTATTCATCGTCCGCCGTACAGAGGAAATCCTGGGGAATCTTAAAAAGATCGAGGGCCAGCTGTCTGACCCTGACTCCAAGAACTCGGTACAACCAACCTACGTCGACCCGGAAGTGCGATCGATCAAGCCAGAGATTCTGCTGCTGATCGGTATCTGCACCCACCTGGGCTGTTCTCCGACCTTCCGTCCTGAAGTGGCGCCCGCGGATTTGGGCAAGGACTGGGTAGGCGGCTATTTCTGCCCTTGCCACGGCTCCCACTACGATCTGGCTGGTCGCGTCTACAAGGCGCAGCCCGCGCCCCTGAACCTGCCAGTACCCCCGCATTCCTATGAGTCGGATGACATCATCGTCATTGGCGTCGACACGGAGAAAGCGTGATGAGCAAGTTCATGGATTGGGTGGATGCGCGCTTCCCCGCCACCAAGATGTGGGAAGACCATCTCAGCAAGTATTACGCGCCGAAGAACTTCAACTTCTTCTACTTCTTTGGTTCCCTGGCACTGCTGGTACTGGTCAATCAGATCGTTACCGGTGTCTGGCTGACCATGAGCTACACCCCTTCGGCGGAAGAAGCCTTTGCTTCCGTTGAATACATCATGCGCGACGTCGAGTACGGCGCGATCCTGCGTCTGCTGCACTCCACCGGCGCCTCGGCGTTCTTCATCGTGGTCTATCTGCACATGTTCCGTGGCTTGCTCTACGGTTCCTACCAGAAGCCGCGTGAGCTGGTGTGGCTGTTCGGCATGCTGATCTACCTGGCGCTGATGGCCGAGGCCTTCATGGGCTACCTGCTGCCTTGGGGGCAGATGTCCTACTGGGGTGCCCAGGTGATCATCTCGCTGTTCGGTGCGATTCCGGTCATCGGCGACGACCTGACCCAGTGGATCCGCGGTGACTACCTGATCTCCGGCATCACCCTGAACCGCTTCTTCGCCCTGCACGTAGTGGCCCTGCCGATCGTGATCCTCGGTCTGGTGGTGCTGCACATCCTGGCGCTGCACGAAGTGGGTTCGAACAACCCGGATGGCGTGGACATCAAGAAGAACAAGGACGAGAACGGCATTCCGCTGGACGGGATTCCTTTCCACCCTTACTACACCGTGAAAGACATCGTCGGTGTCGTGGTGTTCCTGTTCGTCTTCTGCTCGATCGTGTTCTTCTTCCCGGAAATGGGTGGCTATTTCCTTGAGAAGCCGAACTTCGAACAGGCTAACCCGTTCAAGACCCCTGAGCACATTGCCCCGGTTTGGTACTTCACTCCGTTCTACGCGATTCTGCGTGCGGTACCGGACAAGCTCCTGGGTGTTATCGCCATGGGTGCAGCCATTGCCGTGCTGTTCGTACTGCCATGGCTGGACCGTAGCCCGGTCAAGTCCATGCGCTACAAAGGCTGGCTGAGCAAGATCTGGCTGCTGGTGTTCTGTATCTCGTTCGTGATCCTCGGTGTTCTGGGTGTTCTGGCACCGACCCCGGGTCGTACGTTGCTGTCGCAGGTATGTACCTTCCTGTACTTCGCCTACTTCATTCTGATGCCGTTCTACACCAGGCTCGAGAAGACCAAACCGGTTCCGGAAAGGGTGACTGGCTGATGAAAAAGCTATTTGCTGTACTGATTCTTGCTGCTATGCCTGTATTGTCTTTCGCGGCCGAGCACGGTGGCCCCGAGCTGGAAAAGATCGATATCGATCTGGCTGACAAGGCGGCCATGCAGGATGGCGCGCGTACCTTTGCCAACTACTGCATGGGTTGCCACAGCGCCAAGTTCCAGCGTTACGAGCGGGTTGCCGATGACTTGGGTATCCCTCACGACCTGATGCTGAGCAAGCTGGTGTTCACCGGCGCCAAGATCGGCGACCACATGAACATCGGCATGCAGCCAGCAGACGCCAAGACCTGGTTTGGTGCTGCGCCACCGGACCTGACCCTGGTGGCTCGTGTTCGCGGTACCGACTGGCTCTATGGCTACCTGAAGTCCTTCTACGAAGACCCGGCGCGCCCTTGGGGTGTGAACAACAAGGTCTTCCCGAACGTAGGCATGCCTAACGTACTGGTGGGCCTGCAGGGTCGTCAGGTGGTGGGTTGCAAGCAAGTGCAGATCGTCGAGGATGGCAAGAAGCAATACGACACCTTGACCGGCACCCCTCTGACTCATGAGGCTTGCGACCAGCTGACCATCAAGGAAGGCACTGGCACCCTCAACGAGGCGCAGTTCGACGAGAAGGTCAAGAACCTCGTGACTTTCCTGGCCTACTCGGCCAACCCGGTCAAGCTGCAGCACCAGCGCATCGGTACCTATGTACTCTTGTACCTGGCCTTCTTCTTCGTGTTCGCCTATCTGCTCAAGCGCGAATACTGGAAGGATGTGCACTGATAACTTAAGCAACAGTTGTTGAACGCGCGCGCCCAGGGGCGCCTCTGAACAGTAACAACCCTGTATCATTCGGGGGTTACCAGAGGCGCCCCGAGGGCGCGCTCGTTTTTTCTGCTTCCGATAATTTCAACAAGCGAGGAGGATCGCCATGGGCGTGACCAATCGGTTGGCCTGTTACTCCGACCCCGCCGACCACTATTCCCACCGGGTGCGCATTGTGCTTGCGGAGAAGGGTGTCAGCGCCGAGATCATCAATGTGGAGGCGGGCCGTCAGCCGCCAAAGCTGATCGAAGTGAATCCTTACGGGAGCTTGCCCACGCTGGTCGATCGCGATCTGGCGTTGTGGGAGTCGACAGTGGTGATGGAGTACCTGGATGAGCGTTATCCGCATCCGCCATTGCTGCCGGTTTACCCAGTGGCGCGGGCCAACAGTCGTTTGCTGATGCATCGCATCCAGCGTGACTGGTGTGGGCAGGTGGACCTGATCCTTGATCCGCGGTCCAAGGAGGCGGCACGGGTGCAGGCGCGCAAGGAATTGCGTGAAAGCCTGACCGGTGTTTCCCCGCTGTTTGCCGACAAGCCGTTTTTCCTCAGCGAGGAACAAAGCCTGGTGGACTGCTGCCTACTGCCCATACTCTGGCGGTTGCCGGTTCTGGGTATCGAACTGCCGCGGCAGGCCAAGCCGCTGCTTGACTATATGGATCGCCAATTTGCACGTGAGGCTTTCCAGGCAAGTCTGTCTGGTGTCGAACGTGATATGCGCTGAGGCTTAAGGAGCCGTTATGAACTCCAGTCGACCTTATCTGGTCCGCGCGCTCTATGAGTGGATTGTGGACAACGATTGCACCCCGCACCTGCTGGTCAATTCCGATTACCCGGCAGTGCAGGTGCCTCAGGGTTTTGCCAGTGATGGGCAGATAGTCCTGAACATTTCTCCCAGCGCTGTGCGTCATTTGCACATGGACAACGAGGTGGTGACCTTCGAAGGGCGCTTCGGTGGCGTGCCTCACAGCCTACATGTGCCGGTTGGCGCGATTCTCGGGATCTATGCCCGGGAAAATGGCCAGGGCATGGTCTTCGATCTGGAGTCGCCTCTGGATGATGAAGAGGACGATATCGAGCCCGATGATGACCTGCCGCCGCCGGACAGCGAGCCGCCGCGCCCCAGCGGTCGACCCAGTCTGAAAGTGGTCAAGTAATAAAAAAGGCGATCCGGATGGATCGCCTTTTTTGTCACTGCCTGGGTGTCAGTCAATGTACTCGAACAGCTTGACGATCTTCTGTACCCCGGACACGCCTTGTACCAGGTTGGTGGCCTGGGCGGCTTCCTGCTGGGTCAGCAGGCCCAGCAGGTAAACGATACCGTTCTCGGTCACTACCTTGATCCGCGAGGCGGGCATGTTGGCGTCGGCGAGCATCTGGGTCTTGATCTTGGTCGTCAGCCAGCCGTCATTCTGGCGTGCCAGAAAGCCCGAAGGTGGCAGGACCTGCAGCTCGTTATGCACCTTCTTGACCCGTTGCACCTCGCTGGCGGCTTGCTCGGCTGCGGCCTTGAGGTCCGGGCGTGGGGTCTGACCGGCCAGCAGGACGATGCCGTTGAAGCTGGTAACCACGATGTGCGAGTTGTTTTCCAGATCCGGGTTGGCCTTGGCCACGTTGACTGCAACCTTGGTCTCGATCAGTGAGTCGTCGATCTTGCTGCCGAAGGTGCGAGTGCCACGATCGTCATCAATGGGCTTGTCGCGGGTGGCGGTAATCACCGAGCTGCAACCAGTGATGCCGAGGCACAAGGTCAAGGCCAGGAGGCCGAGGCGATTAAGGGTCATTCTTCACTCCCGAACAATTGGCTGTCGATCAGATCGCAGAGGCAATGGATCGCCAGCAGGTGGACTTCTTGAATACGTGCGGTGACGTTGGCCGGTACGCGGATTTCCACATCTTCGGGCAGAAGCAGTGAAGCCATGCCTCCGCCGTCGCGGCCGGTCAATGCTACGACAATCATTTCTCGATCATGTGCGGCCTGGATGGCTTGAATAATATTCGCCGAGTTGCCGCTGGTGGAAATTGCCAGCAGTACGTCGCCAGGCTGGCCCAGGGCGCGGATCTGTTTGGAGAAGACTTCGTTGTAGCTGTAGTCGTTGGCGATCGAGGTGATGGTCGAGCTGTCGGTGGTCAGGGCAATGGCTGGCAGGCTCGGGCGTTCGCGCTCGAAGCGGTTAAGCAGTTCGGAGGAGAAGTGCTGGGCGTCTCCAGCAGAGCCGCCGTTGCCGCAGGAGAGCATCTTGCCCTCGTTGAGTAGGGCGTTGACCATCACCTGGCTGGCTTGCTCGATGTGCGGTGCAAGTACGTCCATCGCCTGTTGCTTGGTGTCGATACTGGCCTGGAAAAGCTGGCGAATTCGGGATTGCATGTCCATCTGTGTGACCTTAAGTGGCGCGGCTTGGTGGCACGTGAATGTGCAGCCCGCAAAGCAAAGAGCAAAAAAGTTGGGTGAAAACGGGTGCGGCCTGAGGGCGTCTTTCAGCTGTCAAAGGCATTGCGTAGCCAGTTCAGTCGGGCTTGTGCACCTGGGGCGCCGTCAATGGCGACCACGTCGAAACGGCAGGGGTGGTTGGACCAGCGTGATTGGCTTTGCAGAAAGATCTGCGCGGCAAGAATCAGTTTTTGCCGCTTGTGCCCATCGATGCTGCCCAGGGCGCCACCCCATTGCGTGTGTTGTCTGTAGCGGACCTCGACGAATACTACTGTATCGCCGTCAAGCATGACCAGATCAAGCTCGCCGCGTTTACACAGCCAGTTTTGCGCCAGCAGGCGCAGCCCTTGCTGTTGGAGATGCCGCAGCGCTTGGCTTTCGGCGTCTCGTCCGCTTTGCTTGCTTGATCTGAGGGGTAGCATCAGCGCGGGGTGTCGGGCAGGCGGGTGACCTGGCCGTTGACGAACTTGGCCCATGGCAGCTGGCGTTCGATCCGTTGGCCAGCGGCCATGCCCAGGCTGCCGGATTCGCCTTCGATGCGGCTATCTGGCAAGGCCTTGAGTTGACCCAGGCGAGGAGCCAGGCGATAGGCATCCGCGCCCATGGCATACAGGCGGCCGAGGCTGCCCGAGGCTTGTGGCCATTGTGCAGCGACCTGGCGACGCAGCGTGCCGTTGGCATCCAGCAGCCATGGGGTCTCGCAGAACATCACGCCGTTCATGTCGTTGTACTGGTTCTGATCGCCACTGGCGCTGAACACGTTGGAGGTGGCGTACACCGGAACGTCACCCGCGTACTGGAAGTTCAGGGTCGGCTTGATCTGTTGTGCCTGTTGCGGAGTGGAGGCCAGGAAAATGAACTCGATGTCCTGGCGGCGTGCCGGTTGCGCGGCAACCTGGGTGCCCACGGTGCTTTGCAGGCTCTTGGCGCGAGCTTCGCTCTGGCGCAGTTGGAACAGGTCGGCAATCTGCTGAGCCAGGGCCACAGGCTGGTCGACGCGTTCGATGCCGATCACGCTGCCACCGTTGGCTTCCCAGTCCTGACGGAAGGCCTTGAGCACGCGGTCACCCCACTCGCCCTTGGGAACCAGTGCCGCGGCGCGATGCAGGCCATCGGCACGGGCGCGACGGGAAACCTCGCGAGCTTCGTCTTCAGCGGCCAGGCCGAACTGGAACAGCTGTGCCGGGCCTTGTTCGCCTTCGCTGTAGTTCAAGGCCAGAGTGGTGATCGGCAGTTGTGGGCGCGCGGCCAGTTGCTTGACCAGGGGCTTTTCCAGTGGGCCTACCACCAACTGCACGCCGGCGGCCTGGGCCTTGCGATAGAAGTCGTCCAGGGAGCCTAGGCGCGAGCTGTCATAGAACTCGATGCTTGGCGGCTTTTGTCCTGCTTGCTGGGCCTGATAGTGAGCGGCCATAAAGCCTTCGCGCAGGGCTTTGGAGACCGATGCCAGGGGGCCATCCTGCGGCAGCAGCAGGGCGATTTTCGAAACCGGCTGGCTGGCCAGTTCCTTGAGCTTGGTCAGGGGTTGCGGCAGCAGGATGGCGGCAGGGTGCTTGGGATTCTGCGCGCGCCAGTTATCGATGGCAGCTTGCTGTTGCTCCAGGGTGCCAGCGGTCTTGACCGCCAAGGCCAGGTTCATCCAGCCGGCCAGATCATCGTTGCCCGCAGGCTGCAGTTGGTCGGTAGGCAGGGCGGCAATCAGAGCCCAGATGGCTTCATGGTTTTTCGCCGCGGCATCATCCTTGAGCAGAGGCGCGATGGCGATCCGCTGCTTGGCTGCGGCCAGGGTCTGGCCGTCGGCTTCCAGGGCGCGGGCGTAGACGTTGCCGGTACGGATCTGCTGGGGTGCCGGCAGTTCGCTCAGGTGTTGCAGGCTGGGGTGGCTCAAGGCGCTCAAGGCAGCCTTGGGCTGATTGCGCACCATGGCCAGTTCAGCAGCCAGGGTGCTGGCGAAGATCTGCTGCGCAGGCTTGAGCTGATCCAGCGGCACTTGCTGGAGAATCTGTCCGGCGCGTCCGGCATTGCCTTGGCGGTACGCCATATCGGCGGCGCTCAGGCGCAGCAGGGCGGCCTTGTCCGGGGTTTTACTGGTGGCGGCCTGCTCGAGCAGTTGCTCGATGCTGGCATCCGGGGTCCGTGGAAGTTCGCCAAGGCTGGAGGAGGGCGAGCTGGCGCAAGCCGCCAGGAGGGTGGCCAGGCAGAGGGCAAGAAACAGCCGCAGGCAAGCGATCATGTAAGCGTTCCTGATACTCGATCAAATGAGCGTGGAATTGTACCCAAGCGCTGGCCGGGGCGCGATGTTACTGGCGACAAAGCGGCTATTTAACGGATGCAAATGTTGCAGTGGCGCATAAAAGTACGGTGGTGGGATTGAATCTCGAACCATTGTGGTGCGCATGAGGAGGGTCTCAACGCGTTACAATGGCGCTTTTGTCGATCAAGAGGTGTGCGCCTTGACTGCTCCAGGTCCTTTGAATTCCGCTGCTGGTTCGCTTTATGTGGTGGCGACGCCCATCGGCAACCTAGACGATATCAGCGCCCGGGCCCTGAAGCTGTTGCGCGAGGTGGCGCTGATCGCTGCCGAGGATACCCGGCACTCTCAGCGTCTATTGCAGCACTTCGGCATTACCACGCCCTTGGCGGCGTGCCATGAGCACAACGAGCGCGACGAGGGCAGTCGTTTCATTACTCGCCTGCTGGCTGGGGATAATGTTGCACTGATTTCCGATGCCGGCACGCCGCTGATTTCCGATCCGGGTTATCACCTAGTGCGTCAGGCCCGGGCTGCAGGTATCAATGTGGTGCCGGTGCCGGGTGCCTGTGCCTTGATTGCGGCGCTGTCGGCGGCCGGCCTGCCGTCGGACCGGTTTATCTTCGAGGGTTTCCTGCCGGCTAAGGCGGTTGGGCGCAAGGCGCGCCTGGAACTGGTCAAGGAAGAGCCGCGTACGCTGATTTTCTATGAGGCCCCGCACCGGATTCTTGAATGCCTGCAGGACATGGAGTCGGTGTTTGGTGGCGAGCGCCCGGCGCTGCTGGCGCGAGAGCTGACCAAGACCTTCGAGACCCTCAAGGGGTTGCCGCTCTCTGAGCTGCGTCAGTTCGTCGAGTCCGACAGCAATCAGCAGCGTGGTGAATGCGTGGTACTGGTTGCCGGGTGGACGGCGCCGCAAAGCGATGAGGCGATCAGCAGTGAGTCGATGCGCATTCTTGACCTGTTGCTCAAGGAGATGCCCCTCAAGCGGGCGGCGGCCCTGGCGGCTGAAATCACGGGCGAGCGCAAGAATGTGCTGTACCAGGTGGCTCTGGACAAACAGAAGCAGGAATAAATGGCGTAGCAGGGTGGCCAAAGGCTTTTAGCGCTTGTTCTTCGACCGCTCTGCCGTTAACCTGCGCGGCGGAGAGTCGATTGGACAGTCGCTGCCCTCTATGAAAATTAGAGGGGGGAGGAAAGTCCGGGCTCCATAGGGCGGAGTGCCAGGTAATGCCTGGGGGGCGTGAGCCTACGGAAAGTGCCACAGAAAACAACCGCCTAAGCACTTCGGTGCCGGTAAGGGTGAAAAGGTGCGGTAAGAGCGCACCGCACGTCTGGTAACAGTTCGTGGCTAGGTAAACCCCACTCGGAGCAAGACCAAATAGGGTTCCAAGGCGTGGCCCGCGCTGGAACCGGGTAGGTTGCTAAAGATGTCCAGTGATGGCCATCGTAGAGGAATGACTGTCCTCGACAGAACCCGGCTTACAGATCGACTCTCCACCTTTTCCCTCCCTGCTTGAATCAATAGCAGAAGCGTTTTTGTAATACCGAAAAATTCTTACTCTTAATAAATCACTTTAACTTCGCGCAGTAGCTCGCTGAGCTGTTGGAAGTTAATGCTCTGGAATACCCCTCGAATTCTCGTTGCCTCTCCTCTTAGTCTCCTAAATCTCCGTTCTATAAGGCTTTTCCGTCGCTGCGCGCCTTGACGGTGGTGTGGGCGCATTCCTATAGTGTGCGCAAGTGGCGGAAAGTGGCATGAAGTGGGTTTTTTGAGCGTAAAACGCTAAAATTTGGAGAAACGCTGACGTGTTTCGCGGAGCTAACGCTATCAGTCTCGATGCCAAAGGCCGGCTAGCCATGCCCAGCCGGTATCGTGACGAGCTCGTTTCGCGAAGTTCCGGGCAGTTAATCGTCACAATCGACGCCGTTGATCCTTGTCTCTGCGTTTACCCCCTCGATGAGTGGGAGCTGATTGAAACCAAACTGCGCGCACTGCCTTCTCTTCGCGAAGAGAACCGTCGCTTGCAGCGTTTGCTGATTGGTAATGCCGTCGATCTCGAACTCGATGGCAGTGGTCGTTTTCTGGTGCCGCCGCGCCTGCGCGAATATGCCAAGTTGGATAAGCGCGCAATGCTGGTGGGCCAACTGAACAAGTTCCAACTGTGGGACGAGGATGCCTGGAATGCTGTTTCTGCAGCGGACCTGGCGGCTATTCAACAACCGGGCGCCATGCCTGATGAACTGCGTGATTTGATTCTGTGACTATTGATAGCGGCTTTAACCACATCACCGTGCTGCTTGACGAAGCCGTCGAGGCTCTCGCCGTGCGCCCTGATGGCTGCTATCTGGATGGCACCTTCGGGCGTGGCGGGCATAGCCGGCTGATTCTCAGCAAGCTGGGTGCGGAGGGCCAACTCCTCGGGTTTGACAAGGACCCCCAAGCGATTGCCACCGGGCAAGCGCTAGCGGCCGAAGACGGCCGCTTTGTCGTTGTACAGCGCAGTTTTGCCGAGCTGGGGTCGGAAGTGGCCGAGCGTGGCCTGGCAGGCAAGGTCAGTGGCGTGCTGCTGGACCTGGGCGTGTCTTCGCCGCAGCTGGACGACCCGGAGCGTGGCTTCAGTTTTCTCAATGACGGCCCCCTGGACATGCGCATGGACCCAACCCGTGGCATCAGCGCCGCGGAGTTCATCGCCACTGCGCCGGTGGAAGAAATTGCCCGGGTGTTCAAGGAGTACGGTGAAGAGCGCTTCTCCGGCCGCATGGCTCGGGCCGTGGTCGAGCGTCGTGAAATCCAGCCTTTCGAGCGCACTGCCGACCTAGCCGAAGTGCTCAAGGTCGCCAACCCGGCCTGGGAGAAGGGCAAGAACCCGGCTACCCGTGCCTTCCAGGGGTTGCGCATTCATGTGAATAACGAACTGGGCGACCTGGAGGCCGGCCTCGAGGCGGCGCTCGAATCCCTGGAAGTGGGTGGTCGCCTGGTGGTGATCAGCTTCCACTCCCTGGAAGACCGCATCGTCAAGCTGTTCATGCGTCGCCTGGTCAAAGGCGAATCCGACAACCTGCCACGCAATCTGCCGGTACGCTTCGAAGCCTTCGTGCCGAAAATCAAGGTCCACGGCAAAGCGCAGTTCGCCTCTGAGGCCGAGCTCAAGGCCAATCCTCGCGCCCGCAGCGCGGTCATGCGTGTTGCGGAGAAGCTTCGGTGAGCAAGCTCTTCGCCAAGCCTCTCCCGGGCGGAAGCTTTTTCATGCTGTTGCTATTTATCGGCGTGCTGGTGTCCGCGATTGCGGTGTCCTATAGCGCCCACTGGAATCGTCAGCTGCTCAATACGCTGTATGGCGAGTTGAGTGTGCGTGACAAGGCCCAGGCTGAATGGGGTCGGTTAATTCTCGAGCAAAGCACCTGGACCGCCCACAGCCGAATCGAAGTGCTGGCCAGCGAACAGTTGAAAATGCACATTCCCGGCGCAGCCGAAGTACGGATGGTGGCGCCATGAAGCTTGAAGGCGCGCTCTATCCTTGGCGCTTCCGTGTGGTCCTGGGGTTGCTGGCGGTCATGGTCTCGGCCATCGGCTGGCGCATCATCGACCTGCAAGTGGTCGATCGTGACTTCCTCAAGGGGCAGGGCGATGCACGCAGCGTCCGCCACATTCCCATTCCTGCGCATCGTGGTCTGATCACCGATCGTAATGGCGAGCCCCTGGCCGTCAGTACGCCAGTTACCACCCTGTGGGCCAATGCCAAGGAAATGCAACTGGCCAAGGATCGCTGGCCGGCATTGGCCATGGCCCTGGGCCAGGATCCGAAGGTCCTGACCGAGCGTCTTGAAGCCCAGGCCAACAAGGAGTTCATCTACCTGGTCCGCGGCCTGACGCCGGAGCAGGGGCAGGCGGTGCTCGACCTGAAAGTTCCGGGTGTCTACGGCATCGAGGAGTTCCGGCGCTTCTATCCGGCCGGCGAAGTCACTGCGCATATGGTGGGCTTCACCGATATCGACGACCGTGGCCGCGAAGGGGTCGAACTGGCCTATGACGAATGGCTGGCCGGGGTGCCGGGCAAGCGTCAGGTGATCAAGGATCGGCGCGGCAGACTGATCAAGGACGTCCAGGTCACCAAGAACGCCAAGGCCGGCAAGCCCTTGGCGTTGTCGATTGACCTGCGCCTGCAATACCTGGCCAACCGCGAGCTGCGCAACGCCATCGTCGAGAACGGCGCCAAGGCTGGCAGCCTGGTGATCATGGATGTGAAGAGCGGCGAGATTCTGGCCATGGTCAACCAGCCGACCTACAACCCGAACAACCGGCGCAATCTGCAGCCGGCGATGATGCGCAACCGCGCGATGATCGACGTGTTCGAGCCCGGCTCGACCATGAAGGCGATCTCCATGAGTGCTGCGCTGGAAACCGGCCGCTGGAAGCCCAGCGACACGGTCGAGGTCTACCCCGGCACCCTGCAACTGGGCAAATACACCATTCGTGACGTATCCAAGACCGAAGGGCCAGTGCTGGACCTGACCGGCATTCTGATCAACTCCAGTAACGTTGGCATGAGCAAGATCGCCTTCGATATTGGCGGCGAAACCATCTTCCGCCTGGCGCAGAAAATCGGCTTGGGCCAGGACACCGGCCTGGGCTTCCCGGGCGAGCGGGTCGGCAACCTGCCGAACTACCGCGAATGGCGCAAGGCTGAAACCGCGACCCTGTCCTACGGCTACGGTATTTCGGTGACTGCGATCCAGCTGGTCCACGCCTTCTCCGCGCTGGCCAACAACGGCCGCATTGCCCCCCTGACCCTGATCAAGGCCGACAAGCCGGCGCAGACCACCCAGGTGATTCCGGAAAACGTCGCCAAGACCATACAGGGCATGCTGCAGCAGGTAATCGAAGCGCCGCGCGGGGTGTTCCGTGCCCAGGTCCCGGCCTATCACGTTGCCGGCAAGAGTGGTACCGCACGCAAGACTTCGGTGGGCACCAAGGGCTACGCCGAGAACTCCTACCGTTCGCTGTTCGCCGGTTTCGGGCCGATGAGCGATCCGCGCTACGCCATCGTGGTGGTGATCGACGAACCGAGCAAGGCCGGCTACTTCGGTGGTCTGGTTTCGGCACCGGTGTTCAGCAAAGTCATGTCCGGCACCCTGCGCCTGATGAACATCACTCCGGACAACCTGCCGACCACTCAGCAAGCCAATGCCACGTCCGGCACCCCAGTACGAGCCAATGGAGGGCGCGGCTGATGTCTCTTAGCCTGAACAAGATTTTCGCCCATGCCGGTCACGACCTGCTGATTCGCGAGTTGACCCTGGACAGTCGCAATGTTCGCGCCGGTGATCTGTTCCTGGCCGTACCTGGCGCCAAGTTCGATGGTCGTGCGCACATTGCCGACGCCTTGCAGCGTGGGGCGGCGGCCGTTGCCTATGAAGTGCAAGGGGCTACCGTCCTGCCGCTCACCGATGTGCCGCTGATTCCGGTCAAGGGCCTGGCGGCGCAGCTCTCTGATATTGCCGGGCGCTTCTATGGCGAGCCAAGCCGCCAGTTGAACCTGGTGGGCGTGACCGGTACCAACGGCAAGACCAGCGTCACCCAATTGGTGGCCCAGGCTCTCGATCTGCTGGGGCAGCGTTGCGGCCTGGTGGGCACCCTGGGTACCGGCTTCTATGGCGCGCTGGAAAGTGGCTTGCACACCACGCCCAATCCGATTGCCGTGCAAGCGACCCTGGCCGACCTGAAGAACGCCGGCGCCAAGGCCGTGGCGATGGAGGTTTCTTCCCATGGCCTGGACCAGGGGCGTGTTGCAGCCCTGGCTTTCGATGTGGCGGTGCTGACCAACCTGTCCCGTGATCATCTGGATTACCACGGCACCATGCAGGCCTACGGCGAGGCCAAGGCCAAACTGTTCAACTGGACCGACCTGCGTTGCCGGGTGATCAACCTCGATGACGACTTCGGTCGGCAACTGGCAGCAGACCCGCACGAATCGCGCCTGATCACCTACAGCCTCGAAGATTCCAGCGCCTACCTGTATTGCCGCGAGGCGCGCTTCGATGACGATGGCGTGCGCGCGACTCTGGTTACGCCCCAGGGCGAGCACCATCTGCGCAGCACCCTGCTGGGCCGTTTCAACCTGAGCAACGTGCTGGCCGCAGTCGGCGCATTGCTGGGCCTGGAATATGCCCTGGACGAAATTCTCGCCGTGCTGCCCAAGCTGGAAGGCCCCGCCGGGCGCATGCAGCGCTTGGGTGGTGGCACCCAGCCGTTGGTGGTGGTGGATTACGCCCACACCCCGGACGCCCTGGAAAAAGTCCTGCTGGCCTTGCGTCCTCACGCCAAGGGCCGCCTGCTGTGCCTGTTCGGTTGCGGTGGCGACCGTGATCGCGGCAAGCGCCCGTTGATGGCCGAAGTGGTCGAGCGTCTTGCCGACGGCGTGCTGGTCACCGATGACAACCCGCGCAGTGAAGACCCGGCGCAGATCTTCGATGACATCCGCACCGGCTTCAAGGCGCCGGAGCAGGTCGAATTCATCGCCGGCCGTGGCCCGGCGATTGCCCATCTGGTAGCCGGCGCCTCGGCTGATGATGTGGTGGTACTGGCCGGCAAGGGCCATGAGGATTACCAGGAGATCCATGGCCAGCGCCATGATTTTTCCGATCTCGTCGAGGCGGACAAAGCCTTGACCGCCTGGGAGATAGCCCATGCTTAAAGCCCTGTTGCTCAGTGAAGTCTCGGCTCCATTGGACGCCCGCCTGATCGCGGGCGATGCGCGTTTTAACGGGGTCAGTATCGACAGCCGGGCGATCCAGCCTGGCCAGTTGTTCGTGGCCCTCACCGGGCCGCGTTTCGACGGCCATGACTACTTGAATGAAGTGGCGGCCAAAGGTGCGGTAGCGGCCCTGGTGGAGCGCGAAGTGCCCGACAGCACCTTGCCGCAGTTGCTGGTCAAGGATACCCGCCTGGCGCTGGGGCAATTGGGCGCGCTCAATCGTGGCGCTTTCACCCGGCCAGTGGCTGCGGTGACCGGCTCCAGCGGCAAGACCACGGTCAAGGAGATGCTCGCCAGCATCCTGCGCACCCGTGGCCCGGTGCTCGCCACCCGCGGCAACCTCAACAATGACCTGGGCGCACCGCTGACCCTGCTCGAACTGGCCCCGGAGCACAGCGCCGCCGTGGTCGAGCTGGGCGCATCGCGTCTCGGCGAAATTGCCTACACCGTGGCCATGACCCGGCCCCAGGTAGCGATCCTCAACAATGCCGGTACCGCCCATGTTGGCGAGTTCGGCGGCCCGGAGAAGATTGTCGAAGCCAAGGGCGAGATCATCGAAGGCCTGGATGCCACCGGGGTGGCCGTGCTCAACCTGGACGACAAGGCCTTCCCGATCTGGAAGGCCCGGGCCGCAGGTCGTCAGGTGCTGAGTTTCGCCCTGAACAACAGCGCCGCGGATTTCTACGCCTCCGATATCGGTCGCGATGCCCGTGGCTGCCCATCCTTCACGCTGCACAGCCCCAAGGGCGTGGAAAGCGTCCAGCTCAACCTGCTGGGCACCCACAATGTGGCCAACGCCCTGGCCGCTGCCGCTGCTGCCCATGCACTGGGCGTATCGCTGTTTGGCATAGCCACTGGTCTGAATGCGGTGCAGCCGGTCAAGGGCCGCACCGTCGCCCAACTGGCGAAGAATGGCATGCGGGTGATCGATGACAGTTACAACGCAAACCCCACCTCAATGTGCGCCGCCGTTGATATACTCGCCGGCTTTTCCGGCCGCACCGTCCTGGTGCTCGGAGACATCGGCGAGTTGGGCGAGTGGGCGGAGCAGGGGCACCGCGATGTAGGTGCATATGCCGCTGGCAAGGTTTCGGCCCTCTATGCCGTAGGTCCGATGATGGCCCATGCCGTCGCCGCCTTCGGCGAGCATGCGCGCCATTTCGCCAGCCAGGCTGAGCTGATCGCCGCCCTGGACGTCGAGCAAGATCCAAACACCACCATTTTGATCAAGGGATCGCGCAGCGCGGTGATGGAAAACATCGTCGCGGCTTTGTGTGGTTCCCATTTTCAAGAAAAAGACGGAGTGAAACATTAATGCTGCTGCTGCTAGCGGAGTACCTGCAACAGTTCTACAAAGGCTTCGCGGTCTTTCAGTACCTGACCCTGCGCGGGATTCTCGGGGTACTGACTGCGCTGTCTTTGTCGCTGTGCCTGGGTCCGTGGATGATCCGTACTCTGCAAAACCGGCAGATTGGCCAGGCCGTGCGTAACGACGGCCCGCAATCCCACCTGTCCAAGTCGGGCACGCCGACCATGGGCGGTGCGCTGATTCTTTCCGCCATCGGCGTCAGCACCCTGCTCTGGGCCGACCTGCACAACCACTATGTGTGGGTGGTACTGCTGGTGACCCTGAGCTTCGGCGCCATCGGTTGGGTCGACGACTATCGCAAGGTGATCGAAAAGAACTCCCGGGGCCTGCCCAGCCGCTGGAAATACTTCTGGCAGTCGGTGTTCGGCCTGGCCGCGGCAATCTTCCTTTATATGACCGCGCAGAGCCCGGTGGAAACCACGCTGCTGATCCCGATGCTCAAGGACGTGAGCATTCCCCTGGGCATCGGCTTCGTGGTGCTGACCTACTTCGTCATCGTCGGTTCCAGTAACGCGGTCAACCTCACCGACGGCCTCGACGGCCTGGCGATCATGCCGACGGTGATGGTCGGCGGTGCGTTGGGGATCTTCTGCTACCTGTCGGGCAACGTGAAGTTCGCCGAATACCTGCTGATTCCCTATGTACCGGGCGCGGGCGAGCTGATTGTGTTCTGTGGCGCACTGATCGGTGCCGGCCTGGGCTTCCTGTGGTTCAACACCTACCCGGCACAGGTATTCATGGGCGACGTTGGCGCGCTGGCACTGGGTGCGGCCCTGGGCACCATCGCGGTGATCGTGCGCCAGGAAATCGTCCTGTTCATTATGGGCGGCGTGTTCGTGATGGAAACCCTGTCGGTGGTGATCCAGGTCGCCTCCTTCAAATTGACCGGTCGCCGGGTATTTCGCATGGCGCCGATCCACCACCACTTTGAACTCAAGGGCTGGCCCGAGCCACGGGTGATTGTCCGTTTCTGGATCATCACTGTGATTCTCGTGTTGATCGGCCTTGCCACCCTGAAGCTGAGGTAGAACGAGTGTCCCTGATCGCTTCTGACCACTTCCGCATCGTTGTCGGCCTCGGCAAGAGCGGCATGTCCCTGGTTCGCTTCCTGGCGAACCGGGGCGTTGCCTTTGCAGTGGCTGATACGCGGGAAAATCCACCCGAGCTGGCCACGCTGCGCCGTGACTACCCGCAGGTGGAAGTGCGTTGTGGCGAACTGGACGTGGAGTTCCTGTGCCGCGCCGACGAGCTCTACGTGAGCCCCGGCCTGGCCCTGGCGACCCCGGCCCTGCAGGCCGCGGCGGCCCGTGGGGTGAAGCTTTCCGGCGATATCGAGCTGTTCGCGCGTAACGCCAAGGCGCCGATCGTCGCCATCAGTGGCTCCAACGCCAAGAGCACCGTGACCACCCTGGTGGGCGAGATGGCCGCAGCGGCGGGCAAGCGTGTCGCCGTGGGTGGCAATCTTGGTACCCCGGCCCTGGACCTGCTGCACGACGACATCGAGCTGTATGTGATGGAACTGTCCAGCTTCCAGCTGGAAACCACCGACCAGCTCAATGCCGAAGTGGCCACCGTGCTCAACGTCAGCGAAGACCATATGGACCGCTACAGCGGCCTGCCGGCCTACCACCTGGCCAAGCACCGGATCTTCCGTGGTGCCCGTCAGGTAGTAGTCAATCGGCAGGACGCCCTGAGCCGTCCGCTGATGAGCGAAGGCCTGCCATGCTGGACCTTCGGCCTCGGCAAGCCGGACTTCAAGGGCTTCGGCCTGCGCGAAGAGAACGGCGAGAAATACCTGGCTTTCGAGTTCCAGAACCTGATGCCGGTTCGCGAACTGAAGATCCGTGGTTCCCACAATCAGTCCAATGCCCTGGCCGCCCTGGCCTTGGGGCATGCGGTGGGGCTGCCGTTCGATGCCATGCTCGCGGCCCTGCGCAACTTCGCCGGCCTGGAGCATCGCTGCCAGTGGGTGCGTGATCTGGATGGCGTGGGCTACTACAACGACTCCAAGGCCACCAACGTCGGTGCCGCGCTGGCGGCCATCGAAGGCCTGGGGGCGGATATCGCCGGCAAGATTGTGCTGATCGCCGGTGGCGACGGCAAAGGCGCCGAGTTCAACGACTTGCGGGGGCCGGTGGCGGCTCACTGCCGTGCGGTGATCCTCATGGGCCGCGATTCCGACAAGATCGGCGTAGCCATTGGCGATGGCGTGCCATTGATTCGCGCCGCTTCCCTGGCTGACGCCGTGACCCAATGCCGTGCCGCCGCTCAAGCGGGTGATGTGGTGCTGCTGTCGCCGGCCTGCGCCAGTTTCGACATGTTCAAGAATTACGAAGACCGTGGTCAGCAGTTCGTCCGCGTGGTGGAGGAGCTGGCATGAACCTTCGAGGCATCATCAAGCCCTATCCGTCGCCGCTGATTACTGGGCGCGGTATCGACCTCGACTTCCCGATGCTTGCCGGTTGCCTGGCGCTGCTCGGGCTCGGGCTGATCATGATCGCCTCGGCGTCCACCGAGGTGGCGGCGGCGCAGTCGGGCAGCGCCCTGTATTACATGATCCGCCACCTGATCTACATCGTGATCGGCCTCGGGGCTTGCATCGTCACCATGATGATCCCCATCGCCACCTGGCAGCGCCTGGGCTGGCTGATGCTGATCGGTGCCTTCGGCTTGCTGGTGATGGTGATCATCCCGGGCATCGGCCGTGAGGTGAACGGTTCGATGCGCTGGATCGGCTTCAGCTTCTTCAACGTCCAGCCGTCCGAGATCGCCAAGGTGTTCGTGGTGATCTACCTCGCCGGTTACCTGGTGCGGCGGCAGAAGGAAGTGCGGGAAAGCTGGATGGGCTTCTTCAAGCCATTCATCGTGCTGCTACCCATGGCCGGCCTGCTGCTGATGGAGCCGGACTTCGGTGCCACCGTGGTGATGATGGGCGCTGCCGCGGCGATGCTGTTCCTCGGCGGTGTCGGGTTGTTCCGCTTCTCGCTGATGGTGGTGCTGGCAGTGGCGGCGGTGGTGCTGCTGATTCAGATGCAGCCTTATCGGATGGCGCGCCTGACCAACTTCGCCGACCCCTGGGCCGACCAGTTCGGCGCCGGCTACCAGCTGTCCCAGGCGTTGATCGCCTTTGGTCGCGGCGAGTGGCTGGGCGTTGGCCTGGGCAACAGCGTGCAGAAGCAGTTCTACCTGCCCGAGGCCCACACCGACTTCGTGTTCTCGGTACTGGCCGAGGAACTGGGCGCAGTGGGTTCCCTGTGCACCGTGGCGCTGTTCGTCTTTGTCTGTATTCGTGGCATGTACATCGGCCTGTGGGCCGAGAAGTCCAAGCAGTTCTTTGCCGCCTACGTGGCCTATGGCTTGTCGTTCCTGTGGATCGGCCAGTTCCTGATCAATATCGGGGTGAATGTCGGCCTGCTGCCGACCAAGGGCCTGACCCTGCCATTCCTCAGTTACGGCGGCAGCTCCCTGGTGATCTGCTGCGCCTGTCTCGGTTTGTTGCTGCGCATCGAGTGGGAGAGCAGGACCCACCTGGGCAGCGAAGAGATGGAGTTCAGTGAGAGTGATTTTGCCGAGGAGCCGATCCATGGGCGCTAACGTGCTGATCATGGCCGGCGGCACCGGTGGCCACGTGTTCCCGGCGCTGGCCTGTGCCCGCGAATTCCAGGCCCGCGGCTACAGCGTGCACTGGCTGGGTACGCCGCGGGGCATCGAGAACGACCTGGTCCCGGCTGCCGGGCTGCCGCTGCACCTGATCAACGTCAGCGGCCTGCGGGGCAAGGGCAAGCTGTCCCTGCTCAAGGCACCGTTCGTGCTGCTCAAGGCGGTGCTCCAGGCGCGCAAGGTGGTGCGTCAGCTGAAGCCAGTCTGTGTGCTGGGTTTTGGTGGTTACGTGACCGGCCCTGGCGGCGTTGCCGCCAAACTGTCCGGCGTACCGGTGATCGTTCATGAACAGAACGCCGTTGCCGGTACCGCCAATCGGCTGCTGGTGCCGTTGGCGGCCCGAGTCTGCGAAGCTTTCCCGGACACCTTCGGGGCCTCCGGCAGCCGCCGCACCACGGGCAATCCGGTACGCACCGAGCTGTTCCTCGAAACTCCGCGCGAGGCCCTGGCCGGACGCAAGGCACGTTTGCTGATCCTGGGCGGAAGCCTGGGTGCAGAGCCGTTGAACAAGCTGTTGCCGGAAGCCCTGGCACAGGTCGCCGCCGAGCTGCGCCCGGAGGTGTTCCACCAGGCCGGCAAAAACCACGATGAAGTCACTGCAGAGCGTTATCGCGCCGCTGGCGTCGAGGCGCAGGTGCAGCCTTTTATCAAAGACATGGCCCAAGCCTATGGCTGGGCCGACCTGGTGGTCTGTCGCGCAGGTGCGCTGACCGTCAGTGAACTGGCGGCCGCCGGTCTGCCCTCGATGCTGGTGCCCTTGCCCCATGCGATCGACGATCACCAGACCCGCAATGCCGAATATTTGGCTCGTGAAGGCGCCGCCTTCCTGATGCCGCAAAGAACGACTGGTGCAGCGGACCTAGCCGCGCGCCTGACAGAGGTTTTGATGCAACCAGAACGACTCGACACCATGGCCCAGGCCGCGCGCCGCCTGGCCAAACCCGAAGCGACCCAGGACGTTGTGAACATCTGCCTGGAGGTGGCCCATGGTTGAGAACCAGAAAGCCATGCCCCAGCCGGAAATGCGCCGTATCCGCCGTATCCACTTCGTCGGCATCGGCGGCGTGGGCATGTGCGGCATCGCCGAAGTGCTGCTCAACCTGGGCTATGAAGTGTCCGGCTCCGACCTCAAGGCGTCGCCGGTCACCGAGCGCCTGGAGTCCTTTGGTGCGCACATCTATATTGGCCACCGCGCCGAGAACGCTGCCAATGCCGATGTGCTGGTGGTGTCGAGCGCCGTGAACACCTCCAACCCGGAAGTGGCCACCGCGCTGGAGCGGCGTATCCCGGTGGTGCCGCGGGCGGAAATGCTTGCCGAGCTGATGCGCTACCGGCATGGCGTGGCCGTGGCCGGTACCCATGGCAAGACCACCACCACCAGCCTGCTGGCCTCGGTGTTCGCCGCCGGTGGCCTGGACCCGACCTTCGTCATCGGTGGCCGGCTGAACGCCGCAGGCACCAATGCCCAGCTGGGTACCAGCCGCTACCTGATTGCCGAAGCCGATGAAAGCGATGCCAGCTTCCTGCACCTGCAGCCGCTGGTGGCCGTGGTCACCAATATCGACGCCGACCACATGGCGACCTACGACGGTGACTTCAACAAGCTAAAGAAGACCTTCGTCGACTTCCTGCACAACCTGCCGTTCTACGGCCTGGCGGTGATGTGCCTGGACGATCCGGTGGTGCGCGAGATCCTGCCCCTGGTGAAGCGCCCGACCGTGACCTATGGCTTCAGCGAAGAAGCCGACGTGCGCGCGATCAATGTCCGCCAGCAGGGCATGCAGACCTTCTTCACCGTGCTGCGTCGCGACCGTGAGCCGCTGGATGTGTCGGTGAACATGCCGGGCAACCACAACGTGCTGAACTCCCTGGCGACCATCTGCATCGCCACCGACGAAGGCATCAGCGATGAAGCCATTGTCCAGGGCCTGTCGGGCTTCCAGGGTGTGGGCCGACGCTTCCAGGTCTACGGCGAACTGCCGGTGGATGGTGGCAACGTAATGCTGGTGGACGACTACGGACACCACCCGACCGAGGTCGCCGCGGTGATCAAGGCGGTGCGTGGTGGTTGGCCTGAAAGGCGCCTGGTGATGGTCTACCAGCCGCACCGCTTCAGCCGTACCCGCGACCTGTACGACGACTTCGTGCAAGTGTTGGCCGATGCCAACGTGCTGCTGTTGATGGAAGTCTACCCGGCCGGCGAAGAGCCGATTCCCGGTGCCGACAGCCGCCAGCTGTGCCACAGCATTCGCCAGCGCGGGCAACTGGACCCTATCTACATCGAGCGTGGCGTTGACCTGGCGCCAGTGGTCAAGCCGCTGCTGCGCGCCGGCGACATCCTGCTGTGCCAGGGCGCTGGCGATATCGGCGGCCTGGCCCCGAAACTGCTGGCCAGCCCGCTGTTCGCCGGTGCCGTGGCCGCTGGCAAGGGAGCGTCGAAATGACTGCCGCCTACGCCCAGCTGTTCTCCACCGTGGCCCCGAGCGATTTCGGTCGCGTGGCCGTGCTTTACGGCGGCAAGAGCGCCGAGCGCGAAGTGTCGCTGAAGTCCGGCAAGGCAGTGCTTGAAGCCCTGCAGAGCGGCGGTGTGAACGCCTTCGGTATCGATGTGGGTGATGATCTGCTGCAGCGCCTGCTGAGCGAAAAGATCGATCGCGCCTTCATCATCCTTCACGGCCGTGGCGGTGAAGACGGCAGCATGCAAGGTTTGCTGGAGTGCCTGGGCATTCCCTACACCGGCAGCGGCATCCTCGCCTCGGCCCTGGCCATGGACAAACTGCGCACCAAGCAGGTCTGGCACAGCCTGGGCATTCCGACGCCGCGCCACGGGGTATTGAGCTCCGAGGCCGACTGTATTTCCGCGGTGGCGGAACTGGGCCTGCCTTTGATCGTCAAACCGGCTCATGAAGGCTCCAGTATCGGTATGGCCAAGGTGACTTCCGCGCCCGAGTTGATCGAAGCATGGAAAGCGGCCAGTACCTACGATTCGCAAGTGTTGGTGGAACAATGGATCCAGGGTCCGGAGTTCACCATCGCGACCCTGCGTGGCCAGGTGCTGCCTCCGATTGCCCTGGGTACCCCCCACACTTTTTACGACTACGACGCCAAGTACCTGGCTTCCGATACCCAGTATCGGATTCCGTGCGGGCTCGACAGTGCCAAGGAACAGGAACTGATGGACCTCACGGCGCAAGCCTGTGAGGCACTCGGTATCGCCGGTTGGGCGCGTGCCGATGTGATGCAGGATGCCCAGGGGCAGTTCTGGTTCCTGGAAGTGAACACCGCTCCGGGGATGACCGATCACAGTCTGGTGCCGATGGCCGCGCGTGCGGCCGGTCTGGATTTCCAGCAACTGGTATTGGCCATCCTGGCAGCCAGTCTTGAGGCGCGAGGTTAAGTCCATGCAAGGCGCATCGCTTCGTCATCAGCAACCCGCACCCGGCCGCAAGCCGGTGCCGCGGGGTGCCAGCCGCATGGTGGCCAAAGAGCCGATGTCGGTGCGCCTGCCGAAAGCCAATTTCGGCTTTCTGAAAAGCCTGTTCTGGCCGGTGTTGCTGGTGGCACTGGGGGTTGGCACCTATGAAGGTGCTCAACGCCTGCTGCCTTACGCCGACCGGCCGATCAGCAAGATCGCCGTGCAGGGGGACTTGAGCTACATCAGCCAGCAGGCGGTGCAACAGCGGATCGCGCCTTATGTCGCGGCGAGCTTTTTCACCATCGACCTGGCGAGCATGCGCACCGAGCTGGAACAAATGCCCTGGATCGCTCACGCCGAAGTACGTCGGGTGTGGCCGGACCAAGTGGTGATTCGCCTGGAAGAACAACTGCCGGTGGCCCGCTGGGGCGACGAGGCGCTGTTGAACAACCAGGGCCAGGCCTTCACCCCGCGTGAACTGGCGAACTATGAACACTTGCCGCAGTTGTTCGGGCCGCAGCGGGCCCAGCAGCAAGTGATGCAGCAGTATCAGGTGTTGAGCCAGATGCTGCGGCCGCTGGGCTTTTCGATTGCCCGTCTGGAGCTGCGCGAGCGCGGCAGTTGGTTCCTGACCACCGGCGCCGGCAGTGCCGGCCCGGGTATCGAGCTGCTCCTGGGCCGCGATCACCTGGTGGAGAAGATGCGCCGCTTCATTGCCATTTATGAAAAAACGCTGAAAGAACAGATCACGAACATCGCGCGCATCGATCTGCGTTACGCCAACGGCTTGGCCGTGGGCTGGCGCGATCCGGCGGCACCCACGACGGCGCAGCCCGCCGTCGCGAAGAATTAAGAAGAGGCAGGACCATGGCAAATGTGCAAAGCGGCAAAATGATCGTCGGCCTGGATATCGGCACCTCCAAGGTAGTGGCGCTGGTAGGCGAAGTCGCGGCCGATGGCTCGCTGGAAATCGTCGGCATTGGCACCCATCCCTCCCGCGGCCTGAAGAAGGGCGTGGTGGTGAATATCGAGTCCACCGTGCAGTCGATCCAGCGCGCGGTGGAAGAAGCGCAACTGATGGCGGGCTGCCGCATCCACTCGGCGTTCGTCGGCGTGGCCGGCAATCACATCCGCAGCCTGAACTCCCACGGCATCGTGGCGATCCGCGACCGTGAAGTCAGCTCGGCTGACCTGGAGCGGGTGCTGGATGCCGCCCAGGCGGTGGCGATCCCGGCCGACCAGCGGGTTCTGCACACCCTGCCGCAGGACTACGTGATCGATAACCAGGAAGGCGTGCGCGAGCCCCTGGGCATGTCCGGCGTGCGTCTGGAAGCCAAGGTCCATGTGGTCACTTGCGCAGTGAATGCTGCGCAGAACATCGAGAAGTGCGTGCGTCGCTGCGGCCTGGAAATCGACGACATCATCCTCGAGCAACTGGCCTCGGCCTACGCGGTGCTCACCGACGATGAAAAAGAGCTGGGCGTATGCCTGGTGGACATCGGCGGCGGCACCACCGACATGGCGATCTTCACCGAAGGCGCGATCCGCCATACCGCGGTGATCCCGATTGCCGGCGACCAGGTGACCAACGATATCGCCATGGCCCTGCGTACCCCGACCCAGTACGCCGAAGAGATCAAGATTCGTTACGCCTGTGCCCTGGCCAAGCTGGCCGGTGCCGGCGAAACCATCAAGGTGCCGAGCGTTGGCGACCGTCCACCGCGCGAACTGTCGCGCCAGGCCCTGGCCGAAGTGGTCGAGCCGCGCTACGACGAGCTGTTCACCCTGATCCAGGCCGAGCTGCGTCGCAGCGGCTACGAAGACCTGATCCCGGCGGGCATCGTGCTCACCGGCGGTACTTCGAAGATGGAAGGTGCGGTGGAACTGGCGGAGGAAATTTTCCACATGCCGGTCCGCCTGGGCGTGCCCCACAGTGTCAAGGGCCTGTCCGACGTGGTGCGCAACCCGATCTATTCCACTGGTGTGGGCCTGTTGCAATACGGCCTGCAGAAGCAGTCCGACGGCATCCAGTTCTCCGGTATCGGCAATCGCGACAGCTACAGCAGCGATGAGCCCAAGGCGGCCTTGCTCGATCGCATCAAGAGCTGGGTGCAGGGCAATTTCTGACCAGCAGCTTCAAGCGACAAGTTTCAAGCAACAAGCAGTAAAGGCAGTAGAAGCAGTAGGCAGTAGGCGAAAAACTAGAGAAATGAAAGGAGAGGGAAAATGTTCGAACTCGTAGACAACATCCCGCAAAGTCCGGTAATCAAGGTTATCGGCGTGGGCGGTGGCGGCGGCAACGCGGTCAATCACATGGTCAAGAGCAACATCGAGGGCGTCGAGTTCATCTGCGCCAACACTGATGCTCAAGCGCTGAAAAACATCGGCGCGCGGACCATCCTGCAACTGGGTACCGGTGTGACCAAGGGCCTGGGTGCGGGTGCCAATCCGGAAGTCGGTCGTCAGGCCGCCCTGGAAGACCGCGAGCGCATCGCCGAAGTACTGGCGGGCACCAACATGGTGTTCATCACCACTGGCATGGGCGGCGGTACCGGTACCGGTGCAGCGCCGATCATCGCCGAAGTGGCCAAGGAAATGGGCATCCTCACCGTTGCGGTGGTGACCCGTCCGTTCCCGTTCGAAGGCCGCAAGCGCATGCAGATCGCCGATGAGGGCATCCGCGCGCTGAGCGAAAGCGTCGACTCGTTGATCACCATCCCCAACGAGAAGCTGCTGACCATCCTCGGTAAAGACGCCAGCCTGCTGTCGGCTTTCGCCAAGGCTGACGACGTGTTGGCCGGTGCCGTTCGCGGTATCTCCGACATCATCAAGCGTCCGGGCATGATCAACGTCGACTTCGCCGACGTACGCACCGTGATGAGCGAAATGGGCATGGCGATGATGGGCACTGGCTGCGCCAGCGGTCCGAACCGTGCACGTGAAGCTACTGAAGCGGCGATCCGCAACCCGCTGCTGGAAGACGTGAACCTGGAAGGTGCGCGCGGCATTCTGGTGAACATCACCGCCGGTCCCGACTTGTCCCTGGGCGAGTACTCCGACGTGGGTAGCATCATCGAAGCCTTCGCTTCCGAACACGCCATGGTCAAGGTCGGTACCGTTATCGATCCGGACATGCGTGACGAGCTGCATGTAACCGTAGTGGCCACCGGCCTGGGCGCGAAAATCGAGAAGCCTGTGAAGGTCATCGACAATACCGTTCAGACTTCCATGTCCGCGCAGTCGCAAGCGTCGGCTCCTGCTCGCCAGGAACTGCCGTCGGTGAACTACCGTGACCTGGACCGTCCGACCGTGATGCGCAACCAGGCGCAGTCGAACGCGGCAACCGCGGCAAAGCTGAATCCGCAAGATGATCTGGACTACCTGGACATCCCGGCATTCCTGCGTCGTCAGGCCGATTGATGGAATGTATCAGGGGTATTAGGGTGATTGGTGTTCAGCAAAGGCATGGTCTGCTATTATCGCCAGCCTTTGTTGATACCAGTTCGCAATTTGCGCTGAAGCGGCCCAAGCCATGATTAAACAACGCACCCTGAAGAATATTATCCGTGCCACAGGTGTAGGCCTGCATTCCGGGGAGAAGGTATACCTGACCCTCAAGCCTGCGCCTGTCGACACCGGCATTGTGTTTTGTCGTGCCGACCTGGACCCGGTGGTGCAGATTCCTGCTCGCGCGGAAAATGTTGGCGAAACCACAATGTCGACCACGCTGGTCAACGGCGACATCAAAGTGGACACGGTGGAGCACTTGCTCTCGGCCATGGCTGGCCTGGGCATCGATAACGCCTACGTCGAGCTCTCCGCGTCCGAAGTCCCGATCATGGACGGTAGCGCTGGACCCTTCGTATTCCTGATTCAATCTGCTGGCCTCGAAGAACAGGACGCAGCTAAAAAGTTCATCCGCATCCTTCGTGAAGTGACAGTGGAAGACGGCGACAAGCGCGCCACTTTCGTGCCTTTCGATGGTTTTAAAGTGAGCTTCGAGATCGATTTCGATCACCCGGTTTTCCGTGACCGCACCCAGAGTGCAAGCGTGGACTTCTCCAGTACTTCGTTCGTAAAAGAAGTCAGTCGCGCCCGTACCTTTGGTTTCATGAGTGATATCGAGTACCTGCGCAAGCACAACCTCGCACTCGGCGGCAGCGTGGAAAATGCCATTGTGGTCGATTCGGATGGCGTACTGAACGAAGACGGTCTTCGCTACGAAGACGAATTCGTCAAGCACAAGATCCTGGATGCAATCGGTGACCTCTACCTGCTGGGCAATAGCCTGATAGGCGAGTTCAAGGGCTTCAAATCGGGCCATGCCCTGAACAACCAGCTGCTGCGCAAGCTGATTGAACAGAAGGATGCCTGGGAAGTCGTGACCTTCGAGGACGCCAGCACTGCACCGATCTCTTACATGCGTCCGGTCGCGGCCGTGTAAGTACTCTCTCTTTCCTTTTGTTTTTAAAGGCCATCCCCCCGGGTGGCCTTTTTTTATGCCTGCGGTTTCAGGTGCGGCCCCGGCACATATTGGAAACCACTCGGTTGCGACCGGCATGCTTGGCCTGGTAGAGAGCCTTGTCAGCATGACCGAGCAACTCGTCGAGACTGGCCCCGGGCGCACCGGACCAGCAGTTGATGCCGATGCTCACCGTCAGCGTCGAGGCCTGGGGGCTGACGGCCGGCAAGTCTTGGATCTGGGCGCGGATCTTTTCCGCCAGCTGCGAAGCCCCGGCACTGTCGGTATCGGGAAGAATCACCGCGAACTCTTCGCCGCCATAACGCGCCGCCAGGTCTGCCGGGCGCTGGACGCAGGCGGCAATGTTCTGGGCGACCGCGCGCAAGGCCTGGTCCCCCAGTGGATGGCCAAAGCGATCGTTGAACTGCTTGAAGTGATCGATATCGATCATCAACAGCGCCAGCGGTTTGCCCGAGCGCTGGGCCCGGGCCCATTCGCGGGCCAGGGTCTGATCCAGGGTACGGCGATTGGCCAGGCCGCTCAGGGCATCGACGGACGCCAGGCGGGCCAGTTCCTGTTCGGCGCAGTGGCGCCGCCGCAGCTCGCGGCACAGCAGCAGGGTCAGCCACAACAGACCGATGCACAGCACGCCGGTGGCACTGCTGACCCATAGCGCGGTGTGCCGCCAGGAGCGAAACACTTCATCGGCAGACAGCGCCACCACCACGATCAACGGCAGCTCGCCGACTTGGGAGAAGGTGTACAGGCGTTGCCGCTGATCGATGCTGGAAAGGCTGGTGAAGCTGCCGTTGCCCTCACGCAGAATGCGCACGAAGTTGGGGCGATTGCTGAAATCCCTGCCAACCATGTCTTCGGTCAGGGCGGGTTGCTGGGCCAGCAGGATACCGTCGCGGCTCACCAGGTTGATGGTGCTGTCGCGGCCTATATCCAGGGACTTGAACAACTGGTTGAAGTAGCTCAGGCGCATGGCGGCCTCGGCCACGCCCAGAAACTCGCCGTGTTCGCCGCTGAGGCGCCGGCTGAAGCTGATGCGCCAATCCTGATCGGCGGTACGGGCACGAAAGGGCGGGCTGATCATCATCCCCGGGTCCGGGTTGTCGATATGCGCCTTGAAGTACTCGCGGTCGGCGAAGTTGCCTTTGCGCGGCACCACCGAGGCTGAATCGGCCAGCACATTGCCGGACGTGTCCAGCAGCAGGATATCGCCCTTGTAGGGTGCGGCAGTGGCTCGATCGAACAACGCCAGATGGCGGATCGGCGCGGACACCTGTTGCAGGTCCGGACGCTGTGCAGCACTCACCAGGCCCTTGAGCGACAGGTCATAGAGCTCGACATTGCGCAGAACGTCGGCGTCGATCAACTGCACGATATTGGTCGCGGCGCGGGTTGCCGACAGCTCGGCGGCAGCGTGTTCGCGGATCAACAGGTAGGTGACAATGCCAAGGATGGCGGCAACTGCCAGCGAGCTGGCGAGGATCAGCAGCCATTCCGAATTTGCCGCGGTTTTCCCTGTGCGGGGTATCGCACTCTTCACGCTCATGCTCACTGCTATCTGCCACATCGACGTTTTCAAGTCTTGTATGGACGTGGGCCACAGGAATCAGTCACGCCTTCGCGCCTGTATAAATCCGGCACAAAAAAAAGGCCAGCAAAACATGCTGGCCTTGTGCTTATAGCGAGTTAGAACACATTGATCGGGTAGTCGACGATCACTCGGTATTCGTCAGTGTCGTTATCCAGCGTGCCGTAGCCATTGCCGCCACGGTTGGTGGCCCACTGCAGACGCACCGCCAAGTCCTTGGCGGTGCCGCCCTGCACCACGTACTTCAGGTCCAGGTCGCGTTCCCAGTGCTTGGCGTGCTTGCCATCGGCGCTGTACCAGTTGGCGTAGCCGCGGCTGTCCGGGTCGACCTTGGTGGTGTCCAGCTCGCCGCGGGAGTAGGACAGCGACGAGGTCAGGCCCGGCAGGCCGAGGCCGGCGAAATCGTAGGCGTACTTGAGCTTCCACGAGCGCTCGTTGGGGCCGTTGAAGTCCGAGTACTGTTGGGAGTTGTCCAGGTAGATGCTGTCGCCCTGGGATATGTAGTCGAAGGGCGTGTTGCCGTTGACCCGCTGGTAGGCGGCGGTGACGCTGTGGCTGCCCACGCCGACGGTGAAGTGCAGGCTGTAGGTGTTGTTGTCGATCTTGCCCAGCAGGGACTGGCCGGTGTCCTGGGTGTGATAGAAGTGCAGGCCCGGGTTCAGGCTCACCAGGTCGTTGACCGCGTAGGTGTAGTCCAGGTCGTAGTAGTACTGGTTCCAGATGTCCTTGAGCTCGGAAGCGTAGAGGCTGCTGGTCAACCCCGGCACGCCGCTCCAGGCCACGCCGGCCCAGTTCAGGTGACGGCTCTTGTCGCCATCGCTCAGGTTGCCGTAGGAGGTGCCGATGCGCTGGCGGCCACTCTGGTTGTAGGGCTTGGTGAAGCTGGCCTGGCCACCTTCGAGCAGCCAGCCGTCGAAACTGCGGTTGGTCAGGCTGATGCCGCGAAAGGTCTGCGGCAACATGCGGCTCATGCCCCCGGCGATCACCGGGTTGTTGAGGAACAGATCACCGGCCTTGAGCTCGGTGTCGAAGGCGCGCATTTTCAGGGTGGCGCCGGCAGTGGAGAACGAGCCGGGCGCTTTGCCGTTGCCATCGCCAATCGGCAGGATGCTCGAGCCATCGGTGCCGCCACCGCCATCGAGCTTGAGGCCGAGCATGGCATTGGCGTCGACACCGAAGCCCAGGGTGCCCTGGGTGTAGCCGGACTCGAAGATGCCGAGGAAACCCTGGCCCCATTCGATGTTGTCATCGTTGTGCTGATGGCGGTTGCGGTTCATGTAGTAGTTGCGGGCATTGAGCTTAAGGCTCGAACCGGCGACGAAACCTTCGCTTGCGGCTTCTTCGGCGGCCTGGCCCAGTGCCGGGATAGTTGCAGCGATTGCAATGAACAGCGAACTGAATTTCAGTGAGGTCCTGAACAACGTGTAGCTCCTTTGGTGGGTAACAATGGGTTTCTTATTGTGAATTCGGGTGTTTCTTGTTCTGTGCAAGACGAATCTGTGGGGAACTTCTCAACAACAAAAAAAGCCGCTGAAGTCAGCGGCTTTAAGACAACTTGCTCCCGGGTTGAAGGCAGAGCAGTTGTCGAGGGAAACGAGTCGGATTCGAGAATCAGCTGTCTTTTCCAGCATCGCTCTTGCGCTGCTCGGCGGTGATCTTCTGGGCTTGCTGAGTGCTTTGCTGCTGGGCGACCTGTGCTTGTTCGAAGGCGGCGGCGCGTGCTGCATTTCTCGCCGCGAATGCCTGGGATTCCTCAGCCATGGCCACGGGCGCCACAAACAGGGAAGACAAAACAAAGGCGCTGGCAATACCCATACTGTTGGACATTTCTGAAGACCTTCTTGCTGAGCAAGTTCAATTCGGTGCGACAAAAATATAACCACGAGGCAGTCGGAAAAAGGGCCGAACAGGATAAGGACTGTTACAAAAAAAACAATAGTAGGAGCTGGCTTGCCAGCGAAGCTCTTCCCGCGAACGAATGGCTTGGCGCCTTCGCCGCCAAGCCGGCGCCAACAGAATCAGGGATTTCGGGATTCAGCGCGGCAGATACAGCCCAAACGTATTGATGCCCCGTTCGCTGTGCACGAAGACATCGCCGCCGTGCATCAGGGCAATGGCCTTGACGATGGCCAGGCCCAGGCCATGGTTGGCGCCACTGTTGCTGCGCGAGGCGTCGACCCGGTAGAAGCGCTCGAACAGCCGTGGCAAATGCTCGCTGGCAATGCCTTGCCCCGGGTTGCTGACGGCGATCGCCACCTGCTGTTGCTGTACCTCGATCCGCACCTGGATCACTTCCCCCGGCGCCGTGTGCTGCACGGCATTGCTCAGCAGGTTGATCAGGGCCCGGCGCAGATGGGCGATCTCGATCCGCACCTGGGCATCGCCCTCGACCTCGACCCGCACCTGGGCGTCCTCGAGGATAAAGTCCAGGTAGTCCAGGGTAGTGGCCACTTCCGCCGCGAGGGAGGTACTGGTGAGCTTGGTGGCCTTGCTGCCCTGGTCGGCGCTGGCCAGGAACAGCATGTCATTGATGATCGAACGCAGCCGTTCCAGCTCTTCGAGGTTGGATTGCAGCACCTCGAAGTAATGCTCCGCCGAGCGCCCCCGGGTCAGGGCCACCTGGGTCTGGCCGATCAGGTTGGTCAGGGGCGAACGCAACTCATGGGCGACGTCGGCATTGAACGATTCCAGGCGCGAATAGGCGTGCTCGACCCGTTCCAGGGTGGAGTTGAAAGAGTTGACGAACTGGCTCAGCTCCGGCGGCAGCGGCGTCAGTTGCAGGCGTCCGGACAGCCGTGGCGGCGCCAGGCGCTGGGCTTCCTGGGACAGCTTGATCAGCGGCTTGAGGCCGATCCGTGCCACCCAGTAGCCCAGGGCCGAGGCCAGCAGCACGCCGACAATCGCCAGGCCGATCAGGGCCATCAGCAACTGGTGCTGGGTTTGGTGGAAGGTGTCGGTGTCGATGGCGATCAGAAAGCGCAGGGGCGGGCGTTGCTCCTTGGCCGGCAACTGGCTGACCAGCACTTTCAGCGGGTAGGGGTGATCGCTCAGATTCAGGTCGCGCATGCCCAGGGGGCCCTGGGCGAATTGGCGGATCTGCTGATCCGGGTCGCCGTATTCATAGCCGGGGTCGCCGCTTACCGCCCAGAAACGAATGCGCTTGTCTTCCTCGCCCAGCAGCTTGAGCTTGGCGCTGATCTTGCCCCAGTGCTCGGGGTTGCCGTAACGAGTCAGGGCCGACTCGAGCACGCTGTAGCGCGCATCCAGCTCGGCTTCCGGCAGCAGGCCCAGGCCCTTGTCCACCTGTTGGTAGAGGGCGCCGCCAATCAACAGGAAAATCAGCAGCGCCACCAGGGTGAACAGACCGCTCAGGCGCAGAGCAATGGAATTACTCGGCACTGCGGTTCTCCAGCACATAACCCATGCCGCGGATGGTGTGCAGCAGCTTGTGCTCGAAGGGGCCGTCGAGCTTGGCTCGCAGGCGCTTGATCGCCACCTCGACGACATTCGCATCGCTGTCGAAATTGATGTCCCAGACCATCTCGGCAATGGCCGTCTTGGACAGAATCTCGCCCTGGCGCCGGGCCAGTACGCTGAGCAGGGAGAACTCCTTGGCGGTCAGGTCCAGGCGGTTGCCGGCGCGGCTGGCCTTGCGGCTGATCAGGTCGATCCACAGGTCGGCGATGCTGATCTGCACCGGCTCATGCCCGCCGCTGCGGCGGGTCAGGGCTTGCAGCCGGGCCACCAGTTCGAGGAACGAGAAGGGCTTGCCCAGGTAATCGTCGGCACCGTCGCGCAGGCCGCGGATGCGGTCTTCCACCCGTTCGCGCGCGGTGAGCATGATCACCGGGGTCTGCTTGCGCGCGCGCAGGGCGCGCAGTACGCCGAAACCGTCTAGGCCCGGCAGCATCACATCCAGCACTATCACTGCGTAATCGCTTTCCAGGGCCAGGTGCAGGCCTTCGATGCCGTCCCGGGCCAGGTCTACGTTGTAGCCCTGCTCGGTGAGGCCGCGGTGCAGGTAATCGGCGGTTTTTTCTTCATCTTCGATAATCAGAACGCGCATGACCCGCCTCAGGTGTTGGTGGCCGGCAACGGGGCCGGCTGGGGCCGGTGGAACAGCCGCTCGAGCCACAAGTATATGACCGGCGTGGTGAACAGCGTCAGTGCCTGGCTCACCAGCAGGCCGCCGACCACGGCGATGCCCAGGGGCTGGCGCAGTTCGGCGCCGGCGCCATAGCCGAGCATCAGCGGCAGGGCGCCGAGCAAGGCCGCCAGGGTGGTCATGATGATCGGCCGGAAGCGCGTGAGGCAGGCTTGGTAGATGGCTTCTTGAGGAGGCAGCCCGCGGTTGCGCTGGGCTTCCAGGGCGAAGTCGATCATCAGGATGCCGTTTTTCTTGACGATACCGATCAGCAGCACCAGGCCGATCAGCGCCATGATGGAAAAGTCCTGGCCGCAGAGCCAGAGCATCAACAGTGCGCCCAGGCCCGCCGAGGGCAGGGTGGAAATGATCGTCAGCGGATGCACGAAGCTTTCGTACAGCACCCCGAGAATGATGTACACCGCCACCAGCGCCGCCAGGATCAGGTATGGCTGGCTGGCCAGGGAGCTCTGGAAGGCCTGGGCCGCGCCCTGGAAATTGCCGCTGATGGCCGCCGGCATGCCGATCTCGCTCTTGGCCTGGTTGAGCAGGATCACGGCATCCCCCAGGGCCACGCCGGGAGCCAGGTTGAACGACAGGTTGGCCGCCGGGAACATGCCGTCATGGGCGATCGACAGCGGGCCCACCGTGGGCGCATCGAAGCGCGCCAGGGCCGACAGCGGCACCATCTCCCCGGTCAGCGGCGAACGCAGGTAGAAGTAGTTGAGGCTCTCGGCCTTGCCGCGCTGCTGGGTGTCGAGTTCGAGGATCACGTTGTACTGGTTGATCTCGGTCTGGAACTCGTTGATCTGGCGCTGGCCGAAGGCGTCGTACAGCGCCTCGTCGACATCACTGGCAGTGAGGCCGAAGCGCGCGGCGGCGGTGCGGTCGATATTGATATGGGTGATGCTGCCGCCCAGTTGCAGGTCGTTGGAAATATCACGGAAGGCCGGGTTGCTGCGCAGCTTTTCGGTCAGGCGCTGGGTCCAGGTGCTCAGGGTCGGGCCGTCGTTGCTCTTGAGCACATACTGGTATTGGGCACGGCTGGGGCCGGAGCTGAGGTTGATGTCCTGGCCGGCCCGCAGGTAGAGGACGATGCCGGGAATCTTCATCAGTTGCGGACGAATGCGATCGATAAAGGCGCTGGCCGAGACATCCCGCTCAGCCCGTGGTTTCAGCGAAATCCAGAAGCGGCCGTTGGCGATGGTCTGGTTGCTGCCGGACACCCCCACCGAGTGGGAGAACGCCTGCACCGCAGGGTCGGCGGCGACTATCTCGGCCAGGGCCTGGTGCTTCTTCACCATATCGGGGTAGGAAATATCCGCCGCAGCCTCGGTAGTGCCCAGGACGAAACCGGTGTCCTGCACCGGGAAGAAGCCCTTGGGAATGAACACATAGCCGGCGATGGCCAGGCCCAGGGTCAGGGCGAAGATGCCCAGCATCAGTTTCTGGTGGGCCAGGGCCTTGCGCAGGCCGCGCTCGTAGACCGCCAGCAGACGCTCGCCAAAACCTGGCTTGGCGTGTTCCGGGTGCAGCGGGGCGCGCATGAACAGGGCCGCCAGGGTCGGCGCCAGGGTCAGCGAGACCACCACTGAAATCATGATGGTGGAGGTTGCGGTCAAGGCGAATTCCTTGAACAGCCGGCCTACCACCCCACCCATGAACAGCAGGGGAATAAAGGCCGCCACCAGGGAAAAACTGATGGAGACCACGGTAAAGCCGATTTCCCCGGCGCCCTTGATCGCCGCCTCGCGCATGCCGTCGCCGGCCTCCAGGTGCCGGTGAATGTTCTCCACCACGACAATGGCGTCGTCCACCACAAAGCCCACGGCAATCACGATGGCCACCAGGGTCAGGTTGTTCAGGCTGAAACCCATCACATACATCAGGGCAAAGCTGGCGGTCAGCGATACCCCCAGCACCGCCGAGACGATCAGGGTTGCCGACCATTGGCGCAGGAACAGCGCCATCACCGCCACCACCAGCAACACGGCGATCAGCAGGGTAATTTCCACCTCGTGCAGCGAGGCGCGGATGGTCTGGGTACGGTCCACCAGCACCTTGACCTGCACCGAGGCCGGCAGCATGGCTTCAAGGCCGGGCAGCGCGGCCTGGATGCGGTCCACGGTGTCGACGATATTGGCCCCGGGCTGGCGCGAGATCACCAGGTTGACCCCCGGTTGATCGCCAGACCAGGCCTGCACGTAGGCGTCTTCCGAACCCTTGACCACCCGTGCCACATCTTGCAGCTGCACGGGCGCGCCATTCTTGTAGGAAACGATCAACTGACCATATTCCTCGGGGTGGAACAGCTGGTCGTTGGTGGACAGGGTGGAAATGCTCGATTCGCCGTACAGCGCGCCCTTGGCCAGGTTGAGGCTGGTTTGCTGGATTGCCAGGCGGATATCGGCCAGGGTCAGGCCGATGGCCGCCAGCTTGTCTGCCGAAGCCTGGACTCGGATCGCCGGGCGCTGCTGGCCGGTGATATTGATTTGGCCGACCCCGTCGATCTGGCTGATCTGCCGTGCCATCAGGGTTTCTGCGTAGTCGCTGAGTTCGGTGCCGGGCATCTGCGTCGAGCTGATGCTGAGAATCAGTACCGGGCTGTCCGCCGGGTTGACCTTCCTCCAGGTGGGCAGGGTCGGCATGTCCTTGGGCAGCTTGCCGGCGGCGGTGTTGATGGCTGCCTGCACTTCCTGTGCGGCGGTGTCGATGCTCTTGTTGAGGGTGAACTGCAAGGTCAGCAGAGAAGTGCCCAGGGCACTGCTGGAGGTCATCTGGGTCATGCCGGGGATGGCGCTGAACTGCACCTCCAGGGGCGTAGCCACCGACGACGCCATGGTGTCCGGGCTGGCTCCGGGCAGGGCGGCGGAAACCTGGATGGTGGGAAACTCCGCCTCTGGCAGCGGCGCCACCGGCAGCCGCGGAAAGGCGATCAGCCCCAGCAGCACCAGGGCGAAGGTCAACAGGACGGTGGCGACCGGGTGGTCGATGCACCAGGCGGATACCGAGCCGTGGCCCTTCATGGCTGCACCTGCGCAGCCTGCACCACTGGCAGTGGGTCGCCAAGCACCTGCACCTGGGTGCCGGGCTTGAGTCGCGACTGACCGTCACTCACCAGCACGTCGCCGGCCTGGACCCCGCTGATGATGTTCAGGCCGCTGTCTTGATACAGCACCTGCACCGGCACGCTTTCCACCTGCTGGCCGTTGACCCGGAACACGAAGTGCTGATCGAGCCCGCGCTGGACCACGGTGGGCGGCACGGTCAGCGCGCCTTGCTCCAGCGCGGTCTGGATCTTCACCGTGACCAGTTGCCCGGGCCAGAGCTTCTGCTGGGCATTGTCGAACTCGGCCTTGGCGCGAATGGTGCCGGTGCCGGCGTTGATCTGGTTGTCGATCAGGCTCAGGTGGCCGTTGCCCAGCAGGGTGTCGGGGTTATTGCCGTCGGCACCGAGGTAGGCCTTGACCGCCGCCGGGTCCTGGGCCCGGATCAGCTGCTGCAGGGTGGGCAGCATCTGTTGGGGCAGGGAGAACTCCACGGCGATGGGGTCGATCTGGGTCACCGAGAACAGGCCCTGGGCATCGCTCATGCGCAGGAAATTGCCTTCGTCCACGGTGCGAATACCCACTCGGCCACTGACTGGGGAGCGGATCTGGGTGTAGGAAAGCTGCACCTGGGCGGCGTCTATGGCGGCCTGGTTACCTTGCACGGTGGCGGCGAGCTGATTGACCAGGGCCAGTTGCTGATCGTAGGTCTGCTTGGAGATGCCATCATCCACGGTCAGCAGCTTGTAGCGCTTGAGGTTGACCTGGGCCACCTGCAGTTGTGCCTGGTTCTGCGCCAACTGGGCCCGGGCCTGATCCAGATTGGCGCGGATCGTCCGGTCATCGATAGTCGCCAGCAGGTCGCCGACCTTGACCAACTGGCCCTCCTTGACCAACAGGCGGGTGAGGATGCCATCCACCTGGGTACGAATAACCACGCTGTGCAGCGACAACACCGAACCGATGCCGCTGGCGTAGCGCGGCACATCCTGCTGCAGCACTTTCACCACCCGTACCGGAACCGCCGTGTGGGCCGCCTGCCGGGTGGTCGCCGGCGGGTTCAGGAACCACAACGCGGTGGCGGCGAGGGCCACCAGCACGGCTGCGCTGACGAGGGTTTTCTTGGCGATGGGCATGGAGGAGGGCGCCGGGGGCAAGGAGGTCGGAAAATGGCGATGATCTGTGCACAGTTATAGCCCGGCAACCCGGTCAGCACTGTGACGCCCAGCTGTCAGCGCTGTCAGAAAAGTCTCGACCAGGGCCCGGTCAAAGATCCTTTGCCCGCAGGTATACTGGCGCCGATTTTCGTCCTGCCCGCGGCGCGGACGCCATTTCTCCCCTGGAGTGCCTCATGACTGCCCCTGTACAACCCGCTGTGGAAGATGCGCCAAGCGTCGATCCGCTGACCGAAGCGCATATCGAAGACAAGGCGGCAATCCCGGCCTTCAAGTTTCCATTCAAGCCGTCCGAATTTGCCGCGGCGAAAAACGCCCAGCAGACCTGGTACAAGAAGGGCGTTGGCGACGGCCACACCAAGACCCCCGGCGCAGCGCCTCCCGGCACTCGTCGTTCGATGGGCAAACGCTGATTTCGCCGACATTCGTGCATAAAGCCACGATTTGCGCTTTTCAACCGCGATAGTGGCTAATTGCTTTAAACCTGAGCTGGATCAGTATTTGTGGCATCAGTGCGCTTAGAGTCAGCAGCCCTGCCGACTCCACCTAACAATGACGAGCGCGCTTCCCATGAAGATCAACCTTCCGGTTACTGGGCGAAACGTGGACTTTGCCCCTGATGCGAACATCCTCTCGACCACCGATCTGACCAGCGCGATCACCTACGCCAACTCTGACTTCATCAAGATCAGCGGCTACAGCCGTGAGGAACTGCTGGGTTCGCCGCATAACCTGCTACGTCATCCGGACATGCCCTCGGCGGCGTTCGCCCATATGTGGCGCACCCTCAAGCGCGGCCGCTCGTGGATGGGCATGGTGAAGAACCGTTGCAAGAACGGCGATCATTATTGGGTCAGCGCCTACGTCACCCCGGTGACCCGCGACGGCCAGGCGGTGGAATACCAGTCGGTGCGCACCAGGCCCAGCCTGCAGCAGATCGAGGCTGCGGAGCGAGCCTATGGGCGGCTGAACACGGCGTCGCGGTCCTGGCTCAAGCTGTTGCCGGTGATGAGCCTGCGGCTGCGCCTGTGGGCCTGGATCAGTGCCGGCTTCATCGGCACCTACGGTGTTTCGGTGTGGTCATTGCCCGAGTCGTGGAGGGTGCTGGGCGGGGCGCTGGCCATGGGTTGGTGCCTGAGCCTGGTGGCGGTGGGGCTGCAATTGCGCCCATTGGAGCGGTTGGCCGAACGCGCTCGGCAGGTTGGCGACAACCCCTTGAGCCAGGGCATCTACACCGGACGCGCGGACGAGTTCGGGCGCATCGAGTTCGCCTTGCAGATGCTCGAGGCCCAGGTGGGGGCGGTGGTGGGGCGTATCGGCGATGCTTCCCAACGCCTGGCCGGGCATGCCGCGGAACTGGTGGAGCACCTGCACAGCAGCCACAGCAGCACCCTGGAACAGCAGGCGGAAACCGATCAGGTGGCGGCCGCCATTCACCAGATGGCCGCCAGCGTGGCGGAAGTCGCCACCCATGCCCAGCAGGCTTCGGTGGCCGCCGACCAGGCGGAAAGCGAAACCCGTGAAGGTCATCAACTGGTGGGCGAGAGCCGCAGCGCGGTGCTGCGCCTGGCTAGCGAGCTTGCGCGCGCCACTGAGGTGATTCATGAGTTGGAAAGCCACAGCACGGATATTTCCGGGGTGCTGGAGGTGATCCGCAGCATCGCCGAGCAGACCAACCTGCTGGCCCTGAATGCGGCGATCGAAGCGGCCCGGGCCGGGGAGCAGGGGCGCGGCTTTGCCGTGGTGGCCGATGAGGTGCGCGGCCTGGCCCAGCGCACCCAGGATTCCACCAACGAGATCCAGCGCATGATCAGCACCCTGCAAAATGGCGCACGCAATGCGGTGGAGGCCATGCAGCACAGCAGCCAGCATGTGGAGAGCAGCGTCGATCAGGCCCAGCGTGCGGCCCAGGCCCTGGATGGCATCAGCCAGCGGGTCAACCAGATCACCGAAATGAGTTTGCAGATCGCCGCGGCGGTGGAAGAGCAGAGTGCGGTCAGCGAAGACATCAACCGCAACATCATCGGCATTCGCAACGCCTGCGAGGCCACGGTCAATGCCGGCCAACTCAGCCATGTCAACTCCGGCGACGTGGCCGGGCTGGCCGGTGATCTGCGCCAGCTGGCCCAGGAGTTCTGGCACAAGCGTGGCTAGAACCGTTCGCCGGCCAGGCGTCCCGAATCAGGCGGCGCGCAGGGGAATGAAGGTGTAGTTCAGTGGCGTGTCGCTGACCACCTGGGCCCCGGCGGCCTGCACCTGCCCGGCCACTTCCTCGGCGGACAGGTGAAAGCGCCAACCCTGTTGCGGGGCACCCGGCAGCGCGGCTTGAACCTGGTCGATGGCGTTGGCCAGGGCCTGCATATCCGGCAGATAGGCGGTGAAACCATCGCCCTTGAGCGCGGTGGTGCGAATACCCAGCAGGCTGCAGATGGCTTCCTTGGCCTGGATATCATCACGGTCGGCCTGGCGCGAACGCTGGATCAGCGTCGCCAGTTCGCCATCCACCAGCTCGCCTGCGGCAATCAACTGCGGCCCCTGTTCCCAGGATTCCGGCGGGCAGTCCTTGGCCAGCGGATTGAGCGTGATATGCGGGTTGATCTCCATGGGGTAGATGCGGCACACCAAGGGGCGCCGCTCGTAGATGCTGCAGAGCCGGTCTTCGTCAAGATTCCGGCAGGGGCCGACGTTGTAGGCGGCGAAGGTGATCGCCACATAGGCTTCGGCGCTGCCGCTCTGCACCCGGCAGGAACGGCGCAGGGCGTGCTCGCGCTGGGCCTGCGGCAACCCCAGGCCATTGCCGAGAAAGGCTTCCACCAGGACGATCACCTGGCCGCCGTCGGCCGCCCAGGCTCGGGCTTCGGTGAGGGTCAGGGGCACATGGTGGTCGTGGCAGCACTTGCCGCAGCCTACGCAGGAAAACTGAGTGTTCATGGTGCGAGGAACCGTTGAGGGTCGAAGGAGCGTCGGAAATTCGCTCTTCGACGCGGTCAGGACCGGCATGCAAGCAAGTTGCACGCCATTCGCCGGCCAGTCGCTCGCCACTTGCCGCTGCCGTTATGGCACCAGTTCGCGTCGTACCAGTTGCATGCCGGCACTTTCGTACAGGCACCTGGCCGGCAGATTGTCTTCCAGCACCCGCAGGTCGACGCAAGCCTCATGGCGTTCGGCGAACATCAGGAACGCCTGTTGCAGCAGGGCCCGGCCCAGCCCCTGGCCGCGAGCGCGGCGGTGCACCACCAGGTCCTTGATATAGGCGCTGGTCCAGCATTGGGCGACGCCCACCACGCCCTCAGCATCCACTGCCAGCAGGCACAGCTCGGGGTCGTACTCGGCATCGGTTTCGAACGCCTGGCGCCAGGTGTCGAGGGCCGGTACGCGGCCACCGCCATCCAGGTAACCCAGGTGCATCAGCGAATGCACAGCCTCCGCCAGCTCCGGGCGGTAGTGTTGCAGACTGATACCGGCCGGCCATTGTGGGGCGGTCAGTGCAGCAGTAAGGTCGCGGCGCAGCAGCAGGCAATGCAGTTCGCTCACGTTCAGGCTCCCTGGCTGATGATGACCTTGGCCGCTTCGATCAGGCAGCGGGTCAGTTCCGGTGAGGAAAACTTGGTGAGCACCGCGTTGGCCCCGGCCTGGCGGGCCTTTTCACTGTTCATGGCGCTGTCCAGGGAGGTGTGCAGCAACACGTAGAGGTGGGCGAAGTCCGGGGTTTCGCGCAGGGTGCGGGTCAGGGCATAGCCGTCCATTTCCGACATCTCGATGTCCGAGACAATCAGGTTGATCTCGTTGGCCGTGCCTTGCAGTTCCAGCAGGCAGTCGATGGCTTCCTTGGCGCTGCGTGCGGTATGGCATTGCAGGCCAAGGTTGCGCAGGGTGTGCACCGACTGTTGCAGCGCTACCTGGCTGTCGTCCACCACCAGGATGCGCGCGCTGCCCAGGGCGTCGGCGTCTTCCATGCTCAGTTCCGTCGGGGCCATTTCGATCTGGGTCGGGGCAATGCCGTGGATCACTTTCTCGATGTCCAGGACCTGCACCAGGGTGCCATCGACCTGGGTCACGCCGGTGATATAGGACTTGATACCGCCGGAGCCGAAGGGCGGCGGGCGAATATCGGTGGTCAGGCAATGCACGATCTTGCTCACCGCCTGCACATGCAGGCCCTGCTTGGAGCGGCTGACGTCGGTGACAATCAGGCAGCCGTTGTCCGGGTCGGCCAGGGGCCGTTCGCCGATGGCCCGGCTGAGGTCGATCACCGACAGCGAGTTGCCCCGCAGGGTGGCGATGCCTTTCACATGGGGGTGGGACTCCGGCAGCTTGGTCAGCGGCGGGCAGGGGATGATTTCACTGACTTTGAGCAGGTTGATTGCCATCAGCTTGCCGCTGCGCAAGGTAAACAGCAGAAGCGAAAGCGAGTCTGCGCGGGCTTTGGTGGAGGACATAAAAACCTTCTTCTAAAGAATTTGGCGCCTGGCTCGGGCCGCGGACAACCATTGATATTGGGTTATCGACTTGTTCAGGGCTGGCTTTAGCCTTTCCGTCGCTGGCCGGGGTGCGGCCTGTCAGCGCAGACCCAGGCGCTTGGCCAAGCGGCTGAGGTTGGCTCGATCCAAGCCTAGCTCACGGGCGGCACCCGCCCAGTTGTGCTGATGGCGTTCCAGGCAGGCATTGATCAACTGGCGTTGGTAATGCTCGGTGGCCTCGCGCAAATCGCCAGTGAGCGGCGCCTCGGAAGGGGCTTCGCTGGGGCTGGCAGCGGGTGTGGCGGGGTGTTCGCTGAGCCGTGGCAAGTCCAGGTCGCTGGCGTCCAGGCTGAGGATCTTCGGACGCTCGCCGCGGTTGCCCAGGGCCTTGAGGGCGCTGCGGCCAATCAGGTGTTCCAGCTCGCGTACGTTGCCCGGCCAGTTGTAGGCCAGCAATGCCTGCTGGGCCTCAGCACTCAGGCGCAGGCTGCCCAGGCCCATGCGCGAGCGATTCTGCTCAAGGAAGTAGCCGCTGAGCAGCAGCACGTCGCGGCCACGCTCGCGCAGGGCCGGTACCCGCAGTGGGTACACGCTGAGGCGATGATAGAAATCGGCACGATAGCGGCCCTGGCGTACTTCCTGGGCCAGGTCGCGGTTGGTGGCGGCGATCAGGCGTACATCCACCCGATGTTCCTGGTCCGAGCCCAGGCGTTGCAACTGGCCGCTTTGCAGCACCCGCAGCAGCTTGGCCTGCACGGTCAGCGACAGCTCGCCCACTTCATCGAGAAACAGCGTGCCGCCATTGGCCAGTTCGAACTTGCCACGGCGGTCCTGGGTGGCGCCGGTGAAGGCACCACGCACATGGCCGAACAGTTCGCTTTCCACCAGGGTGTCGGGCAGGGCCGCGCAGTTGAGGCTGACCAGCGGCTGCTCGGCCCGCGCCGAGGCGGCGTGAATGGCCTGGGCCACCAGCTCTTTGCCGACCCCGGTTTCGCCGGTGATCAGCACCGTCAGGTCGCTGCTGCCCACCAGGGTGATTTCCTCCAGCAGATGCTTGTGGGCCTTGCTTTGGCCGATCATCTCGCGGGTTTGGCCGCTGGCCTGGCGATAGACCTCGGCCCGTTGGTGCTCGTTTTCCGCCCGCTGCGCCAGGCGCTCGATACGCTCGGCGGCGCTGACGGTGGCCGCGGCCAGGCTGGCGAAGGCTTGCAGGGCATCCAGCTCGATGGGCTCGAAACGCTGCGGGTCGAGGGCGTCGAGGGTCAACAGGCCCCAGGCGCGTTCGTCGACGAACAGCGGGCAGCCCATGCAATCGTGGACTTCCAGGTGATCGTCGAGGCCTTGCACCAGGCCGTCGTAGGGATCGGGCAATTCGCTGTCGCTGGCGAAGCGGGTTGGCCCTGGGCTGGCCAGCAGCGCGGCGAAGCGCGGGTGCTCACTGACCTTGAAGCGTCGGCCCAGGGTGTCGGTGCTCAAACCGTCGACTGCCAGGGGCACCAGCCATTCGCCATCCAGGCGCAACAGTGCCGCGGCGTCACAGGGCAGCAGGGCGCGCAGGGCTTCCAGCAGGCGTCGGTAGCGCTCGCCTTCGGGCAGTTCGCGAGACAGATCGGTGACCAGGGGCAGCAAGGTGGTGAGCAAGGATTTCGCGGTCATAATGACTCCATGTAGTCGTGATGACTATATAGACTTGCGAGTCTTTATGACTATATATTTATTAAGTTATTGATTTATATATATTTTATTTGTGGCATGAAATCTGATTAGGCAAAGGCAACCTGCAAGCAGTCATAAAGTCCAGGAGTAGTCCTTATGCTAAGCGTTCAAGATCGCGACATCATCAAAGCCACTGTGCCGCTGCTGGAAAGCGGTGGCGAAGCCCTGATCACCCATTTCTACCGGATGATGCTCGCCGAGTACCCAGAGGTGCGGCCGCTGTTCAACCAGGCGCACCAGGCCAGTGGTGATCAGCCCCGAGCCCTGGCCAACGGCGTGTTGATGTATGCCCGGCACATCGACCAGTTGGACCAGCTGGGGGACCTGGTGGCCAAGATCATCAACAAGCACGTGGCGCTGCAGATCCTGCCGGAGCACTACCCGATCGTGGGCTCCTGCCTGCTGCGGGCCATCGAGGAAGTGCTGGGCAGCGAGATTGCCACCCCTCAAGTGATCGCGGCCTGGGCCGCGGCCTATAACCAGCTGGCGGAGATCCTGATCGGCGCCGAGGCCGCGATCTACGACGAGAAGGCCCTGGCACCGGGCGGCTGGCGCGGGGCTCGCGAGTTCAAGCTGGTGCAGAAGGTAGAGGAGAGTGCGGAAATCACCTCCTTCTACTTCGAGCCGGTGGATGGCGGGGCGATTCTCGCCGCCGAGCCGGGGCAGTACATCGGCCTGCAGCTTTTTGTCGAGGGTGAGGAAATCCGTCGCAACTACTCGTTGTCGGCACTTTCCAACCAGGGACAGTACCGCATCAGCGTCAAGCGCGAGGCCGGCGGCGTGGCGTCCAACTACCTGCACGACCAGTGCGCGGTGGGCGCAAGCCTGATGCTGTTCCCGCCTGCAGGGGAATTCACCCTGGCGGCCAGCGACAAGCCACTGGTGCTGATCAGCGGTGGCGTGGGCATCACCCCGACCCTGGCGATGCTTGAAGCGGCGCTGGCCACTGAGCGTCCGGTGCACTTTATCCACTGCGCGCGCAACGGCCAGGTGCATGCCTTCCGGCACTGGGTCGATGGCCTGGCCCAGCGTTATCCACAGCTCAAGCGCTTCTACTGCTATGCCGAGGACGACGGCGTCAGCCCGGTGGCCGACAAGCTGGGCCTGCTGACCCGCGAGCAACTGGCCGAATGGCTGCCGGAACAGCGTGACCTGGATGCCTACTTCCTCGGGCCCAAGGGTTTTATGGGGGCCATCAAGCGGCACCTGAAAGCCCTGGGGATTCCCGAGCAGCAGAGCCGCTACGAGTTCTTCGGCCCGGCGGCGGCATTGGAGTAACTCGCTCTCGCCGGCTCCTGCCCTGCAGGAGCCGGCTTGCCGGCGAATAAACTGTACTGGCGCTTTCGCGGGCAAGCCCGCTTCTACGGTTATGCAAGGCGGCCCTGCAATGGGGCCGGCCGTTAATCCCTGCTTAACCTGCCTGGCGTTAATTCCCCACGATGCCGGGAGGGCACTGCCATCCCGGCCCTTTCATTGTGCGTTCCCCGGGCCCGTCAACCTTGGCTGTTGCCGGCGATGCCATGCATTCAAAGGTCATGTTCAGCGTGTAGACTCCCGGGCACCCCGATGGCAATCAGACCAACCCGCCACCCGATCCTCGTGTCGCACAGGCGGGTCGCTTGAATAGACAACAGAAAAAAGGAATAGGGATGAGTGACGACAGACTGCGTTTAGGACGTGAACGGCGTTTCCTGGTGCTGCTGGGCGTGATCTGCCTGGCGCTGATCGGTGGTGCCCTGTATATGCAGGTGGTGTTGGGCGAGGCGCCTTGCCCGCTGTGCATCCTGCAACGCTACGCCTTGCTGCTGATCGCGCTGTTCGCCTTTATCGGCGCGGCCATGAGTTCGCGGCGCAGCATTACCATCATGGAAACCCTGGTGGTGATCAGCGCCATCGCTGGCGCCGGAGTGGCTGGGCATCATGTGTACACCCAGTTCTACCCGGCGGTGAGCTGCGGCATCGATGTGTTGCAACCGATTGTCGACAGCCTGCCACTGGCCAGCATCTTCCCCCTGGGCTTCCAGGTCGATGGCTTCTGCTCCACGCCGTACCCGCCGATTCTCGGCCTGTCCCTGGCGCAATGGGCGCTATTGGCGTTTGTGCTGACGGTGATCCTGGTGCCCCTGGGCATCACCCGCAATCGCAAGAAAAGCCACTGATTCACCCGCAAAAGCCCCGGTCCCTCGATGGGGGGCCGGGGCTTTTTCATGGGGTTCATTCGGTGTTTGAAAAGTTCGTGATTTGCAGCAAGTCGAGGTGCGGTAAAAGTGCGACATGTTGTCACACTGGAGCGGTCGCAGAAGGGCGTCGGGCGGGCTGTAACAGACTGCATTTGCAGCAACTGGTTCAATAGAAGTCTGTCAGTTTGTGTATGCCAACCGGCCGGCGAAAAACCGTAGCCTGCTATCTATACAATTCTTCACAGACCCCGTTTTACAAGGGTTAAAGCCATATGAAAGGCGGCTCACAGCCTGATGTACAGGCTCTGGGAAGAGGCTTTTTCGGGGCTTTTTGTTGAGAATGTAAATCGATATGATTGCGTCCCGATGCAGCAATCATGAACGATTGTTGCGTCCGGCGATAAAAATTATTTCGGGATAAGACATGGTTTATAAAACGCGACATATCTACAATCGCCCGCACTGAAATTTCCGACGCTGCTCATCCCTGAGCACAAGAGGACGGTCGAGGGGCGGATAGAGCGCTCCATGCGACTGCGGGTGTCGGCGCCTTCCTAACTTCCGCACCAAATGGAATTGGTCTGTAACAAGGCCTTTGACCACGAGATCGAATAAGAACCACTGCTAGCCCGGGATGTGTCGTTGAGCGTTTCACCCAACGGGCAGGCCCTTATTCAATTGAAGAAAAATGCCAACCCTTGGCAGGGTGAAGTGTTGGCGATCAAAACCCAACTGCATTGCGCAAGCTGCTTTAGAGGTCGTGAGATGAGTAAAAACAGGTACCCCCGATTACTAGGCTTATTGCCGCTGCTCGGCATGTTGATGCTGGGAGGCTGCAAATGGACCTTGCTCGATCCCAAGGGTCAGGTCGGTCTGGATGAACGCAACCTGATCATCACTGCAACCATTCTGATGCTGCTGGTGGTAGTGCCGGTCATCATCATGACCTTCGCGTTTGCCTGGAAATACCGCGCTTCCAACAAGGACGCGACCTACGCGCCGAAGTGGTCCCACTCCACCAAGATCGAGATCGCGGTGTGGCTGGTTCCGGTGCTGATCATCATTGCCCTGGGTTATGTCACCTACAAGTCGACCCACGCCCTGGACCCGTACCGTCCGCTGGATTCCGACGTCAAGCCAGTGACCATCGAAGTGGTGGCCATGGACTGGAAGTGGCTGTTCATCTATCCCGACCAAGGGATCGCCACCGTCAACAAGATCGTCTTCCCGGCCCATACCCCGGTGAGTTTCCGCGTGACCTCCGATACCGTGATGAACTCGTTCTTCATCCCGGGCCTGGGCGGCCAGATCTACGCGATGGCGGGCATGACCACCAAGCTGCACTTGATCGCCAACCAGAACACCGAACTTGAAGGTATCTCCGCCAACTACAGCGGCGCGGGCTTTACCGGCATGAAATTCAAGGCGACCGCTACCAGTCAGGAAGATTTCGACGCCTGGGTCAACGAAGTCAAGAAGGCACCTAAACAGCTGGACACCGCTGAATACGAAGCCCTTTCCAAGCCAAGTCAGAACAATCCTGTAGAGCTCTACTCCACTTACGCGCCGAACCTGTTCCAGACCATCGTCGACAAGTACGAAGGCATGAAACCGGGTGCGCCGCTCAAGCACGAGAAGAAAGAAAAGGAAGTGGCTGCAACGCAAGGGATGGACGTGAGTTCGCATTCAGCTGCCGGGGCAGAGGAGTAAACGATGTTTGGTAAATTAAGTCTGGAAGCGATTCCGTTCCACGAGCCGATTGTCATGGTGACCATTGCCATGATCGCGCTCGGTGGCGTGGCGCTGTTCGCGGCAATCACCTACTTCAAGAAGTGGACCTACCTGTGGACCGAGTGGCTGACCTCGGTCGACCACAAGAAAATTGGCGTGATGTACATCATCGTCGCCATGGTCATGCTGCTGCGCGGCTTTGCCGACGCCATCATGATGCGTACCCAGCTGGCCATGGCCACCGAGGGTTCGCCTGGCTACCTGCCACCTGAACACTATGACCAGATCTTCACCGCTCACGGTGTGATCATGATCATCTTCATGGCGATGCCATTCTTCACCGGCCTGATGAACCTTGTCGTGCCGCTGCAGATCGGCGCGCGTGACGTGGCCTACCCGTTCCTCAACTCCCTGAGCTTCTGGCTGCTGGTTTCCGGCGTGGTGCTGATCAACCTGTCCCTGGGCGTTGGCGAATTCGCCAAGACCGGCTGGGTTGCCTATCCGCCGCTGTCGGGCCTGCAATACAGCCCGGGCGTGGGTGTGGACTACTACATCTGGGCGCTCCAGCTATCGGGTCTAGGGACAACGCTGACGGGGGTCAACTTCCTCGCCACCGTGCTGAAAATGCGTACCCCGGGCATGAAGATGATGGACATGCCGATCTTCACCTGGACCTGCACCTGGGCCAACGTGCTGATCGTGGCTTCGTTCCCGATCCTCACCGCTACCCTGGCACTGCTGACGCTTGACCGTTACATGGATTTCCACATTTTCACCAATGAACTTGGTGGCAATCCGATGATGTACGTGAACCTGTTCTGGGCCTGGGGTCACCCCGAGGTGTACATCCTGATCCTGCCGGCGTTCGGTATCTTCTCCGAAGTGATCTCGACCTTCTCCGGCAAGCGCCTGTTCGGCCACCACTCGATGATCTACGCTTCCGGCGCGATCTCGATCCTGGGCTTCATGGTCTGGCTGCACCACTTCTTCACCATGGGTTCGGGTGCCAGCGTCAACGCCTTCTTCGGCCTGGCGACTATGCTGATCTCGATTCCGACGGGGGTGAAGCTATTCAACTGGCTGTTCACCATCTACCACGGCCGCCTGCGCATCACCAGCCAGGTACTGTGGACCCTGGGCTTCATGGTCACCTTCGCCATCGGCGGCATGACCGGCGTACTGCTGGCCATCCCGGGTGCCGACTTCGTGCTGCACAACAGCCTGTTCGTGATCGCGCACTTCCATAACGTGATCATCGGCGGCGCGGTATTCGGCTACATCGCCGGCTTCAGCTTCTACTTCCCGAAAGCCTTCGGCTTCAAGCTGCATGAAGGTTGGGGCAAGGCTGCGTTCTGGTTCTGGATCTCGGGCTTCTTCGTCGCCTTCATGCCGCTCTATGCACTGGGCTTCATGGGCATGACCCGTCGTCTGAACGCCACCACCAACCCTGAGTGGGTGCCGTACCTGTACGTGGCCATGGTGGGTGCGCTGATGATCGCCGTGGGTATCGCCTGCCAGCTGATCCAGCTGTATGTCAGCGTGCGTGATCGCAAGCAGAACATGTGTGTGTCCGGCGACCCTTGGAACGCCCACACCCTGGAATGGTCGACCTCGTCGCCACCACCGTTCTACAACTTCGCCGTGCTGCCGAAAGCCGAAGGCATCGATCCGTTCACCGAAGCCAAGGAAAACGGTACCGCCTACGCGCAGCCAGGCCGCTACCAGCCGATCCACATGCCCAACAACACCGCTACCGGTGTGGTCATGGGGGCTCTGCTGACCGTGTTCGGTTTCGCCATGATCTGGCACATCTGGTGGCTGGCCATCGCAAGCCTGGCCGGCACCGTGATCTATTTCGCGATCCACGCTGCCCGTGATGATCAAGGCTACATGGTGCCGGTCGAGACGATCGAACGCATCGAAGCCGAGCAGCACAAGCGTCTGGTATCGGAGAACAAGATCCCGGCTACCCGTGTTGAAACCTCGTTGGAACAGGCTTAATCCATGTCGAACTTAGTGACCAATGCTGGACACGCCCATGTCGATGACCATGGGCACGATGACCATCACCACGACTCGGGCGAGATGACCGTATTCGGTTTCTGGCTCTACCTGATGACCGACTGCATTCTGTTTGCGTCGATCTTCGCGGTATACGCGGTACTGGTGAACAACGTAGCGGGTGGCCCATCGGGCCACGACATCTTCGAACTGCCATACGTACTGGGCGAAACCGCTCTGCTGCTGTTCAGTTCGATCACCTACGGCTTCGCCATGCTGGCGTTCTTCCGGGGCAACAAGAAGCAGGTGCTGGGCTGGCTGGGCATGACCTTCCTGTTCGGCCTGGGCTTTATCGGCATGGAGATCAACGAGTTCCACCTGCTGATCTCCGAGGGCTACGGCCCTAGCCGTTCCGGCTTCCTGTCCGGGTTCTTCACCCTGGTCGGTACCCACGGTCTGCACGTGACCAGCGGTCTGATCTGGATGGCGATCATGATGTATCAGGTGCAGAAAAACGGCCTGACGGCGACCAACAAGACCCGTCTGAGCTGCCTGAGCCTGTTCTGGCACTTCCTGGACGTGGTGTGGATCTGCGTATTCACCGTTGTCTACCTGATGGGGACTATGTAAATGGCTAACGCATCGCACTCCCACAATGGCCACGACGAAGCCGGTCACGGCAGCGTCAAGTCCTACGCCATCGGCTTCATCCTGTCGGTGATCCTGACGCTGATTCCGTTCGGCCTGGTGATGTACCCATCGCTGCCCAAAGACGTGACCCTATGGATCGTCCTGGCGTTCGCGGTGATCCAGGTGATCGTTCACCTGGTGTACTTCCTCCATCTGGACCGTTCCGAAGCTCAGCGCAACAACGTGGTGGCATTCATCTTCGCCGCGTTGGTCATTGTTCTGCTGGTTGGTCTGTCGCTGTGGATCATGTTCAGCATTCACACCGTCATGATGGCGAAGTGAGGTAAACCCGATGTCGCTCAAGCACTTTATCCAAATCACCAAACCGGGGATCATTTTCGGTAACGTGCTTTCTGTGGCAGGCGGGTTCTTCCTGGCCTCGAAAGGGCATGTCGATCTGGCCATCTTCCTGGCCGCCATGATCGGCACCTCGCTGGTGGTAGCGTCCGGTTGCGTGTTCAACAACTGCATCGACCGTGACATCGACCTGAAGATGGAGCGCACCAAGAACCGCGTGCTGGTCCAGGGCCTGATCTCCCTGGAAGCGGCACTGGTCTACGCCTCCCTCCTCGGTGTCGCCGGCGTCGCCCTGCTGTACTACGTGGCCAACCCGTTGGCCGCGTTGTTCGCGGTAATCGGCTTTGTCATCTACGTCGGCCTCTACAGCCTGTACCTCAAGCGCAAGTCGGTTCACGGCACGCTGGTGGGCAGTCTGTCGGGTGCAATGCCGCCAGTGATCGGCTATGTCGCGGTCAGCAACAGCTTCGACATGGCCGCGCTGACCCTGCTGGTGATGTTCAGCCTGTGGCAGATGCCGCATTCCTACGCCATCGCGATCTTCCGCTTCAACGATTACCTGGCCGCATCGATTCCGGTGCTGCCGGTAAAGCGTGGTATTCGCGTGGCCAAGAAGCACATCCTGCTCTACATCCTGGCATTTCTGGTAGCGACCCTGATGCTGACCTTCAGCGGTTACGCCGGCATGAGCTACCTGGCGGTAGCGGCGGCGATGGGCATGTACTGGCTGTACATGGCCTGGACCGGCTACAAGGCAGTGGATGACACCGTGTGGGCGCGCAAGCTGTTCGTGTTCTCGATCTTCACCATCACCGCGCTGAGCGTGATGATGTCGGTGGATTTCAAGGCCCCGACCGAGCTGTTGCTGACCTACGCGCACTAAGCCGTCCAGGCCACAGAAAAGCCCCGCCTTCGAGAGAAGTGCGGGGCTTTTTATTGGCTCTTTGTCATCACTGTGCACGTGCATGGTTCTGCAGGGCACGGCATGCGCTGCCGATCAGGCGGTTATGTATTTCTTGAACAATGACCTGGCGCCATAGGCCGGCAGGATATTGAACAGTGCCAGGAACACTTTGATCGCAATCTGCACATAAATCATGCTGAGTATTTCGCTGTTTAACATCAGCCCGTAGAACGCGATGTAGCAGAACACGAAGCTGTCGATGATCACGGCGAAGAAGGTACTCAAGAATATTCGCAGGAACAGGTACCTCGAATTGGTCAGCTCTTTTATCTTGCACAACAGGTAGGAGTTGATGTTTTCGGACACCAGGAAGGACACCGAGGAGGCTACCAGCACCGAGGACACGTTGATGATGACCTGGTTGTAAGGGGTGTCGAGTTTCCAGCCTGGCAGACCGGGCAGAAAGGTCGATCCATAGAGCAAGATGATAATGATGGCCGTGCTGGCAAAGGCGAAGAAGATGGCTCTTCTTGCAAGCCTCAGCCCAAAGTTTTCATTCAGCAGGTCGACGATCAGGAAGGTCAGGGAGTAGAGGAAGGTCCCTGGTGTGACGATGATGCCCAGCGACTCCAGGTAGATTGGCTTGGTCGCGGCAATGCTGGTGAAAATATAGAAGGTAAGGAGCAGCAGGCTCAGGCAGGTATAGACCATCCAGGATTTCTCGTGACGATCATTCAGCTCGTAGGCTGTGGTAGTCGCTCCTTGAGAATAAAGCTTCTTATAGATGTTCTTGATTTCGCTCTTGTTCAGGTTGTCGATGATTTCGCTGTTAAGTACTTCACTCAGTTTGATTCTGATGACCTTGCCGGTAGCGATGATCATGATCACGGCCAAGCCCTTGCTGTTATCAAAGCCCAATAATTTGTATTTGCTGTTTTCGACTTCAGCTTCATACGCTGTCATTGAACCGCTCCTCGATGATGTCGCCTACTACAGACATTCGATCTGAGTCGGAGCAAGCGCCATTCATGATCACCAGCCGTTTGGTCAGCCTGTCGTAAAGCAGTTTCTCTTTGTCGTCAGTCGATATGCCTTTCTGCACGATCAACAGATCGCCGGGTTCATGCCAGCCTTCGATTGCGTTTTCCAGCAGCACTGCAATCAAGTTGTAGGATGTGCCGAAGTAGTAGGTCAGAGGATGAAGTGTCGCCAACTCGCCAATACGTTTGTCGAGATTGGCCATCAGCAGGGATTCCTTGATGATAGGAACCGCCGCCGGGTTCATGTTGCCTTGAGGGGAAATGCTGCTGTCGATGATCTCCTTTTCTTCAAAATCGACGGTCTCTATTTCTTCGTAGGAGACGCCGAAGAAGTCGGAAATCTTGCGGATGGTGGACTGTTGTACGTTGCTGACCTTGCCTTCCAGAATGTTGTAGATGGTGGTTCTGGTCAGGCCGCTGGCGTTGCACAAAGACAGTTGAGTTTCACCGCGACTCTTTATCAGGTATTTGATATTGCTCTTTAAATGTTCTGTTCTTTCTCTCTTGTGCATCACATGCCCACCATTTCCTTATAGTCGTCACGCCTCGTAAGCTTTATCGAGTGCGTGCCGTGCATGACATTCTATTGCTTGGCGCCAGAGACGGAATCAGTCAGATCATCGCAGCGAAAAGTCGGGTATTTTCGTCGCCTCGAGCTATTGGTCGGTGCTGGTTCCGTCAGCTTTTATCCATTCCGGGATATTTCGCTGTCGGTATCTTGCACGTCCGAAATACTCTACAAAGGCCTTTGCGGGCGCCGCGGGGCGTAAGTGTTGCATGCCCCAGCCATGACAATAAAGCCTCGAAATGCTCGGTGTTATCCCCCTGATTGGCGAATATCCAGCAGTAAGATAAGTCTACTGTCCCCCCTTCCAATTCAGAAAAGAAGCATTTTATTTGGAAAATGTTTAATTTTTTGATTAATTAGCCATTCGCGAACGATAAACCCAGGATGCGTGCAGTCGTTCGTGGCACGCGGTTCACACGGAAGGAACACCCCCAAATGGCTGCTCATACTGAACCACTCAGGAACCAGGCCGACCTGCTGCGAAGAGGCTTGGCCGATCTGCGAGCGCAAGATGCCGAATTGGCAAGCATTCTGGACGCCGAAGTCACGCGCCAGCACCGCACGCTCTCCCTGGTTTCATCTTCCTGCGCGGCCAACCCGCGGATCCTCGCGGCCTCGGCCTCGGCGCTGGTCAACGTAACGGCAGAAGGCACACCGGGCAAGCGCCATCATGTGGGTTGCGAGAACGTCGATCGAGTCGAGTCCCTGGCGATTCGCAGGGCTCGAGAGCTGTTCGGGGCGCAGTATGCCAGCGTGCAGTCGCACTCTGCCTCGATCGCCAACTATCAGGTGCTTGGCGCCTTGCTCGAACCCGGGGACACCCTTCTCGGCATGGCCCTGGATCATGGCGGGCACCTGACCCACGGCAGCCCGGTGGCATTCACCGGCGCCAATTACAAGGCGATTCGCTACGGCACCACCGCCCAGGGTGAGATCGATTACGCCGAGGTTCGCCAATTGGCGCTGGCTCATCGTCCGCGCATCATTATCTGCGGCGCCACGGCCTATTCCCGGGTGGTGGATTTCCAGCGTTTCCGGGCCATTGCCGATGAGGCCGGGGCCATTCTGCTGGCGGATATTTCCTATATCGCCGGGCTGGTCGCCACCGGGCGGCATCCGAGTCCGATCGACGTGGCGCATGTCACCACTGCCTGCACCCACAAGCAGCTTGCGGGACCTCGTGGCGGGCTGATCCTCTCCGGGCGTGATGCCGAGACCAAGGTGCCGGGCCTGCGGGCGACCTTCAGTCGAGTCCTGGAACAGGCGGTGTTCCCCAAGATGCAGGGAGCGCCTGCGGTGAATATGATCGCCGCCAAGGCTGCGGCGCTGGGTTACGCCATGTCGGCGGATTTCGATGCCTACATGGGGCGAATTCGCAGCACCGCCGACGCCATGGCCGACACCTTTATGGCACGGGGTTACCAAGTGATGGGCGGGGGCACGGAGAACCACAGTATCCTGCTGCGCTTGCCTGCCGGGATGACCGGCTCCATCGCCGCATCGGCCCTGGAACGTTGCGGCATCATTGTCGACAAGAAGCGCGCAACGGGCGAAACCCGCTCCTCCTTTGTCGCCAACGGCTTGTGTCTCGGCACCGGTTCCATTGCCCAACGCTACATCGATGCCCAGGGCTGTGCCGAAGTGGTGGATCTGGTGTGCCGGATACTCGACCAGGTGCAGCCCTTGAGCGAGCAGAAGTACCACCTGGAACTCGCGCTGCAGGAGCAGTTCCGGTTTCAGGTCGAGGCGTTGTGCGCGATGTATCCGATTGCCGATTACCGCAGCAACTGAGGGGCTTGAGAGCAGCCGGCTTGCCGGCGAAGGCATGGATCAGCCTTCGCCAGCAGGCTCGCTGCAGCAGGGGGGGAGTTACAGCTGTTGTTGCGCGATGTAGCCGTCGAACGCGGTCTGCTGCTGGATCGCGGTGACGATATTCTTGCGGGTTGCCGGTTGCTCGGTGCCGTTGTTATCGACAAAGACCTCGCTTTCCAGCTCGGCCTCATCGCCTTCGCCGACAAAGCTGAAGCCGAGGAATTCGAAGGCTTCACGGTCGGCATTAGCCTTGGAGCGCGGGCGCATCGGCAGGCTGACGCTGATGCCGTCCTTGCTGATGGCGAACACTTCCATTTCCTTCTTCGGGCGTGCCTTGCTCTTGCCGCCGCCAGGGTTGCTGATGGCCTGGTGGGTCTGGTTCAGCACCTTCAGGGCCAGGCCGTAGACCAGTTCCTGGAAGTCCGGGTCGTTCTTGTAGCTGGAGAGAATCCGGCTGATGGGGAATTTCTGGCTCAGGTCTTCCAGGGCGGCCAGGTCTGCGGCCTCGGTGTCCTTGAGCTGCTTGAGCTGGCCCATGAGTTCATAGGCGGTGTCGTCGTCGAAGCGGTCGTGGGCCTGGCGAATCGCTGCGCGCAGCTCGCGAATCTGCTCGCTTTCTTTCGAACTCTGGAACGCGTCGAGCACCATCTCGCTGATGGTCTTGGCCTGGGACACGTGCTGGGAAAGATGCATGGCGTTTTCGTATTCGGCCTTGCTGGGCAGGGCGACTACGGATTCTTCGGTGTTGGAATCAGGCATTGAACATCCACTACTTGGTTTAACAGATTCGAGGCGCGAAAAACCCGGGGGATTTTCGGCGGGCGCATAATTTATTGAAGTGCAGGGCGATTGTCACGAACCAACCCACCGAGCGGCAACCGGCCAGCGACCAGCGACAGGCTTGCCGCTGACAACTTGCCGCTTGCCGCGGGTGCCTATCACGCTTGGGTTTCGCGGATGCCTTCTTCCAGTTCCTCGCGCAGATCACTGCCGCGGCGAGCAATGAACACCAGCTGCGCAGCATGTTCGGTGTTTTGTCCCGTGGCCAGGGTGAACTGGCTGCGCTTGCCCACATGCTGCAACCAGTAAGGCTGTTCGTTGCCCTCCAGGCGTACCAGGCCCTTGAGCCGCAACAGGTCGGCGGGCAGCTGCGCCAGCCAGTCGCGCAGGGCCTTGGGTTGCAGCGGTCGCGAGCTTTTCCATACCCAGCTTTCGAACAGCTGGTCGTGGGCCTGGGGCAGGGCCTTGAACAGCACCTCGGTGGAGCGTACCGGCGGTGCCAGCAGCAACTCAGGCGGCAGTTCGGCCTGCACCGTGTCGAACACCGGGGCGCGGCCACCGAGGCTGGCGCGGATGCTCTGCAATTGCTCGGCGTCCACCAGGTCGACCTTGTTCAGCAGCACCCAATCGGCGCAGGCCACCTGGGCTCGGGACAGCCGGGCCATTTCCCCTTCCAGGGCCTGGTAGCCGCTGGCGTCCACCAGGGTGATCACCGCATCCAGGTGCAGGCGCTCGCGCAGTTGCGGGTAGCCGATGGTCTGCACGATGCGCTGTGGATCGGAGACGCCGCTGCATTCGATCACGATGCGTTCCAGGGTCGGACGCAGCTTGGACAGGCTCACCAACTGCCCGAGCAGATCCTCCTGAACGGTGCAGCAGATGCAGCCGTTCTGCAGGCTGTACACCGCGTCGGTGACCTCGGCGATGATCGCCGCATCGATATTCAATTCGCCGAAATCGTTGACTATCACCGCCAGCCGACCCCGGTCGGCGCCCTGCACCAGGCGGTTGAGCAGGGTGGTCTTGCCGGCGCCGAGAAAGCCCGCGACCACGGTAACCGGGATGCTCGGCACCTTGCTCATGGCTGCTGGCCCTCGATCACCGGTGGCAAACCTTCCCACACCGCTTGCAGTGGGGTGTCGCTGAAGCGGCCCTGGCGGTCGTAGACCAGTTGCCCCTCGACGAAAGTCAGCTGCACCTGGGTGTGATGGATGTAGTTGCGCGCGTCTTGGGCGAAGAGGTCGCGGTCGAGCACGATCAGGTCCGCCGACTTGCCCACCTGCAGGCTGCCGGTCAGGTGTTCCAGGCCCATGGCGTGGGCGCCGTTGAGGGTCGCTACCTGCAACGCCTGCTCCAGGCTGATGGGGTCGCCAAAGGTGTCGGGCTCTTCGTTCCACGGGTTCTGCCGGGTGACCATGGTCTCCAGGGCCAGCCAGGGGTCGATGGATGCCACCGGCCAGTCGGTGCCGAACACCGCGATACCGCCGGCCGCCAGCACGCCCTTGAAGTCATAGATGCGCTTGAGGCGTTCCTGGCCGTAGCCCGAACGCGCGCCGCTGGCGAACGGCGTGGGGTACCAGGCGGCGGGGGAGAACTCGGCAATCACGTCCAGGCTCTGGAAACGCTTGAGGTTGCCCGGGTGCAGCAGGGTGCTGTGGGCGCACTGATGGCGGATGCCGCTGTTGCCGTTGCGCCGCCGGGCTTCGGCCACGGCATCGAGGAACACGTCGGAAGCGCCGTCGCCGGTGCAATGGGCGATCACTCGCAGGCCGCGCTTGTCCATGTCCACCACCATGTCGGTGATGTGTTCCGGGGTCAGGTTGAGCTTGCCGCGCCAGCTCGACTCTTGCGGCCAGGGGGTCAGCAGGTAGGACGACTTGGGCTCCACGGTACCGTCGAAGTGGAACTTCACCGCGTTGGCGCTCAGCCGGGCGCTGCGATAGAAATGCCGCTCGCCGCTGAGCAGTTCCCAGCGCCGGCGCACCGGGAAGATATCGTCCTGCCAGCTGATGGCGGCTTCCACCCGCAGGGTCAGTTCGCCGGCATCGTCCAGTTCCTTCAGCGCCTGCAAGCGGTTCTCGCAGACATGCACGTACTTGGTGGCGGTGACCCCGCGAGAGGTCTGGAAATGCACGCCATCGCGATAGGCGCGGCGCAGTACCGAGACCGGAGTCGGTGGCATGGCCGCGTGGATCAGGGCATAGGCACCGTCGATCAGCAGGCCGTTGGGCTCGCCGCTGAGCTCGTCGCGTTCCAGGTAGCCGTTGCGCGGGTCGCTGGTGTGGCGGTCGATACCGGCCAGTTCCAGGGCTTTGGAGTTGACCATCATGGTGCCCCACATGCGGTCCAGCAGGGCCACCGGGCGGTCCGGCATGACGCTGTCGAGCCACTTGCGACCCGGAGTCAGGCCGGCCTCGCGAAAGGTGTAGCGCACCCAGTACTGGCCGTAGATCCAGCCGTCACCCGGGTGGCTATCGGCGTAGGCGTGGATCGCCGCCGCCAGTTGCTCCGGGGTCGGGTCTTCGATGCCCACGTCCAGGTCGTCGGCGTAGCGCGGTGCCAGGGCGAGGTCGGGGTGGGTGTGCATGTCGTGCAGGCCGGGCATGCAGAAGGCGCCGTGCAGATCCTGCTGGTGGGTGTTGGGCCCGATCAGCGACGCCAGGGACGCCAGGCTGCCCACCGCAATCAGCTTGCCCTGGCGGATGGCCACGGCCTCGGCCCAGGGCTGGGCCGGATCGAGGGTGTACATCCGGCCGTTGTGCAGCACCAATTCGGCATATTGGTCGACGGCGCTATGGGTGGAGTTGAATTGGTCGGAAGCGGTCACGGGGTCAACCTCTCAAGCAGGGGGCCCTACAAAGGTGGGCGGAAAATGGGCGACAAGCTCAGTTGCAAAGGTGTTGTTATGGGCATTGCTGTGGCGAGGGAGCTTGCTCCCGCTGGGTGGCGTAGCCGCCCCAAGGGCCGCGACCGCTTCGCAGTCGAGCGGGAGCAAGCTCCCTCGCCACCAACGGTCTGTGATTCAGCGTTGTGCAGCCAGGGTTTCGACGAAGCCGGCGATGCGCTGGCAGGCGTCCTTGAGTACCTCGTCGGCGACGGTGAAGGAGATCCGCACGAAACCCTCGGCGCTGGCGCCAAAGGCCTGGGCGTCGAGCACCGAAACCCCGGTGGCGCGGAACAGCTGCCAGGCGAAATCCATGCTCGACAGGCCAGTGCGGCGCACGTCCACCAGCATGAACATCCCGGCTTGCGGCTCGCGGCAGTCCAGCAGTTGCACCTGCTTGAGGCCGGCCACCACCAGGTCGCGACGCCGGCGATAGACTTCGCGGGCACTGCCTATCACTTCTTCATCCAGCTCCAGGGCCTTGAGCGCGGCTTCCTGGATGAAACCGGGCAGGCCGTAGAGCATGCACAGCAAGAGGTTGTCCAGGTGGCCGACCAGGGCTGGCGGCGCCACAACCCAGCCCACCCGCCAACCGGTCATGGCGTGGGTTTTCGACAGGCTGTTGAGAATCACCGTGCGCTCGGCCATGCCCGGCAGCGAGGCGATGCTCAGGTGCTCGCGGTCATAGGTCAGTTGCCCGTAGACCTCGTCGGAGATCACCCACAGGTCGTGTTTGCGCGCCACTGCGGCCACGGCTTCCAGCTCTTCGCGGCTGTAGACGTTGCCGGTGGGGTTGCACGGGGTGGCCAGGGCGATGCCCCGGGTCTTGTCGGTCAGCGCTGCTTCCAGGGCCGCGGCGGTCAGGCGAAAACCGTTGGCCGCCGGTTGCTGGACGCAGGCGATCTGCGCCCCGGACGCATGCACACAGGCCTCGTAGGTCAGGTACATGGGTTCCGGCACCAGCACCTCGTCGCCACTGCCGAACAGGCACAGGCAGGTGGCGAACAGGCCGTTCTGCGCCCCGGCCACCAGGGCCACGTTGTCGGCGCCGACCTCGATGCCCAGCAGGCGGCGCTGCTTGGCGGCAATGGCTTCACGCAGGGCCGGACGGCCGAGCACGTGGGTGTAGTGGGTATCGCCTTGCTCCAGGGCGGCGCTGGCGGCGGCGCTGATGCGTGGGTCGGTGGCGAAGTCCGGGTCACCGACGCTGAGCACTATCACATCCTCGCCGCGCCCCCGGGCCTCGATGGCCGCGTAGTGGATGTCCCAGGCGCTGACGGATTCGCCGCTGATGCGCTGAACGAAAGGTGAGTAACGCATGCTGTTCTCCTCACGGGCCTCGCTGCCCGCGCAATAAATGGGTTCAGGCCTGACGCTGGGGCGCCCGATTGCGTTCGGGGCTGCCCAGGCGTGCGCACAGATGTTCGATGGCAAAGGCCAGGATGATGTAGATCAGCGCCACTGCCAGCAGCGGCTCGTAGACCTTCAGGGTCTGGGCACGTACCAGGTTGGCGGCGCCCAGCAGGTCGGTGACCGCCACGGTGGAGGCCAAGGCGGTGGCCTTGAGCAGCAGTACGCATTCCCCCACCAGGGTCGGGCGCACCAGTTCCAGGGCCCGGGGCAGCCACACCCGGCGCAGGGTCAGCCAGTAACCCATGCCGTAGGCGCGGGCCGCTTCCAGCTCACCCCGGGGCACCGCGCGCAAGCCGCCGCGTAGCACTTCGCCGACATAGGCGCCCACGCTCAGGGTCAGGGCCAGGGCCACGTACCAGAAGCCTTCACGCAGGTAGGGCCAGAGAAAGCTGCCGCGAATCGGCGGGTAGGCGGCGAACAGGCTGCCAACCCCGTAGTACAGGATGTAGATCTGCACCAGCAGCGGCGTACCGCGAAACACGCTGATGTAGAACTGCATGGGCCCGCGAATCAGTGGATTGCGCGACACCCGGCCCAGGCCCACCAGCACCGCCAGGGCAAAGCCGCAGGCACCGCTCAGGGCCAGCAGCTTGAGGGTGATGCCCAGGCCACGCAGCAGTTCATGGGAAAAACTATCGATCCAGGAAAAGTCCATTCAAGCCTCCTAGTGCTGGGGCAGCCAGCGGTTGGTACGACGCTCGAGCACACGGAACAGGCTGCCGGACACCAGGGTGATAACGAAGTAGAAGGCCGCGACCGCGAGGTAGAACACCAGGTAATGCTTGGTGGAACCGGCCGCTTGCTTGCCCACCGAAAGCAGTTCGCTGTAGCCGACGATGCTGATCAGCGCGCTGTCCTTGACCAGCACCAGCCACAGGTTCGACAGCCCGGCCATGGCGTAGGGCAGCATGCTCGGCAGCAGGATGCGTCGCACCAGCAGCCAGCGCTCGATGCCGTAGGCCCGCGCCGCTTCGATCTGGCCGTGGGGAATGGCCTGGATCGCGCCACGGATGATCTCCGCGCTATAGGCACCCTGGACGATGCCCAGCACCAGCACCGCGGCGATAAAGCCGTTGACCGTCACGCTTGGCCGGTCCATGGCGGCCATGGCCATGTTCAAGAGGTCGGTGCCGGCGTAGTACAGCAGCAGGATCAGCAGCAGCTCGGGCATGGCCCGGTACAGGGTGGTGTAGGCGTTGGCCAGCTTCACCAGCCAGCGTGGCCCCTTGAGCTTGATCATCGCCACCAGCAGGCCGATGCCCAGGCCGAGCACAAAGGCCCCGGCGGAAATCTGCAGGGACACCAGCGCGCCCTGGGCCAGGGCGCCCAGCCAGCCGTCGGCGACGAAGAGTTGGGAAAGGTCGGACAGAGAAATCATGACGTATCCAGTCAACGCCGGCAGCCCGCGCAAGCGGGCACACCGGACGGCTTAGTTGGCAGAAATGTCGACGCTGAAGTAGCGGCTGCGAATCTTGTCGTAGGTGCCGTCGGCCTTGAGCGAGGCCAGTGCGGTGTTGATCCGTTGCTGCAGGGTGCTGTCGCCCTTGCGCAGGCCCACACCGATGCCGGAGCCGAACAGCGGGTCTTTCGGCGCCAGGCCCTTGTTGGCCAGGCCCGCGCCGGCGGCGGTCTTGAACTGCGGCTCGATGGTCAGGGCGTCGGCCAGCATCACGTCGATACGCCCGCTCTGCAGGTCGGCGAGCATGTCGTCCTGGGTGGTGTAGTAGCGCAGGGTCGAGGTCTTGCTGTAGTAGGCCTTGGCGAAAGTGGCATTGGAGGTCGAGCCCTGCACGCCGATCAGCTTGCCCTTGAGGCCTTCGGGGGTGGTGGCCAGCTCCAGGCTCTGGTCGGCCACCCACATGGCCGGGGTCTGGTAGTAGGGGGCGGAGAAGTCGATCACCTGCTGGCGCTCCTCGGTGATGCTCAGGGAGTTGAGGATGGCGTCGATCTGGCTCGATTGCAGGGCCGGGATCAAGCCGTCCCAGGCCACTTCCTTGAGTGGGCAATCGGCTTGCATGCGTTCGCACAGGGCCTTGATCAGTTCCGGTTCGAAGCCGCTCCAGTCACCATTGCCGCTTTTCATCGAGAACGGCGGGTAGGGTTCCAGGGCGATGCCGAAGACGATCTTGTCGGCGGCCACGGCGTGGCTGGCCAGGGTGCTGAACAGGCAGCCGGTGATCAGGACCTTGAACAGATTTTTCATGGCTTTACCCTTTCTCTAAGTTGTTGTTGTCAAGGAGTGCAGCGGGACGTCAGACGCGGTTTTCCTGAGCCATGACGAATTGCCGGCAGCGTTCGCTGGCCGGGTTGAGGAACACTTGTTGCGGCGGGCCTTCCTCCTCCACCAGCCCCTGGTGGAGGAACATGACCTTGCTCGAAACATCCCGGGCGAAGGCCATTTCGTGGGTCACCAGGATCATGGTACGGCCTTCCTCGGCGATGCCCTGGATCACCTTGAGCACCTCGCCCACCAGCTCGGGGTCGAGCGCCGAGGTCGGCTCGTCCATCAGCAGCACCCGGGGGCGCATGGCCAGCGCCCGGGCGATAGCCACCCGTTGCTGCTGGCCGCCGGAGAGAAAGGAGGGGAAGGCGTCGCGCTTGTTGGCCAGGCCGACTTTTTCCAGCAAGTGCTCGGCGTGGGCGATGGCGTCCTTGCGGTCTTCGCCGAGGACATACACCGGTGCCTCGATGACGTTCTCCAGCACGCTGCGGTGCGGCCACAGGTTGAAGCTCTGGAACACCATGCTCAGTTGCGTGCGCAGGCGCGCCACCTGGGCCGGGTCGGCCACTTGCGGGTTGCCGGCGCGGTCGGTCTTGAGCCGCACGTGTTCGCCATTGATGCGCAGGCTGCCGCTGCAGGGAATCTCCAGCAGGTTGATGCAGCGCAGCAGGGTGCTTTTGCCCGAGCCGCTGGAGCCGATCAGCGACACCACCTCGCCTTCGTTGGCGCGCAGGGCGATGCCCTTGAGCACGTGGTGATCGGCATAGCTCTTGTGCAGATCGTCGATGGCCACCACGGGATTGACGGAGTTGGGCTGCGCTTGCAAGGGTCGACCCTCTTGTTATTGTGCGACGGCCGGGCACTGCCCGGCACAGGGTAGGGCTTGAGAATTAGCCAATGCCGGGTAGGGGTCAATCGAGCATTTTTAGCCGTACCCGGAAATTTTTTTCAGCAATTCGGGAAAATTCCGGCGACAGGCAAGGCTATTGCCCGGCCTCGATTGCAGCTATGGTGCAGCCACTCGTTTTTCTGTAGTCGAGGCCTGATCGGTATGCGTTATCCCTCCATGACCGCGCTACGCGCGTTGGACGCGGTGGCCCGCCTGGGCAGTGTCGCCGAGGCCGCCAATGAGCTGAACCTGACCCCCAGCGCCATCAGCCACCAGATCAAGAGCCTGGAGCAGACCCTGGGTTTCGCCCTGACCGAGCGCCAGGGCCGGAGCATTCGCATCACTTACCAGGGCGAACGCTACGCCCGGGACATCCACCTGCTGCTGGCCAATATCCTCGAAGCCGGGCAGCGTTCCGATGGCCAGCAAGTCAGCGGTCGGCTGTGCATCAGCAGCCCGCCGGGGTTCGCCACCTATTGGCTGTGCACCCATATCGCCGAGTTCCAGACGCTCTATCCCCAGGTGGAATTGCAGTTGGTATCCCCGCGTACCCCGGGCGACACCAGCGACAGCAGCGTCGACTTGTTCGTCGCCTACGGCATGGGCGACTGGCCCAACCAGCATGTGCAGAAGGTGGTTTCCCTGCGCTATTTCCCGGTGTGCAGCCCCAGCCTGGTGAATGCCATGGGCGGCCTGAAAACCCTGGATGCACTGGATCACGCCCTGTTGCTGCATATGATCGACTACTCCGACTGGCGGGTCTGGCTGGCGGCGGCCGGGGCGCCGAATGTCGATGTGCGCCGGGGCATAGTGTTCGCCGATGCGCATTTCGTGCAGTCGGCCTGCATTGCCGGCCAGGGCATCGCCATGGGCGACAACCTGATCAGCGGCGAGGCCCTGGCCAGGGGGCAACTGGTGCAGCCCTTCGGCACCGAGATCGAATCCAACCGCGGCTATTACCTGGTGGCCGATCAGCTCAAGGCCGAGCGCCCGGTGGTGCTGGCCTTCAGCGAGTGGGTCAAGTCGCAGTTGCTGGGCATCACGCGCCTGCACCCGGAACCGCGGCGCACGGGCAAAACGTGAATTTTATTGAGCAGTTGCGGCGATTTTTTTCGATTGTTGACGCTTGGGTGCAGCGACTAATGTCCCTCGACATCAGCCGGACGCAGGGTGTCGTCCGCTTATAAGAACAAGAGGAATAGTCGATGACCAGTTGTGCCCAATCCCTGGTTCGTTTGCTCGAGGGTTATGGCGTGGACACCGTGTTCGGGATTCCCGGGGTGCACACCGTCGAGCTGTATCGCGGCCTGCAGGGCAGCCGCCTGCGCCATGTCAGCCCGCGCCATGAACAGGGCGCGGGCTTTATGGCCGACGGTTATGCCCGGGCCAGCGGCAAGCCCGGGGTGTGTTTCATCATCACCGGGCCGGGCATGACCAATATCCTCACCGCCATGGGCCAGGCCTATGCCGACTCGGTGCCGATGCTAGTGATCTCCACGGTCAACCGGCGCCAGCACCTGCGCCTGGGCCATGGCCATCTGCACGAACTGCCGGATCAGCGGGCGATGGTGGCTGGGGTCTGCGCCTTCAGCCATACCCTGCAAGCGCCTGAGGAATTGCCGGAACTGCTGGCCCGGGCCTTTGCCGTCTTCAAGTGCGCGCGGCCACGGCCGGTGCATATCGAGATTCCCCTCGACGTGCTGGACATGCCCGCCGACCACCTCAACCTGATGCCCCGCAGCCTGCCTGGTGCCCCGGCACCCGCGGGGGCTTCGATCGAGGCGGCGCTCAACCTGCTCAACAGCGCGCACCGACCGTTGATCCTCGCCGGTGGCGGGGCGCGGGGCTGTGCCGAGGTGTTGCGGCAACTCGCCGAGCGCCTGCACGCACCGGTGGCCCTGACCACCAATGCCCGGGGCTTGCTGCCGGTGGGTCATCCGTTGCTGCTCGATGGCGTGCAATCCTCGGCCCACGGCCGGGCGCTGATCGACGAGGCCGATGTGGTGCTGGCGGTGGGCACGGAGCTGGGGGAAACCGACTACGACTTCTTCGGCCTCGGGCCACTGCGGTTCAAGGGCTCGCTGATTCGCCTGGATATCGACCCGATGCAGGTCATGGGTGTGCAACGGGCTCATGTCGGGCTGCTGGGCGATGCCCTGGAAGGCTTGCAGGCACTGCTGGCCAAGGTGAGCCCAAGCAGTTCTCGCGGGCGCTGGGCAGTGGACAGCGTGCAGCGGGTGAACCAGGCCGAACGCGCCGGTTGGACAGCCAAGCAGCAAGGCCTGCAGGGGTTGCTCGACTTGCTGCGGGATAACCTCGATGCGCCGATCCTGGTGGGCGACTCGACCCAGCCGGTGTACCAGGGCGCCAGTGGCTACCAGGCCCCGGCGCCGGCCAGCTGGTTCAACGCCGGCAGTGGCTACGGCACTTTGGGCTACGGGCTGCCGGCGGCCATGGGCGCCAAGCTGGCGCGGCCTGAGCGTCCGGTAGTGGCCCTGGTGGGCGATGGCGGCCTGCAGTTCACCAGCGCCGAACTGATCGCCTCCAAGGAAGCGCAGATCGGGGTGATCCTGCTGGTGTGGAACAACCAGTGCTACGGCGAGATCCGCGACTATATGAAGGCCCGGGATATTGCGCCGCTGGGGGTGGATATCCTCACACCGGACTTTGCCGCCATGGCCCAGAGCTTCCACGTGCCGTACCACCGTGCCGATACCCCGGCGCAGTTGCAGGAACTGCTGGCAAGCCTCAAGGCGCTGCGCGAGCCTGTGATGATCGAGATCGACGCCGGCGCCTACCTGGCTCTGGACTGAGCCAGGGGCTGGCGCAACGAGTGCGCCGGCAAGGGGCAAGGTGGGTTACATTGGCGTCGCTCGCCAGGATGCACCTTGTCATTTGAGGATTCATGGATGAACTGCATTTTCTGCCAGATTATCGCTGGAACCCTGCCCGCCGCGGTGGTCTACCGCGACGAACACTGCATGGCCTTTATGGACGTGCATCCCCTGGGGCAGGGCCATGTGCTGCTGATTCCCCAGGCCCATGTGGAAAAGCTCGAGCAGTTGCCCGGCTTTGTTCGTCAGCACCTGTACCAGGTGTTCGATGGCTTGCTGGCGGCGCAACGTCGCGCCGGCTATGGCGTGGAAGGCACTCATTTGCTGGTCAACGATGGCCGCGCCACTAACCAGCATATTCCCCATGCCCACCTGCACCTGATACCGCGCCGGCATGGCGACGGCCTGGGCTTTGCCGGGCGCCTGCTGCTGCATTTCAGCGGGATCTTTGGCCGTCGTACCAGGCCTGAGTTGCTACAAGCCCAGGCCGTGGTAATTGCCGAGCAGGTGCGGGTGCCTTGGGTCAGTGAAACTCCGGGTGCTGTACGCTGAAATGTGCCGAGTTGTCTTGCCTCCTTTAAGGGGAAGAACGTGAAACGGCACATAGTAGAGGGGGGCAGTAGACGGATTTCTCCAAGAGGCACTACTAATTAAACATCTACCTCAATTTGAGGTAGGTAAGTTTGCATAGCGTCTAAACCTAGATATTCATCTTCTATCGTTGCTCCTCAGGCGAGCATGACGGAATAATGTTTCAAGGCGATCGAACAATTTGTCTTTTGAGAAGTTTTCAAGGTAGAAACTTCTACCAGAGGCCCCCATCGATTGATGTTGGGCAGGAGATAGCGCGGCCATGGAGCGTACGATATCTGCTAATCCATCAGGGTCACCTGAGTGGCACGTCATACCCGCCCCGGCATCTTTAATCACTCGGGCAGCTTCGCCTTCAATCATCGCTAAGATGGGTTTTCCGGAGGCTAGATAGGCTTGTACTTTGCCAGGGATGGTTTTTTCGAAAACATCATTGGTTTTCAGGGACACTAATAAAGCATCTGCAGCAGCAAATAGCGGAGGCATTTTCTCCAGGGGGTGACGTCCCAAGAGAAAAACGTTGTCCAGACCGCGTGCTGCAACTTGTTCATGCAACCAGCTACTGGCGCGCCCGTCTCCCACGATGATCCAGCGTAAGGCTAACTCCGGTTTCAGTGCTTCTACTGCCTGCAATATAGTTGGAAAATCTTGCGCATCGCCAAGGTTGCCGGCGAACACTATCGTGAAAGTGGAGTCGTCCGCTTTCAGAATATCCGAAGGGGCTATTACATCAGCAGAAAAATCATCTTCAGCCCAGCTGGGAAAGTAAACAATTCTTTCTGGTGCTATATATTTGGTGCAGTAGTTTCTTATGTTTTCTTCAAAGGACTTTGATTGCAAGAGCAAGTAGTCAGCGCGGTTATAAATCCACGAGACTAAATTTCCAACGAGAGAAATAACCCTGCGGTTTTTCACGACTCCCACGGCATCAAGAGTTTCTGGCCAAAGGTCAAGAACCCAGAGGAAAACAGGAGACTTTTTTAGGCGACCTATAACCAGGGCTGGTATGGCAGCCATGATTGGAGATACGGCGTACACGAAAATTGCATCAAATTCCCTATCGCGAAGTTTGTAGGCACCTATGGTTGAAGCGCTGGAAAAAAAAGAAAGATAATTAAGTGCCAAGGTTAAACTGCGACGACCGCGTGCAAGCATGGGAACTCTATAAATCTTAGCTCCACAATAACTGGAATAGATATCAGGTGCTTTCCGGTATTCTGGAAATACCTGACCTTCTGGATAGTTAGGCTGGCCAGTTAGAATTGTTACTTCATGGCCTTTGGCAACAAAACCTTCAACCATGTTGTTGATGCGCATGTTTTCTGGCCAAAAGTACTGACTGACAACCAGGATTTTTAATGGTTTGTCCATAGGTTTAGCGTCCGGTCAGTATTTTTTCCATACAGTACGCATTACGTAATCACGATAGCTATGGATTATTCTAACTACCTTTTCTGCTACATTAGGCATGCTGTAGTCAGAGACCAAGCGCAAGCTACGTTCGTTACCAGACAGTTGGTTTTCTAGGATTTGTATACCCTGCAGAATACGATCAAGCTCCAATCCAACCATCATTGCCGTTGCTTCTTCCATACCCTCGGGACGTTCATGAGCCTCCCGAATATTTAGTGCAGGAAAGTTAAGGATGGATGACTCTTCATTGATGGTTCCGCTGTCGGACAAGACTACTTTGGCGGTAAGTTGCAACTTGTTATAGTCTTTGAAGCCAAGCGGCTTGAGCAGTTTTATGTTGTGGTGGAAGGTTACCCCCATTGCATCTATGCGTTTCTGTGTGCGGGGGTGAGTTGAAACGATAACGGGAAGGTCATAATCTAACGCTATGGCGTTTAAACTTGAAACCAATTTTGAGAAGTTTACATCTGAATCAATATTTTCTTCACGATGAGCACTCACGACAAAAAACTTTCCTGGCTCCAAGCCAAGGCGGGTCAATATATCGGATTTTTCAATGCCTTCACGATAATGGTTTAAAACTTCGAACATTGGACTGCCAGTTTTAATTATCATGTCCGCTGGCAGACCTTCGCGTAACAGGTAGTCTCGTGCTATATCGCTATAAGTGAGGTTGATATCAGCAGTATGGTCCACAATACGGCGATTGATTTCCTCTGGGACACGCATGTCAAAGCATCGGTTACCGGCCTCCATATGGAATGTCGGTATTTTACGTCGCTTGGCCGGTATCACCGCCATGCAACTATTGGTGTCGCCTAATACTAAAAGCGCTTCAGGAGTTTTTTCGGAAAGCACACGGTCTACAGCAATAATTACATTGCCAATAGTTTCTGCACCGCTGGCTCCGGCAGCGTTGAGAAAAATATCGGGTTTACGGATTCCGAGATCCTGGAAAAAAATCTCATTCAGTTCATAGTCGTAATTCTGGCCTGTATGTACCAGCGTGTGCTCACAGTATTCGTCGAGCTTCGCAATTACCCGTGACAAACGAATGATTTCAGGACGAGTGCCAACTACAGTTAAAACTTTTAATTTATTCATTGGTGTTCTCTTGCGTAGTTACCGGCTTCGCGTATGTGTCTGGGTGAGTACGATCAAATATTTCATTGGCCCATAGCATTACTATCATATCGTCTTCGCCGATATTAGTTATGTCGTGTGTCCAGCCAGGTACGGTTTCGACTATTTTCGGGTGCTCGCCGGTAGTAAGTACTTCGTAGAACTCGTTAGAAACGACATGCCTGAAGCGGAAACAGGCACTGCCTTTGATGACCAGGAATTTTTCGGTTTTACTATGATGATAATGCCCGCCGCGGGTAACCCCTGGGCCTGCAGTAAAAAATGAAAATTGACCGCTGTCTGGAGTTTTCAACATCTCTACAAATGCACCACGCGAGTCGCCATATACTGGAACCGTATAGGTGAACTCTTCAGGAGGAAGATAACTCAGGTATGTAGAGTAGAGGGCTCGTGTCAGCCCTGTGCCGACAGGTTCCGTGATTAGCGTCTGTCGACTTTCACGGAATTTAACCAGCTGCTGGGCCAGCTCTCCAACCGTGAGTGAATAAAGAGGTTTCACTTCAGGGAAGGAAGAAATACTTGGGTTTCCGTCCATGATGGAAACAAAGTTACGTATTACGTCGTCAATATAAACAAGATTGATCCGGGCCGCAGGATCGTTTATTTGAATGTCCAGGCTTCTAGCAATATTATGGCAAAAAGTAGCTACTACGGAATTGTAGTTGGGTCTTGCCCACTTTCCAAAAACATTGGGCAGGCGGAATATATAGACAGGTAAGCGGTTTTTATTGAAAAGTTCAAGTAAAGCCTGCTCGGCAGATAACTTGCTATGCCCGTAGGGGTTATCCAGTTCGGCTTGTGTTGAAGATGCATATAATATTGGCGTTACTTTCTTGCTGTTTTCAACTGCTTTGCAGAGCGATTCGGTAAGTTCAAAATTTCCGGTGAAAAATTCTGAGGAGTCCACTGGCCGATTTACACCGGCCAGATGAAAAATAAAGTCTGCCTCAGCGACGAGCTTATCCAAGTTCTCTGGTGAGTCATTTCTTGTGAACTGCAAAATTTCGATATCTTTGCGTTCAAGTAGATGCACCACAAGATTCTGGCCGATAAAACCGTTAGCCCCTGTAATCAGAACTTTCATTCCATTACTCCTCGGGCGTGACATCTTCACCGCGCTGAATCGCGCGCATGAAATCTAGCTTCAGCAACAATTTTTGCATTCCCGCAACATCTAAACGTTCGGTATTATGCGAGTTATAGTCTTCAGTTCGTGAGATTTTTGTTTCACCCTGCTCGACATACTTTGCATAATTGAGGTCACGCAAGTCAGGAGGTATACGGAAGTAGTCACCCATGTCGTCGGCACAGGCCATTTCTTCTCTACTAAGTAGAGCTTCATACAACTTTTCCCCGTGCCTGGTCCCTATGACCTGAATGGGATGTTCTGGATGCCCCATCAACTCGGTGAGCGCTCGCGCCAACGTCTCTACTGTGGCAGCAGGCGCTTTTTGAACAAACAAGTCTCCGTTATTGCCATTTTCAAAGGCATAGAGAACAAGGTCCACGGCGTCGGCAAGCGTCATCATGAAGCGTGTCATGTTGGGATCTGTCAACGTCAGGGCTTTACCTGCGTTTATCTGTTCGATAAATAGAGGTATGACAGAACCTCTTGATGCCATCACATTGCCATAGCGTGTGCCGCAGATCACGGTCTTGAGATCATCTAGGTTACGTGACTTGGCAACCATGACCTTTTCCATCATCGCCTTGGAAATACCCATTGCGTTGATCGGGTAGACGGCCTTGTCGGTACTTAAGCAGACTACGCGTTTAACCTCATTCTGGATGGCCGCTTCTAAAACATTTTCAGTGCCAAGAACATTGGTTTTGACTGCTTCCATCGGATGGAATTCGCAAGAGGGCACTTGTTTCAATGCAGCAGCATGAAAAATATAATCAACACCACGGGTAGCATTGAGTAAACTCTGATAATCGCGTACATCGCCAATATAGAATTTCAGTTTGTCACTGGCATATTGTTTTCGTAAATCATCCTGTTTCTTTTCGTCACGGCTGAAAATTCGAATTTCAGCAATGTCAGTACTTAAGAAACGTTTGAGTACTGCATTGCCGAAGGATCCGGTACCGCCAGTGATTAAAAGTTTTTTTTGATCGAATAACATGCCGGACCTACTCGTTAAAATTAGCGTTTACTATTAGTTTAAGCTCTGACCAATGATAAAAATAATTCACGATTTTGCTGTATTGAGTCAGGATCGCAGAGATTTTTTTCTGAGGATTGCAAAATTTTACTACGTTTTTCCTGCCGCTGCTCCAGAGATAGCTCTGCCAATGCATCGATTTTTTGAGAAAAAATGATGTGAGAGTCAAGAGGTAGCACCCAACCCGCTCCCAGCTCCTCAAGATCGCGCCAAGGCGTACGATCACTGAGAAGCACTGGTGTTCCTGCGCTGATGGACTCCGCAATCACATGGCCGTAGTTTTCACCGCGAGTGGGGAACAAAAATAGGTCGTATCGAGAGAATTTTTCCTTTACTTGTTCCGGGGGAATGCTACCACAGTAGTTAGTGACTATATTGTTGGGTAACTGAGTAATTAGAGTCTCACATCGAGCCCAGTAGCTCAGATCTTCCTTGGGACCGTATATATCAAAAAATACTTTGCTTTTGACTTCTTTTAATACCTGAATGGCGAAGTCAAGATTTTTCATGGGTGAAATTCTTGATAAAAAAATTACCCGCAGACTTTCAGTTTCTGCCAGTCGACTTGATAAAAAAAAGTCTCTGCTTTGATTTTCTTTGCGAGGTAAGTCTTTAGCTATGCGTATTGAGGCATCACTTGTTTTTAATGCGTTTTTTATGTCGTTGAATTCATACTCGCTAGAAGCTTGAAGTAAGATGCGTATTTTTTTTGATAAAATTATCTTGAAAAAACTTAAATAGATATTCTTTTTTGTCTTTTTTATAGATAAAGCTGCTTTGGAGAACTCTCCACGAGGTGCTAATACTATTGGTTTTAAAGAGGATTTGAAAAAAAACCTCGCCAGTAATACAAAAATTGTAAATGTTGTATCGAAAAAACTATTCAAGTATACGATGTCGTGACAGGTGCCTTTTAGTAACTCAGCTATGTTCTTTAAATTCATTGAGTTCGGCGAAAGGTAGTACACATGTGCCGCACCGACTTTTTGCCATTTATTACTTTCAATGAAAGGGTAGGGGGCTGTGTCGCCCAGGTCCCGATCGCGGGTAATAATCCAGAACTCTATGTCATCCTCTAACTGCGTTACCATATTTTCGATTGTTCGTACTGGGCCACCGCCTTTGTACCCAGGAAGATAATAACCGGAAAATGTCAGAATTTTTGCTTTTTTCATATGGTTACCTAGAGCGCTATGACTTGAATTATAGGCAGACATTGATAAGCATTAGTACTGCTGTGCAAGCGTAGTAATTGTTTCGAAAAATATGGTGGTATATGAATGTTTAGGAGGTTCATCTGTCTGCTTGAGCGGTTTATGTGCAGTATTACGGTCGTCGTAGCTATGGTAGACATGAGTATTTAGATAAGTACTCATGTGCTAAAACAGAGTTGCCTGCTATCTTTCCTTTAGATAAATAACTACAGCTCGCATGCCGATAAAGAGCTTGCTGTCAGGTTTGATCCTGAGAAGCCTAAGGGATCTCAGGATAAGTTTGCTTTTAAAAGAGGCCTTGCTACAAAAAGAGCTGTTGAGTCTGGACCAGCGTTCAACAATGTCAGGGCAATCGGCAGCGATCCGCAGATATATACGATAGGCGTGACTGATAACTACTGACTTTGCCTCCGGGCCGCAGTGTGGCATTACTTCATATAATGCCTGGTCTATGAGGTTGGCCTCTGTATCAGAGTTAACTGAGCGGGCCTTGATAATGGCTTCGATACAAGATTTTTCTTTATTCCATAAATCAAATAGATGTACCCAGTATGCTCTGCGTATACCTTGGGAAAGTTCGAGTTGTCGATTTGACATCGATGTTGAAATTTGAGAGGCGTGGACACGATAGTTTAGTAATACTTCGGGAACATTACCCATCTTGCAACCAGCGATTGCAGCACGAACCCATAGATCATAGTCTTCGGCTTTATCCCAAGTATGATCATAGCGCAATTGCTTTGCTACGGAGGCACGCATCATGACAGCAGGGTGTGCAAAGGGAGAGGTAAATAGCATCTCCATTTTAATTGCATTATCTGACTCAGATAATTTAACTGTACGATTGTCCGCCGCTCCAAAACGCTTGACCCAGCTACCAACAATATCCGCGCCTGAGGAGTTCAAGTATGCAAGTTGCCTTTCAAAGCGATAAGGAAGGGCAATGTCATCTTGGTCCATACGAGCAATCCACTGCCCGCTTGCGAGATCCAGGGCATCATTCAGGGTATTGGCGAGTCCCTTGTTGATGTGAGAAAAAACTTTGACTCGTTCATCCTTTAATTCGTATGAGCGTAATATTTCTAATGAGCTGTCAGTTGAGCCATCGTTGATAGCGATCAGTTCAAAATCAACCAAGGTCTGGTTGAGAATCGAATCTATGGCATCTTCTAAAAAAGAAGCTCCATTGTAGATGGGAAGTATCACGGATATTAACGGGCTATTGCTTTTTGGGTTGAGCCCGTCTATTTCAAAACTCATGTCTGTTGCTCCAGAGCCAATCTCTTGTCAATGAAAGGCCATCGCTAAATTTTGTTTGCTGAACCCATCCCGTATGCTGTTCTAGTTTTGATGAGTCTAGTATGTTTACTTTTACGTCAAATGATCTTTCAGGAAGAAATTCTATATCAAGTGTACAGTTGATGTCGGCCATCAAGGGGGTGATTTCTTTTATGATATCAAGGTTGCTTCGCCCTATTGATGAGCCTAGGTTATAGGTCTCGGAAAGGCGCCCTTTTTCCAGAGCGAGAGCGATACCTGAAGCCATATCATCTACATACAGATAGTCTCGAACTGTGCCATTTGCACCAAACATCTTGATAGGTTGTTTTTTAATGGAGGAAGCTATTGCTGTAGATATGAATCCTTGTCCGATAAATGGGCGCTGGCCAACCCCATAGGCATTACCAGGACGTACACAGACAAATTGAAGCCCGTGGGTCTTTGCATATAAATAAGCATAACTTTCTAGTGTCAGCTTGGTCACGCCATAAGGAGATATTGGTTTGGCAGGGTGTGCTTCATTTATTGGGGTAAAGAGAGCTTCCCCATACACAGTGCCACCGGAAGAAACCAGTACAAGCCTTAGGCCGCGTCGGGCGATCTCTGAAAATAATTGAACGGTTGCTGGCAGGTTTTGTAGTAAGTCTGCTAGCGGGTTCTCAAATGAAGTGTTAGGTACCGTCGCGTAAGCGAGATGAATGACTTCCTGGTGTCTGTCTAGCAGGCTGCAAATAAGACCCTGTTCCGAAAAGTCTCCAGAGATATAGCTTGCTTCTTTGGGTAAATTGTATCGAGGAGATTTACTTCGGCCCAGAACCGTCACATCTCTACCGGAAGCGATAAGCTGACGTGTCAGGTAAGAGCCGATATAACCGCCACCGCCTATGATTAAGGTAGCGTTTTTGGTAGTGCCCCCGGAAGTCATAATAGTACCCATGAAGAAGGGGTTAGATCTTTTGTATCGTTATCGTTGGTGAACCATTTTTTTGGGGCAATAACTAGTTTGCCCTTATTGTTATTGAGCCATGCTCCCCACCAGCTAAACGAACTATTGGCGATTATATTGTGTTTGCACAAGCTCATCAGGCGCATATCGTTGTAGCTCTCGGCCGCCTGGTTATGGTTGATATACATGGAGGCAAAAGGAATGCTTAAGTTACTCTTCGCCCATTCAATATCATCTGAGAATATAAAAAATTCTGGCTCGGTAACGTATTGTGAAATATGATTAATGGCAGACTGATAGTATTCTATTGAGCAGCTTGAATATATGGACTTATTTTTTTCATTGTTTACATAGTCGCCACGCCGTACATGGAGGCTTACCGAGTTTGATTGAGCTATTTTTTTAGCAAGCTCAAGATTTATATCGGATAGTTCTAGCTTGAATGAAAAATCGTTTCGAACCGTACTTTCGATATCTTGAAAATATCTTTCGCTTTGCCAATATCCCATCAAGTAGCTATTTTCGGATGCATGGCTAATGCCGTTCCAGTACTCGAAGCTTGGTTCTATGATGAAGTTATTAGAACGCAGCCATCCAAGTTCCGAACGTTGCAGAGCACGACGAATTAAGCGAGGGCTTTTCCAGCCGAGTACGTTCTTGATGTCAGTGTTTTTGGCAGTTTCAACGGGGGCGTTGAAAATTTTATTTAGTTCAAATCCTTGGTGCAGGTTGTAGGTTTCAAATGAAGAAAGATCAAGTAGTAGTTGAGTATCTTTGCGAACTGATAGCGCGCGAGCGGCTGCGTACTGAAACATCTGATTGCCAAGCCCGCCAATAAGGTGTGCGATTATCATTTTAAATCTTCCTCAGCTGTGCACTTAGCAAACTTATCGTCGCGGGATTCTTCCAAAGCACTAAAAATAGTGAGCATGCAGCAACAAATGATATGCTGATTAGTGCTAGAAGTTCATTCTGTAAGCCGTTTGCTACTGGTAGATAAAAAACAGACAATCCCATAGCGATCATTACAAGTAGTGAGTACGTGCAACGCAGTGCATCAAGCTTGAATTTTACTTGGTGGTACATGGTAATCAGCATCGTAACTAGCATGGAGATTGCCCCAGAGATAAGCGCTAAACCAGCCCAGCTAATGTCCAGGTTATATTCACCAGAAATAAAAATTAAACTTAGAATTACAAACGCTCCTGCTGCATAGGGAAGAGTGAGTGATTTTGTCTCTCTCTTTGCATGTGCTGCATTGCTGAGAGTGTTCCCTAGTACTCTACATAGTTCGACCACTGCCCCTACTATCATGAACCCCCATGCGCTGCTATATTCCGCTGAAACTAATAGTTTCATGAGGTATGGAGCTGCAAGAATGGTAAGACCTGCCAGTAAAAGGTAAACGGGTATAAGAGTGTTTAATAAATCGGAAAGCGCTTGTTTAACTCTTTCTTCATTTTTATGTTCGCTAATCAGACGAAAAAAGAATGGATATAGAAACTGCACTGCAAGTGATTCCGCTAGTGCCCATATTTGTCCCGAGAGTTGTAGGCCAATGACAAATAATCCAAGTTGAGACAGGCCCCAAAAGTGTTCAATGACAAAGCGATATCCGCTGAGTTGTACCCACATTAATCCCGCGGCTACTGCCAACGGCAAGCAGTAGGTCAAAAGGACTTTTCTCGTGAGTAACGGGTTACGTATTTTAGGGTGGGGAGAGGCAGGAGCGTGATGCCTAAAAAAAAGATAAGCGCCTATAGCACCTATTAACATGCCGAACGCTTGTCCTGCGAACCAAGAAACTGCAGATTTCCAGAATGTTATAAAAATGATTGAAGTAATCAGGCTAATCGTTGCAGTTGCGACGGTTAAGATAATAGAGGCCGCCCGAAAGCCAAGCATGTTCAGCATCGATATCAGTGTGGCATTCCAGGTGCTGCTACTGATCATGAATAATATTATGATTGCGGTATATGTTGTATCTGTTGGGCTATTTGGAATTATTGTCACAGACAAGAGTGCACCCAAGACTGCACTGAAAAATATATAGTAGTTATATGACTTCAATCGAGATGGTAATGAACCGTCATCCCACCAAGTATGGGTGTGAAGGTTTATATGCTGGCCAATCGGGTTTATGAGAAAGAGGCCACATAGCATTTGAATCGTGATGAGTATTGCGAGTTGTCCATATTTCTCAGGTGAGAGAAATGACGTAGCTGCGCGAATCGATGCTAGTGCGATAAGGGCAGTGGCCAAGCGCCCAATGCTGATCAGCATCAGGTCTCGTTTAAATACCAAGGTCTTTAACTATCGTGTTAGCGACAGTCTCCGCAAAAAAAGCTGATCCAAAAGGATATGCAGCATTACTGTTTAAAAAGGATGCAATTCGTTTTTGGTAACCCATAAATTCTGATTCACTCATGGAACGTAAAAATCCATGCAGCTCTGCCATGTTGCTGAAATCGCGGCGATCGATAAAGCAATCGGACGGAATATATGTACTTACGTTACTTGCTCCCCAATAAACAGGTATGCAGCCTGAAAAAAAACAATCAAATATTTTCTCGGTGATATAACCAGGAAGATCCTTTACATTTTCATAGCAAATGGAAAAACGCGTTTTGGCCAATACATCCTTCTTGGCGGAGACTTTTCCTCGATAACTGGGAAAGTGCTGTAGTTTTAAAAAACGATTTAGAGCCAGCCACAGCCGTCGTTCTATCCGACCGACGAGGCCGCTTTTGGCTGCAGGAATATCCCAGCCAATACCATAAAGATGAAAATCTTCTGGTGCATTTTTTTCAAACCAACGTATAGCTTTAATGCGCTCAGAGTATAGGTCGCGACTATCGGGGGTCATAAGCGCGCGGTTACTTGATATCAAACAGCAAAATTGCGATCTTGCAGCAAAGCCATCTGGCGCATGTACTTGAATTTCGTTTGGGAAATTTATTTTTACAAACGTCTCGTTATCAACAAGGTCGTCATTCCATGTAAAAACTCTTCGGTATTTACTGTAATTTTCAACATTACCATTTTCAGGTTTTATAAATGCAGTTTCGAACAATAGTAAGTATTTTGTTTTTGCGTTGGACTCAGTCTGGACGTCTTGGTGGAGCTCAAACGAGATTTCATTGTCGGCGCTTATGTCTGAGGTGTCTAACTGAACGCCATGGGAGTTTAGAGTTTCTTTAAGGCGTACGTAAGGAGCAAAGCAATTGTCTCTGTTCAGCGGGCTATCAATATGAAAAATACTATTGTTGTACAAGCCAGTACCGCGGAGTCGAGAAAGCTTCATGTATTCACCTGGTCTAATGTAGCCTCTAATTGTTTTATTATTGATTTGGCTTTTTCGTGATCGTTTATCCACCAACGAGAGTCCAGAATCAGTTGCTGCTGTTCTTTTGAAAAGCGAAACCGTATGACTCGCGCTGGAACACCAGCAACTATAGCAAATGCAGGGACGTCCTTGGTTACCACAGCATTTGCTGCGACAACTGCTCCAAAACCAACCTTCACACCTCTCAAGATAACTGCATCTACGCCTATCCAGACGTCACTTTCAATTAGGCATTCATTCGAAGTTAATGTTTCCCAGGGGGAGTCATAAAAGGATGCCGATGTTGAAATTTGATCTAGACGGTGTTCGCCTTGACCTATTGATACGTTATTTGCAATTGAACAATACCGTCCAATTGCACTTTTGGTTATTGAAGTGTTGGAGCCAATGTATGTATAGCTGCCTAGGGTGCTACTAGAGTCAATGCTTACATTTTTTAGAGTTTCAATACCTCTGGCGTTTTTTATTGCGAGCACTGAAACGCTCCTCGAGCGAATTTTACATTCGCCGAGGATGTTTTTTAATATAAGCCGAATTATATTTCTCAAGATTGAAAGCGAGCGCATTATACTTCGATGCTGCACAGTAAATTAAATGCATCTGGGATGGCATAGTGATGGTTGCCAATGAAAAGACCATACTGATCAATGTGTTCAGCGTTTTTCAAGGAGCCATGTACTTCCGAGTCAAAGTATTTTACAACTTCGTTCTTTGCGAAGTTACCAGCCACAATTGGTCGACATTCGAAGCCTAGATCATTCAATTTTGTGACTAGTGTCTTGCGATCCAGCTTGCTCCCTGGACGTATTACAAGACTGAAGCCAAACCAGCTAGACTGGCCGATTTCATGTTGAATGATGATGTCGGGATGCGTACTCATGGCCGCTTGTAGAAGCCCCCCATTTTTACGACGTTCCTCGATCATCTGAGGGAGACGCTTGACCTGCTCTACTCCCAATGCGCCTTCCAGCTCAAGGGGGCGGACATTGTATCCTGGCAAAACAAATCGAAACGACTCTTCGAATGGATCATCGCTCTTTTCGCCACAAACCAGATTTTGTTTAGGCAGATTCCGAGTCCAGCCATGGGCTCTTAACGAAAGCAGGATCTGATAGAGTTCTTCATCATCGGTCACAATTAGACCGCCTTCCATAGTGGATATGTGATGACTGAAGAATGAGCTAAAACTACCCATTACACCAAAGGTTCCCGCTTGTTTCCCTTGGTAAGTTGCTCCCATGGACTCACAGTTATCTTCGATCAAGACAATTTCACGATTGCCAATGATCTGTTGGATCCTTCCGAAGTCATTCGGGTTTCCGAGCAGGTTTACCGCCATGATCGCGCGTGTTTTATCAGTCACTGCTGATTCAAGCTGATCGAGGTCGTAATTCAGGGTATGCAGATCAATGTCTACAAATTTGATCTTCAGACCATACTGATACAGAGGGTAGTAGGTTGTGCTCCATGAAACTGCAGGGACTATGATTTCATCACCCCGTTTGAGCTTCAAGGCAGGGTTTTGCGTGTAGAAAAGTGCTGCGACAATTAGTAGGTTTGCAGATGAGCCGGAATTAACCATTACACAATGCTTGCTTCCAACATATTGTGCAAAATCTTGCTCGAATTTTTTAACCTGTTCTCCCATGGTGAACATGCCTGAAGCAATAACACGCTGCATGGCATCAAGTTCTTCTTTTTCCCAGGAGGATGCAGCCAGCGGGAATTTAATACTCATTGCAAATGCTCCAGATAATAGCTGTAGGTCTTTTTGATGCCTTCTTGCAGATCATGGCGTGGCGCCCAGCCCCATTGCTGTTGGCGCTCTATGCTGACTAGTTTTCTCGCCATTCCGACAGGCTTGCTGGTGTCGTGTTCAAATTTTCCGGTGTAGCCCATCACTTCTGCTACAGCTGCATAATATTCGTTAATTGAGAAATCGTTCCCGAGCCCGATGTTTAGATAGGAGGGGATAGACTTGAAATCTTTTATGGCGTGGACTATGGCGTCGGATAAGTCTCCTCCATACATAAACTCTCGACGAGCTGTGCCATCACCCCAGATTTCAACAGTGTTCTCTGAGTTGGTTTTTGCAACATGTACTTTGTGGATGATTGCGGGTAGCAAGTGCGAGTGAGCTGGATCGAACTTGTCAAAGCGACCGTAAATATTACACGGGATGAGGGTCTTGTACTGGAAGCTAGGGTCTTCGCGCATGATGTACTCGCAAAGGCGAGCAGTAGTAACTTTAGCGAGCGCATACCCCTCATTCGTAGGTTCAAGTTCTCCTTTGAGAACCATTTCCTCCCTGAGGGGGGCGGAATGATTACGAGGATACATGCAGGAGCTGCCAAGATTAATCAGCTGCTTAATCTTGGCTTGGTAGGAGGCCCAGACGATGTTACGCCCCATGTCCAAGTTGTCCAAAAGGAAACTCACGGGGGCTTTGATGTTTGCTTGAATTCCACCAACTTTTCCAGCAGCATGAATGACCATGTCTGGTTTGTGTTGATCTAGATAAGCTTGAATGGCTCCAAAGTCTCGCAGATCCAACTCACTGCTGCTTGGTGCTAGCACTTCGAAGTCGCTGATGCTGGGATGTTCAAGCACATTTCGCCCAACCATCCCGCTGCCACCAGTCAACAGTATCCGCATTTTGCTCATATGATAAAGTGCCGAGTCTGACTATTCGTTATAATTGAAGGTTGCGTAGCCGTGCTGATTGATGAGCTCATCGCGTTCGGCGCTCTTCAGGTCTTCACGAACCATCTCGCTTACCAGTTCGGCAAAAGTGATCTTTGGGGTCCAGCCAAGTTTTGATTGCGCTTTCGATGCATCGCCCAGTAGGGTTTCAACTTCGGTCGGCCTGAAGTAACGTGGGTCTACTGCAACGATGCACTTACCGGCGTCGTCATAGCCTTTTTCTTCTTCGCCCTTGCCCTTCCATGTAATGTTGATGCCAAGCTCTGTGGCGGCGGCGGTAACGAAATCACGGACGCTATATTGCACGCCAGTAGCGATGACAAAGTCCTCAGGTGTTTCCTGCTGGAGCATCAGCCACTGCATCTCTACATAATCTTTTGCATGACCCCAATCTCGCAGTGAGTCCATATTCCCAAGATAGAGGCACTCTTGCAGGCCAAGCTTAATTCTGGCGAGTGCACGAGTAATCTTGCGTGTTACGAAGGTTTCGCCGCGAAGAGGGCTCTCGTGGTTAAACAAGATACCGTTGCACGCATAGATACCATAAGCCTCACGGTAGTTCACGGTGATCCAGTAAGCGTATAGCTTAGCGACCGCGTATGGGCTTCGGGGATAAAACGGAGTTGTTTCTTTCTGTGGGGTTTCTTGCACCAGGCCATACAACTCTGATGTGGAGGCCTGATAGAAACGGGTTTTCTTTTCCAAGCCTAGAATTCGAATGGCTTCCAGAATGCGTAGAGCGCCTAGAGCGTCAGAGTTTGCTGTGTACTCTGGCTCTTCGAATGAAACTGCAACGTGGCTTTGAGCTGCGAGGTTATAGATTTCGTCTGGTTGTACTTTCTGGATAATATGAGTCAGGCTAGAAGAGTCTGTCATATCGCCATGATGCAGGAAGAATGGTAGGCCATTCTCGTGAACATCGTGAAACAGGTGGTCAATTCGAGCGGTGTTGAATAGGGAGCTGCGGCGCTTGATGCCGTGAACTTCGTAACCTTTGCTCAGCAGTAATTCGGCGAGATATGCACCGTCTTGCCCAGTTACACCTGTTATCAGTGCTTTCTTAGTCATTTGCTCTTCCGTAATTGTCTTCAAATCTAACTATGTCGTTTTCGCCCAAGTAACTACCGGATTGTACTTCGATAATTTCGAGTTCTACCATTCCGGGGTTTTTCAGGCGGTGAATTTCCCCAATAGGGATGTAGGTCGACTGGTTCTCTGTCAATATGAAATTTTCATTGCCTCGAGTAACTTCAGCTGTCCCTTTTACAACAATCCAGTGTTCTGCTCGGTGATGGTGTTTTTGTAGCGATAGAGAGGCACCAGGTTTTACGCCGATTCTTTTTACTTGGAAGCGGTCTCCCGCATCAACGCTGTCGTACCACCCCCAGGGGCGTGATACTTTGCGGTGCGAGATTGCCTGAGTACATTTTTCTTGCTCAAGCTGAGAGACGATCTCTTTTACTTGTTCAACGTTATCTCTATGCGTAACCAGTACCGCATCCATTGTGTCAATGATCAGTAGGTTCTCCGTGCCGAGAGCGACAACCGGGCGATGAGGCGCATGGATATATGTGGCTTTGGCGTTGGCAACCGTACCTTGTCCATAGACTCTATTCCCTGCGTCATCAGCCTTGGTCAAGTCAGCCAAAGAGTTCCAGCTGCCGACATCGCTCCACTGGCCGTTAAAAGGAACAACGACAACATTTTCATATTGCTCCATTACGGCGTAATCGATGCTCTGTGAACGACACTTCGAGAAAACGTCAGCTTCAGGTCGGATGAATGAAATGCCTGTGCTGGATTTTTCTGCTACTGAGTTCTCTATAGCTTCTTTGCATGCAGCTAGAATATCAGGTGCATATTGCTCAAGGGCTTGAATCAACGTGCTGGTTTTGCATAGAAATATTCCGGCGTTCCACAGGGTGTTTCCTGCGAGCAGGAGGCTCTGCGCACTGGCCAATTCAGGTTTTTCGATAAATTTTTCAACCTGATATCCCCCTTTAGTCTGAAGAGTACCTTTCTGGATATATCCATATGCGGTAGAGGGATAGGTTGGCACTATACCAAAAGTGACAATGGCGCCCGATTCCGCTGCCGCTACACCGTTTGAGATAGTCGCCGTAAAATTCTCAATATCGGGGATATGGTGATCTGCTGGGCAGAAAAGCAACAGTTCCTGCCCTTTCCTTGCACATTGCAATGCAGCTAAGGCCATGGCAGGGGCGGTATTGCGCGGGCATGGTTCTAGTATGATATCGCCGTTGACCTGCGCTAACTGTAGGTTATCGGACGTCATGAACCGATGCTCTTCAGCGGCAATCAAAAGTGTACGATCCGAGAGTCGAGAGACCCGTTCCAGGGTAAGTTGCAACAGGCTTTTGTTGTCAATCAACGGAACAAATTGCTTTGGAAAACTCTTGCGTGATAGGGGCCAAAGCCGGGAGCCTGACCCACCACAGAGAATAACTGGAGTAATAGAATTAAAGTTCATTGTAATCTACTTTCAAAAATGCTCGGGTGGATGTTGACAATGTTTTTAATTTTATACTGTTCAAGAAGTGCAAGCTCAAAGTATTCTCTGTGGTGTTAATAATCTGTTTTTATCAGGTTATTGCCGATTTGATTTAGGTGAGTGGTTAACTAACACTTTCCCTTGCTACTCTCTACTTTGAAGACTGAGTGCCCCTGCCTAAGCTTGGTGTTTCTAAGCGAAGGGCTGCTTCAGAAGGCTTGCTTCTTTCTGAGCAACATACCACCTTCGGAAATTCTACCTAAAAGCTGTATATAGTAGCGATCTCCGTTCCAATCTTGTAGCTCTTTTCGCTTCATTCGGGGCCGGCATGCTCAGGTGCAGACGCTATGCTCCGGACTCGGCGGGTGAGCGTTCAGGCGAGTCTCCTGAATCCTCGATGTGCCAAGTGTGCAGCGTCATGGATGGGAACATGGATCAGTGAAAAATTAGCTAGAGCATTTATCCTCTACGTCCAGGGAGCGGATCGAGATGCCACACTGCAACGCCCAGGCAATTGAGTTCGCCGAACACCAATACTTGCGTTCCCGTGTGGTTGGTCTATCCGCTTTGCCGGGCAACCCCTACCGGGCAATGCTTTGTGGCAGTGATATATGTGGTGCCTTCGTGCTGGGTGCCAGCAACAGCCCAATGTTGAATCGGGTACACAGCGATGGGACGCGCCATTGCGCTGAACTTGCGACCCTGTTGAGACAATGCGAGGAGTACTCTCCGGTCGTGGCGATGATCACAGCATCCCCAAAGGCTCCTGAGACCCTGGAACTGGCAGGGCAGATTTTGCGCAAACTCAGGGGCTGGAGCCATGTACAAATGGTGGCGTCGATCGAAGATTTTCCCATTAGCTTCATGGCGGAAGAGATAGAACAGGTGACGCCTCCGACTCTTGAGGCCTTTGCCCAATTGCACGCTGAAGGTTTCGCCCAGAGCCGCGAAGCCCGGCAACTCAACCAGGCGGCCTTCGGTGTGTTGTTGGAAGATTCGTGCGCAACCCTTTATCTGCTTCGGGAGCAAGGAGTGGCAGTGGCTGGTGCTGCGCTGTTTGCCGCCAGCAATGGCGTGGCTTACCTTGGGACGGCTTTCACCAGCAAGGCCGCTCGTGGCCGGGGTTATCACCGCTTGCTGATCGCCCACCGCATCCACCAGGCCCGGATCCGGGGTTGCCACAGTGTGGCGGCCACGGCCCTGGTGAATTCCCAGAGCCGGCGCAATCTGGAGCATTGCGGCTTGCGCCTTAGCCACCTGCAAACCCTGTATCGGGCCGTGCCTTAGGGCGGGCTCTATTGCGCCTTCGGTGCCGGGTCGAAGCGGATCGAGTACAGAATCGCCTGCAAGGTGGCGAAGTCCTGGTAGAAGCCCACGCTGTCTGCCACCAGCTGACGCTGGCCGCTGTCCACCAGCGCCATTAGGCAGGTGCCACCATAGGCGTGGAAGCCGGTTTCCCCATCGCTGATACCACAGGTCTGATAGGCCAGCAGGCCTTTCCAGCCGGGGCCGCTTATCTCATTTACCGGGCTCGGCGCATCCCTTCCGGCACTGCGCATCCAGACGCCGTTTTCCTGGTAGAAAAACAGCCCATCGGCGGCTTGCTCCAGGCTGCCCTGCTGCGGACACAGGTTGAGGGTGTATTCCTCGTTGGGGCGCTTCTTCGGGTGGTCCAGGGTGATGCAGTTCTGCTCCTGGTGGAGCACCTTCCAGCCCTTGGGGTACTGCAGGCTGAAACCCTGGCCCTGGAAGCGTGGCGAGTCCTTGGGCAACACTGGCAATCCGTCTTCCTCCCTCAAGGGTTCGTGCAGAGTGGGGTCGTTGCGACAGGCGGACAGCGGGCGGGCCTTGGCATTGTGCAATTGCTGGAGGCGATGAGTCCGTGGATCAGCGCTGGCGCTGACACAGGCGCAACCGTAGCCGTAATGATTGTTGGTACGGACCCATTGCTGGTCGTTGAAGGTGGGCCAGTCACCCTCGGCCTGATAGCCGCCCTGGGTGGCAATTTCCCAGACACCGTCGCGGTCGGTCAGGGTGACGTTGGCCGGGGTCGGGTTCTCGAACCAGCCGCAACGGCGTTCGACGTTGGCCGGCGCGGCGCTCAAGGGCAGGGCGATAAGGGTTAGAAGACTGCAGAGCAGGGCGCGCTGAAGCATGGAGCATCCTTGTTCGGGAGCGGCGGGGAATTTGCAGTAATGATAACGCTACATCAAGACCTGGATCTCCTAACGGTCTATGGCATACACCAACCGGTGCTCGATACAGATACAGGTACAGCTGCTCAATGCGAGTCGGTCCAACGGTTGCTTCGGCTTAATCAACGTGTCGCGATTGCTCTGCCCAGGCCTCGGCCGTCTTCACCTCCACCGGCAGGGCAAAGCAGAAGGTCGCACCGCGCCCGGGTTCGTCCACCAGGCGGATGCTCACCCCGTGCAATTGCAGGATGCGATGGACGATGCGCAGCCCCAGGCCGCCATCGCGACGTGCACCGCCAATATTGAACGGGCGCAGGAACAGCCCCTCGCGCAGTTCCGCTGCGATACCCGGGCCACTGTCGCTGACCCGGACCTGCACCTGTGGCCCTTCAGCCTGCAGGCTGATTTCGATTTCGCCGCCGGCCGGGGTATGGCGCAGGGCGTTGTCGAACAGGTTGGTGAGCACCCGCTCGATCAACCCGAGGTCAGCGCAGACCACCCAGGTGCCCGGCTTGAAGCCTGTTTCGAAGCGCACCTGGCGTGCCTCGGCGGTGAGCTCGAATTTCTGCAACAGGTCTTGCAGCAGGTCGCTGAGGGAGAAGGGTTCGAGAATCGGCTGGACGAAGCCATGTTCCAGGCGCACCAGTTCCAGCAGGGACTGGGCCAGGCCGCCGACCTTGCGGCTCTGGTCCAGGGCGATGCCCAGGTAGCGCCGGCGTTCCTCGGGGCTCAGGCTGGCGTCTTTCAGCGACAGGGTTTCCAGGTAGCCGTGCAGGGACGACAGCGGCGTGCGCAAGTCGTGGGAAATGTTCGCCACCAGTTCGCGGCGCTCCTGGTCCTGGCGAGTCAGGGAGCGCCATTGCTCACTGAGGCGAACCTGCATCTGCTGGAACGTGGCTTCGAGCACGGCGATTTCATCCTGGGTCTTTGTTCGCTCCGGCACGGGCGCGGGCACCCTGGGCACCGCATCGATATCGAATTGCCCGACCCGTTCGGTGAGGGTGCGCAGCGGCCGGGTGATCAGGGCAAAGGCGGTCAAGCCGGCAATCAGGCACAGCAATGCCACCAGGGCGATGGACCACAGCGCGATGTTCAGCGCCGCGCCATTGGCGCCGCGTTCGGCGATGCGGTCGTGCTCCTCGCTGAGCAGCACCACATACAGGTAGCCGGCGCGCCGACCATCGACCATCAGCGGTGCGGCGCTGAACACCTTGCGCCCATCGCTGCTGCGCGGGTCGTCGCCGAGGATCGGCAGCGGGTCGCCGGCGAGCAGGCGACGGATTGGCGCCAGGTCCACCTGTTCGCGGCGCAGGCGCCCGGCGGGAGCGGCATTGCCGACAATCCGCCCTTGGCTGTCCAGCAGGTACAGTTCGACGCTGGGGTTGACCAGCATCAGTTGGCTGAACAGCGCGCGCAGGGCGTTGGGCATCAGGCCGTTGGCATCCATCAACTGGGTGTCCTGGGCGATGTGCCCGGCCAGATCCCGGGACAGGCCCTGCACCACCTCCAGTTCATGCATGCGGTTGGAGCGCACCTGCAGCCAGGCCGAAGTGGAGCAGCACACCAGCAACAGCAGGGCGAACACCAGGGACAGGCGTTGGCTCAAGGTCAGCTTCATGTCGGCTCCTGGGCGGCGAATTTATAGCCGCGGCCCCACACCGTGAGAATCCGCGCGGGTTGCGCCGGGTCGCTTTCGATCTTGGCCCGCAGGCGGTTGATATGAGTGTTGACCGTGTGCTCATAGCCCTCGTGGTTGTAGCCCCACACCGCGTTGAGTAGCTCCATGCGCGAGAACACCTTGCCCGGCTGGCGGGCGAAGAAATACAGCAGGTCGAACTCCCGGGGCGTGAGCTCCAGGCGCTGGCCATTGAGCGTCGCCTCGCGGGTCAGCGGATCGATGAACAGGCCGTCGCAGCTCAAGCTGCCACTGTCCATCTTCAGGTTGCGCGCCAGGGCCTCGACCCGGCGCAGCAGGGCCTTGACCCGGGCTACCAGCTCCAGCATGGAGAAGGGCTTGGCCAGGTAGTCGTCGGCCCCCAGTTCCAGGCCGAGGATGCGGTGCATCTCGCTGGCGCGGGCACTGGTGATAATGATCGGCGTGTAGCGGGTCATGGCCCGGGCCTGGCGGCAGATTTCCAGGCCATCCACACCGGGCAGCATCAGGTCGAGGATCAAGGCGTCCCAGCCGCCCTGCTGCAGCAGGCGCAGGCCTTCATTGCCGTCGGCGCTGTGCACCACCTCCAGCTGCTCATCACGCAGGTGCAGGGCGATCAGGTCGGCGATGTGCTGGTCGTCCTCGACCACCAGCACGCGTTTGGCTTGTTCCATCGACGCTCGGTCCTTGTTGGCAATGGGCGCATTGTGCGGTGTTTCGCCGGAGCCAGTTATCACGAATTGTTTAACTGTGCGTGAGGATTTGGCGATCAGCCCAAGCTTAGGCTCAACCCACTATCAGAGCGGATGATTGTGGGAGGCAGCCATGTTTTCACGGCGACAGTTGTTAGTGGCCAGCGCCGGCCTGGGTGTAGCGGCCCTGGCCCTCAAGGTGCTGCCACGCTTGGGCAGCGATGCCGGCTTGATCGAACCGGCGCTGGCCGATGAGGCTTTCGAGGTCAGTCACAGCGAGGATGAATGGCGCGCGCTGCTCAGCCCGCAGCAGTACCAGGTACTGCGCCAGGAAGGCACCGAACGTGCCTACAGCAGCCCGCTGAACGACGAGCACCGCAGCGGCACCTTTGCCTGCGCCGGTTGTGCCCTGGCGCTGTTTTCCTCGGCCGCCAAGTTCGACAGCCACACCGGCTGGCCGAGTTTCTGGGCCCCGCTGGAACAGGCGGTGGCGCAGCGCAGCGATCGCTCCTTCGGCATGCAGCGCACCGAGGTGCACTGCCGGCGTTGCGGTGGTCACCTGGGGCATGTGTTCGACGACGGCCCGGCGCCTACCGGGCTGCGCTACTGCATGAACGGCGTGGCCATGAGCTTCAGTGCGCAAGCGGCCTGACCCGGGCCTGGAGCCTGTTCTTTTCAATCATTAAGGATGACGTCATGTGGCTACTGCTACTCGCTTATCTCGGTGGTGTGCTGACCATTGTCAGCCCCTGCATTCTGCCGGTATTGCCCTTTGTCTTCGCTCGCACCGGGCAGCCGTTCTTGCGCAGTGGCTTGCCGTTGTTGCTGGGCATGGCCCTGACCTTCGCCGTGGTCGCAACCTTGGCGGCGGTGGGCGGCGGCTGGGTGGTGCAAGCCAATCAGTACGGTCGCTGGCTCGCGTTGCTGTTCGTAGCACTGTTCGCGCTGACGCTGCTCTTGCCGCGCCTGGCCGAACGCCTGACCCGGCCGCTGGTGGCCATGGGCGGCCGGCTGTCGGAGGCTGCCGGCCACGACCCACGGCCGCGGCCCGGCGCTTCGTTGCTGATCGGTATCGCCACCGGCCTGCTCTGGGCTCCCTGCGCCGGGCCTATCCTCGGCTTGCTGCTAACCGGCGCGGCCTTGCAAGGCGCCAATATCGGCAGCAGCCTGCTGTTGCTGGCCTACGCCTTGGGCGCGGCCACGTCGCTGGCCCTGGCACTGCTGCTGGGGGGCCGAGTGTTTGCCGCCATGAAACGCTCCCTTGGTGCCGGTGAATGGCTGCGCAAGGGCCTGGGGGCAATGATGCTGGCCGGTGTCGCGGCCATCGCCATGGGCTGGGACACGGGCATTCTCACCCGGGTTTCCAGCGCTTCCACAGGTGCCCTGGAAACGGCCTTGGTGGGCCACCTGTTACCCCCGGCCGATGGCCAGGGTGGGGCGATGATGGCGCAGAACCCGGCACCGACCGAGCCGCCCGCTGGGGCGATGATGGCGGCCGGCGGGGCCATGAAAATGTCCGCCGGCGCTGCAGCCTTGCCGGTGGAAGGGCAGTTGCCTGCGCTGGCCGGGGCGGTGCAGTGGCTGAACTCGCCGCCGCTGAGCAATGAAGAGCTGAAGGGCAAGGTGGTGCTGGTGGATTTCTGGACCTACTCCTGCATCAACTGCCTGCGCAGCCTGCCCTATGTCAAAGCCTGGGCCGAGAAATACCGTGACCAGGGGCTGGTGGTGATTGGCGTGCATGCGCCGGAATTCGCCTTCGAGCGGGATCTGGGCAATGTCACCAAGGCCGTCAAGGACCTGGGCATCAGCTACCCGGTGGCGGTGGACAACGACTACCGGATCTGGCGCGCCTTCAACAATCAGTACTGGCCGGCGCATTACTTCGCCGATGCCCAGGGGCGCATTCGCTATCACCACTTTGGCGAGGGTGAATATGCCGAGTCGGAGCGGGTGATCCAGCAACTGCTGCGTGAGGCCGGTCAGGCCCAAGTGGCGGGCGGGCTGATCCAGGCCGACGCCTCGGGCGTGCAGCAGGCGGCGGACATGAACCAGGTGCGCTCGCCGGAAACCTATGTCGGCTACCAGCGTTCGGAAAACTTCGTGCCCCAGGCCAGCCTGGCGCCGGATCGGCAGGCGACCTACAGCGTGCCGCAGCCCATGGCGCTGAACGACTGGGGCCTGCGTGGGCAGTGGCAGGTGGGTGCCGAAAGTGCGGTGGCCAAGGCCCCCGGTGCGGCAGTGGTGTATCGCTTCCATGCCCGCGACCTGCACCTGGTGCTGGGGCCGGGGGCGGATGGCAAACCGGTGCGTTTCAAGGTGCTGATCGATGACCAGGCGCCGGGGGCGAACCACGGCGTAGATGTGGCGCCCGATGGCAGCGGGCAGGTTACCGAGCAGCGTTTGTATCAGCTGGTGCGCCAGGTCGGCGAGGTGAGCGATCGCAGTTTCAGCATCGAGTTTCTTGATCCGGGGGTGCAGGCCTATGCCTTTACCTTTGGCTGAACCTGAGTGTCTGGATGGCCCCAAGGGGCCTCGGCCAACCCGCTTTAGCGGCTATAGAGGGCAATGATGATGAAGAAGATTTCGGCGGTGATGCTGGGCCTGATGACACTGGGGCTGGCCGGACAATGCTGGGCCTTTTCCTTCGGTAGCGCCGATGCGGCGGTGGTGATTGCGCCGCCGGTGCTGGATGAAAGCAACTCGGCCCGGAGTGAAACCGCGGTGTTCGCCGGCGGCTGCTTCTGGGGCGTGCAAGGTGTGTTCGAACATGTGAAGGGGGTGCAACGGGCGGTTTCCGGCTATGCCGGAGGCGCGGCGGACACGGCGCAGTACGAGCAGGTCGGCAGCGGTGATACCGGGCATGCCGAATCGGTGCAGGTGACCTTCGACCCGGCCCAGGTGAGTTACGGCGCCTTGTTGCAGATCTTCTTTTCGGTGGCCCACAACCCCACCGAAATCGACCGCCAGGGCCCGGACAGTGGCACTCAGTACCGCTCGGCACTGTTCCCGCAGAGTGCGGAGCAGCAGCGGGTAGCCCAGGCCTACATCACCCAGCTCGACGCTTCCCGGGTGTTCGACAAGCCCATTGCCACCCGTCTGGAAGGCGCCAAGGCGTTCTATCCGGCTGAGGACTACCACCAGGATTTCCTGACCCTGCACCCCACTCATCCCTACATCGTGATCAACGACCTGCCCAAGGTGGCGCATTTGCAGCAGCTGTTTCCCCAGCGCTTCCAGGCGCAGCCGGTGTTGGTGAAGGCTCAGTGACACTGGGGGGGCTGCTCAAGACTTGAGTCAATAGCGCCACTTGTGCACCAGGTCCTCGCTGTAGCGCTGGGCAATCAGCGCTTCGGCGCCGTCATCGTCGTCATGCACTTCCGCCAGGCAGAACAGCATCAGCGCATCCAGGTAGTGCTCGGGGCTGTCGAAGAAGCGCGTCAGCGCCGTGCCGGTGTCGTGGTCGAAGTAATAGACCACACCGGTTTGTCGTTCGAAGCAGAACATATTGCCGTTGCCCAGGTAGTCGCCGAAGGCGATCAGGCGCTCGGCCAGGGGCAGGTCAAGGTCGTTGCCGGAGATATCGACGATGCCCGGGTAGGCCTCCAGCAGCGGCTGTATGGCAATGTTGCCGGGGGTGACGCTGCACAGGGTTTCCGCCAGGGACAGCACCCCCAGTTGCCGGTGATAGTCGCGCAGCGAGGGCGGAAGCGGGCAGCCCAGGCGCTGCTCCAGGGCCAGCAAGTCGGCTTCGCTGGCCGGGGTCAGCTGTGGTTCGTGGACATGCCCTTCCCAGAGTGCGCCGTAGGCGCCTATCGCTGCCCGGTACCAGTTCAGGCGCGCGGCCTGGTCGGGCAGCTCGGGCCAGGCCAGGGGTGGGCAGCCGACGGGTGGCCAGGGTTCGGCATTGGGTTGTTCGCTCATGGGCGTCCTTGCGTTAGGTGGGGTCGAGGGACGGGCTTTATCCAACGCCTGAACGCATTGGTCAAGTGTGCTGAGCTGTGTGGACATTGTTGCCGCGGCCATGGGCATCTAGCCTGTGGTTTCCACTGTGAATGCACCTGGAGGACCTCGGCATGACCTTGAAACTGGGAGCCATCGACGCCTGGGCGCAGCCGGCCAATGGCCGCGCGCGGGCACTGTTGCCGGAAGTCGCGCGGCTGTTCGAGAAGTCTGGCTCGGCCCATCTGCTGGACCAGCCCCTGAGCATCGAGCAGACCGTGGCGCTGATGGATCAGGCCGGAGTGGAGAAACTCATGCTCAGCGCCTGGTGCCGCCCCGAGGGCTGGGTGTTCAGCAACGATGAAGTGGCGGCCTATACCCGGGCCTTTCCCGAGCGCTTCGTTGGTGTGGCCACGGTGGACCTGAGCCGGCCGATGGCCGCAGTCGCCGAGCTGGAGCGGGCGATCAACGAGCTGGGGTTCAAGGCCCTGCGCATCGTGCCCTGGTTATGGAAGCTGGCGCCCAATCACCGCCTCTACTACCCGCTGTATGTGAAGTGCATCGAGCTGGGCATTCCCTTCTGTACCCAGGTGGGCCATACCGGGCCGCTGATGCCCTCGGAAACCGGGCGGCCGGTGCCTTACCTGGACGAGGTGGCCCTGGACTTCCCCGAGCTGGTGATAGTCGGCGGGCATATCGGCCACCCCTGGACCGACGAGATGATCGGCCTGGCCTGGAAGCACGACAATATCCATATCGACACCTCGGCCTACCTGCCGGCCTATTACCCGCCGCAGTTGCTGCACTTCATCCGCACCTACGGCCAGGACAAGGTGCTGTTCGGCAGCAACTTCCCGCAGTTGTCGTGGAAAAAATGCCTGGAACAGGTCCAGGCGCTGGAACTTGCGCCGGCGATTGCGGACAAATTCCTGCAAGGCAATGCTCGTCGGGTATTCGCTCTTTAGGCCCTGTGCTGGTGTTGCCCATGGCGAGCCAGCCCAGGCCAAGGTGCCGTGGCTGGCGGTGATTTGCGCCACTGCCGCGGTTTTTTTAGCCGGAGGTTTCTTGTTATCGTGGCCTCCCTTTTTTCACGGACGAATAGCGAGACAGCCCATGGCCAACTCCCCCCCCTCACGCCTCGGCAAGATACTCCAGGGCCTGCTGTTCGCCCTGGTGGGTGTCGGCCTGCTGGTGATTGCCAGCCAGCTGACCCTGGACCGCCGCGAATTCCTCGCCACTGCCCAGCGGGCCGACGGTATCGTCAGCGACCTCAACGCGGGCGGTTCGCACCCCGAGATCGCCTTCACCACCGGCAGCGGGGAAAAGATTTCCTATCCCCAGGGCGGTTTTATCTTCGGTTATCAGAAGGATCAGCCGGTGCGGGTGTACTACCTGCCCGAGCGGCCGGCCAACAGCGCCATCATCGACGACCCCGCGGCACTCTGGGCCACGCCCGGGGTGCTGGGCCTGATCGGCCTGGTATTCGCCATCGCCGGCCTGATCGGCGTTGTCAGCCAGCGCAGTCGCCGCACGCCACAGCCATTAAAAGGACTTTGAACCCATGAGTTACAACATCCCCATCCCGGTCAATGAGAGCCGCTGGCAGTACCAGACCGCCAGCGGTGGCGGTATGACCGTGGCCCTGGTAGCGGGCAGCGGCGGCTCGATCATCCTGCGTTCGCCCCAAGGGCAGGATGTCAGCTACCGCTATGGCGGCCTTGGCGTGGGCGTAGGGTTCGGCGCGCGCCTGCCGCGCTTTGGCAAGGTCAATTTCCAGATCAAGGGCAAGAGTGTTGCCGCTGCCGGTGCCGCAGAAGCCTTCCCCAGTACCGGCAAGGTGTTTGTCAGCGATGCCCTGGTCAATCGTGACCTGAGCAGCGACGACATCACCGGCCCCTGCATGTACACCGAAGTGGCCGCCGGGCTGGTGGTGGGCGGCTCGGCCACGGCCCTGCTGTTCGGCCTGGACCCCAAGCTGCTGGCGCTGGCGGTGGCTTTGAACTCCAACCCGGCGACGTCGCTGATTGCATCTTCCACGGTCAATCAGAAGCTGGTGCAGTCGGCCAAGGGCGCGGTGGTGATGGCCGGGATGAATGCCGGTGTGCAGGCCGGTGGCGGCGTCGGCATCTTTATGGGCTACCTGTTCTAGTAGCCCACGCTGGTGTGCCTGGATTCACCGGCGCGCCAGGCAATCCTGAAGGATATCCAAGCCTTCCTCGAACACCTCGGGCTCCGTGGTCAGGGGCGCCAGCAGGCGAATGATGTGCCGCGACTTGCCGCTGGGCATCAGCAGCAGGCCGGCGTCCCGGGCACTGGCCAGCAGGTTGCTCAACAGCTCTGGCGCGGGTTCGCCGTGTTGGTTCAGCAGCTCGATCCCACGCATCGCGCCCACGCCACTCAAGCGTCCCAGGCAGGGGTAGCGGCCGCTGCTTTTCCAGCGCTGGTAACGCTCGACAATCGCCCGTTCCTGGCGCTCGCCCCAGGCTTGCAGGTGCTGGTCGGTCATCTCTTCCAGGGTCGCCAGGGCGGCGGCACAGGCAATCGGATTGCCGGAATAGGTACCGCCCAGGCCGCCCTTGGGCAATGCGTCCAGCAGTTCTTTGCGACCCACTACGGCCCCCAGTGGCAGGCCGCCGCCAATGCTCTTGCCCAACAGAATCAGGTCTGGCTCGATGCCCAGGCGGGAGAAGGCGAAGCGCTGCCCGGTGCGGCCAAAACCGGATTGGATCTCGTCGGCGATCAACAAGATTCCGTGCTCGTCGCAGAAGCGCCGCATGGCCTGGGCGAACGACCGGTCCAGGGCCAGGAAGCCGGCTTCGCCCTGCACCGGCTCGACAATGAAGCAGGCCACTTCAGCGACATCGATCTCCACGCTGAACAGCCGTTGCATGGCTTTCAGCGCTTCCTCGCAACTGACGCCGTTGTCGGCGCTGGGGTAGGGCAGGTGATACACCGGGCCCGGCAGCACACCGACTTTCTGCTTGTAGGGCGCGACCTTGCCATTGAGGTTGAGGGTGGCCAGGGTACGCCCGTGAAAGCCGCCGTCGAAGGCGATGACCGCCGTGCGCCCAGTGGCGCCGCGGGCTATTTTCAGGGCATTTTCCGCCGCTTCGGCGCCGCTGTTGGTGAGCATGCCGCTGACTGGATAGCTCACCGGGATAAAGGCCGCCAGGCGTTGCATGAATTCGATATAGGGCTCGTGGGGGGCGGCGTTGAAGGCGTAGTGGGTGAGTTGGCCGGCCTGGCGCTGGATGGCGGCGACGATGCGCGGATGGCAGTGGCCGAGGTTGAGTACGCCGATGCCGCCGACAAAGTCGATGTAGCGCTTGCCCTGGCTGTCCCACACCTCGGCATTGTGGCCATGGCTGAGGCGGATCGGGTGCACGGTGGAAATCGATTGGCTGATGTGTTCGTGGCTCATGGGGGCGGGCTCTGGGTGCCGGAAACAAGCGCCTATCTAAGCCAGCCCCAGCGCCCCTGGACAAACGAAATAAAGTCGCCGGTTCAGTATGAAAATTCCCGATGTGCCGGCAGGGCAGCCTCAGTGCGGCTGCGTCTTGCGGCGGTTGCGCCAATGGCGGAGCAGCGCGGCGCCTATCACCAGTGCCAGCACGCCGAGGAAGATCGGCAGGCGATAGGGCTTCAGGTCCCCGAGGAGGTGTTGCAAGGCTTCGCCGGCCCAGTACCCGGCACCGATAAACAGGCTGGCCCAGACCGCGGCACCCAGCACATTGAGCAGGGCGAAGCGCCAGGGCGCCAGGCCGCTGGCACCGATCACCATGGGGCCGACCAGGCGCATGCCGTAGAGAAAGCGCACGGCGAAGACTGAGGTCGATGGATAGCGCTGGATCAGCCCCTGGACCCGTTCGATGGCTGCCTGATGGCGCTTGAGCCTGGGCAGTAGGCGGGCGCCGCAATAGCGTCCGGTCCAGAACAGCAACTGATCGCCAAGAATGCCTCCGAGGGTGGCCCAGCCCACCACCTGTGGCCAGTGCAGGGCGCCCTGGTGCGCGGCCATGCCGCCGAGGATCAGCACGGTTTCACCTTCCAGCAGGCAACCGACAAAGATCACCCAATAGCCGTAGGTGGCGATCAGGGTGTTGAGGTCGAGGTGTTCGAGCATGGGGTGGGGCCTTATGAGCGGGCGCGAAAACAGTCCGTGCCGCAATGATGCTACAAAGGGCTCTGATTCCATGGGGGGGCACAAGTGCCCAAGTTTTTGTGCGGAGGTGGAACCATGCAGCGAGCCAAGGTTATCAGGACCCAGCGTAGACAATGGATAGCTTTGCCGGACTCGGCGGCATTGCCCGGCAGGGTGAATGAAGTGGAGGTACTGATAGTGGGGCAGACGCGGGTCCTCGTTCCCGTAGGCCATAGTTGGGACAGCTGGTTTGATGAAGACCCCGCGAGTGAGGACTTCATGAGCGAGCGGGATCAGCCAGCATCAGGATCGGCCAGGGCTGACTTTGATGAGAGATAGTGTCCTTCAACCTTGGCACCAGTCTGGGCCTGCTGCCGTATCTTGAATTGTTGCGGTCAGGTTTTGAGCACCTTCAATGTGCCACTGGCCAGCAGCTGTTTGACGGCTTGTGGATCAATGGCCTGGCAGATCACGGCAGATACCTTGGCAGGCTGGGCCCCAACACCCACGCCCAGAACAGCCCCGCGCCATACAGCCCCAGCCCGAACACCGAATGGGCAATCAGGCTGCGCAGCCGTGCCACATTGGGCTTGGGCATTTTGCTGGCGGCAATGCCTGCACCCATGCCCGGCTGCATCAGGAAAAACGGTGCGCCAACCGTCAGCACGCCAATGAACAGCGCCGGTGCCAGGGTGGGCTGCTGCGCCCATTGCAGGCCCTGGATCAGCAGCAACAAGGCGGCAAAGATGACCCCGGTCAGGTAATGGGCCAGCCATCCCAGTGAGCGCTCTGCGGGAATCGCGGCGGCCTGGGCGATGCTCTGGTGCACGAACTGGCCACGGGGAAAATGCCCGATCCAACGTCCGACCATGGCCCAGTTTGGGCCAGGGATTTTCAATACCCGTGTCAGAAACAGCGTCCAAAGATCGAGGATCAGCGTCGCGCCAATACCGATCAGCAGTGCCCACAGAATCAACGCCATCAACTCATGCATAAAGACTCCTTGAAACTCGCGCCCCTGTGGTTCAGTCTCGCGGTTTCTCATTTCAAGTTTCATTCAATTTAATGATTGAATGATCAATAAAGCAGCAGGAACTGTCAATGAGCGATTCGCCTTCCCTGCACCAGCCCCTGGCCGACATGGCCGAGTTGGCGCGCATCCTCGGCCATCAGCATCGGCTGCTCCTGCTGGAGCACATCGCTCGCGGCGAGCAACCGGTGGAGCGACTGGTGGAAGCGTCGGGGCTATCGGTGGCCAACACCTCCCAGCATTTGCAGCAGTTGCGTCGGGGCGGTTTCGTCCAGACCCGGCGTGAGGGCAAGCGTGTGCTCTATAGCCTGAGCCAGGGTCCTCTGGCTGCGGTGCTTGGTGCCTTGCGCCAGTACGTGGCCTACAACCATGGGCAGATCCGCGAGCTGCTCAGCGACAGCCTGCAGCAGCCGGCGCAACTGGAGGGCATTTCCCGGGAGGAACTGCGCCAGCGCCTGGTGGAGGGCGGCATGACTCTGCTGGATGTGCGCCCGCCCGAGGAGTTCGCCCTGGGTCATTTGCCGGGGGCGATCAATATCCCGCTGGAGGACCTGGAGCAGCGCCTGGCCGAATTGCCCGCCGACCAGGAACTGGTGGCCTACTGCCGTGGCCCGTATTGCGTGCTGTCACAGGACGCGGCGGCCCTGTTGCGTGCCAGGGGGTTCAGGGTGCGGCGCCTGGATGAGGGTTTCAGTGACTGGCAGGCGGCTGGGCTGGGGGTGGAAGGCCAGGGGTGAAGGTGTCGCAGAGCCTGGCATACAGGACATTGCCTACAGGGCCATGATCCATATCAAAGGGCCATTAGGATAAATCCGATACAAGGGAATCAGGCTCGGACTCACAAGGTATCGAGCCCCGAGCCTGTTCCGTGAAGGCTCGAGATAACCAATAAAAACCTTTGTGGATATCGGCCGAGGGGACCACCCCAGGCGGATTTTAAAGGAATAACCTGATGGCTTTTTCTCTGTCGCGCCTGTGCCTGCTGGGCGCTGCGCTGCTCTGCCTACACTCAGTTCATGCGGTTGAGCCGACCCCGGCAACCGCCACTCCCGACCCCGACCTGCTCCAGCGTGGCCAGTACGTGGCCCAATTGGGCGACTGCATTGCCTGCCACACCACCAAGGGCGGGGCCACCATGGCCGGTGGCCTGGAGCTGAAGACGCCCATGGGCACCATCTACTCCAGCAATATCACTCCGGACCGAGACACCGGCATCGGTCGCTACAGCTTCGAAGAATTCGACCGCGCCATGCGCGAAGGCGTGACCCCCAACGGCAGCCATCTGTACCCGGCCATGCCGTATCCGTCCTACGCCAAGATGACCGAAGAGGACATGCGCGCCCTCTACGCCTACTTGATGCACGGTGTGCAAGCGGTGGCCCAGAACAACCTGGAAGCCGAGATGGGTTTCCCCTTCAACCAGCGCTGGGGCCTGTGGTTCTGGAACCTGGTGTTTGTCGACAAGCAGCCCTTCAAGGCCGATCCGGCCAAGGATGACCAACTCAATCGCGGTGCCTACCTGGTGCAGGGCCTGGGCCACTGCGGTTCCTGCCACACGCCGCGGGGCATCGCCTTCCAGGAAAAGGCCATGAGCGACACCGAATCCGGTGGCCAGCACTACCTGGCCGGCGAGACGGTGGAAGAATGGCGGGCCCTGAGCCTGCGCAACCTGTGGACCGTGGAAGACACGGTGCAGTTGCTCAAGACCGGGCAAAACCGCTTCGCCACGGTCTCCGGCAGCATGGCCGACGTGATCCACCACAGTACCCAGCACTTCACCGATGCCGACCTGACCGCCATTGCGGCTTACCTCAAGTCGTTGCCGGCCGGCAAGGACGACCTGCCGATGCCCGCGGTGGCCCTGACCCCGGCGGCACCGCCGAGCAACCTGTTCAGCTCCCGCGGCGGCCTGGGCTATGCGCAGTTCTGCTCCGACTGCCACCGTCAGGACGGCGCCGGTGTGCCGCAGATGTTCCCGTCCCTGGCGGGCAACCCCAGTGTGGCGTCGAGCAACCCGACCTCGCTGCTGCACATCACCCTGACCGGCTGGAAGACCGCGCAGACCGCGGCCCATCCACGGGTCTACACCATGCCCGGGTTTGCCCAGCTGGCGGATGGCGAGATCGCCGAGATCTTGAGTTTCGTGCGCAGCAGTTGGGGCAACAACGGCTCGGCGATCAGCGCTGAACAAGTGAAGAAGATGCGCGCGCAACTGAGCCCAGAGGTGGAAAACACCCTGTTCGAAACCCCGCGCATGGCCAACCTACTGGCGGCGCCGAATGCCGAGCAACTGGTGCGCGGCATGCGCCTGCACCTGGAAACCAAGGCCCTGCTGCCGGACAACGTCGGCAACTCGCTGAACTGCACCAGTTGCCATCTCAATGCCGGCACCGTGGCCGACGGTTCGCCTTTTGTCGGGGTCTCGGCCTTCTTCCCCGGCTATGCGCCGCGGGCGGGCAAGACCATCACCCTGGAAGAACGCATCAACGGCTGCTTCCGCCGCTCCATGCATGGCAAGCCGCTGCCGGTGAATGGTGCCGATATGCAGGCCATGGTCGCCTACTTCGAGTGGATGAAAATGAACACCCGCCCCGAAGACAAGGTGGCCGGGCGCGGCGTGGGCAAGATCGACCCGACCCTCAAGCCCGATGCCGAGAACGGCAAGTTGGTATACGCCAAGCAATGCGCGGTGTGCCACGGGGCTGACGGCGAGGGCCTGCAGCGTGCCGACGGCAGCCAGATCTTCCCGCCGCTATGGGGCGACCAGTCGTTCAATATCGGCGCCGGCATGGCCCGTACCAACACTGCCGCGGCTTTCGTCAAACGCAATATGCCGATCGGCTTCCATGAGAAATTCCCCCTGGGCCAGGGCGGCCTGTCGGACCAGGAAGCCCTGGATGTGGCCGAGTACTTCTCTCACCAGCCACGGCCGGACTTCCCGGACAAGGTCAAGGACTGGCCGAACGGCGGACGCCCGGCGGACGCGCGTTACTGATAGTTGGCTGGTTGTGGTCGGCTCCACCGGGGCTGATCTGCAGGCCGGTATGTGGAGGGCCCGAGAGGGCCCTGCACAGACTGCGATAGAAATCAGCAGTGATGTAAGATTGCCATCCTTTGTCGTCAGCCTTCGCTGGCGGTCCCACCAAGGATGAACCATGCGGCTCCCTTCAATCCTGTTGCTCGGCCTGTCCCTGGGGCTGGGTGGCTGTACCTTCGTGTCCACCCTCAAGGCCACCACCGTGAGCTACAGGGTGCCGGCCGATGCCGGTGAAACCGCGTTGATCCGCATCGTCGCCCAGGGCCTGGTGCGGGGTGCGCCCTACAGCGATTGTGTCGACTGGCGCAAGCCCGGCTCGGGGCTGATGGTCAGGCCCCATCGTGGCATTGCCAATCCCAACTTCCGCAACCTGCACATCCCCCTGTCGCCCGAGACCGACCGCATGCGCCGTCAGGAAGGTTTTGGCGCCAACGAGCTGAAACTCCCGGCCGGGCGGCCGTTCGTGTTCCAGTTCTACAACAGCGAAGACTCGGAATATAAGGACTTCCGCGCCGTTTGCGAGCAAAGCGTGAGCTTCGTTCCCGAGGCGGGGGCAACCTATCAGATGGTGTTTCTCCAGGACCAGATGTGCACCGCGCGACTGCGCAAGATCGATGCCCAGGGCCAACCGCTGCCAGAGCCGGTGCCGCTGCAATCTGCCGATTACTGTTCGCCCGATGCGCGGATGAGCGACTCCAGGTAAGGCGTTCAGTCGCGGTAGTGTTTGCAGATTTCCTGCCAGATATAGGCGCCACGAAAGCGCACCCAGCGAATCAACAGGCGGTTGCGAAAGGCCTGCCAGCGACTGAGGCGCCGTCGCTCCAGGCTTTCTGCGATGGCTTCGCGCAACCACTGGCGATCGAAGCACGACCAGATTTCCGGGATCACCGACATCAGGTTGAAGTAGCACACGGGCGCCACCTCGCAGTAGAGGATGCGCTCCACCTCCGCCCGGTCGTAGGCCTGGGTTTCCCGGGCGATATAGGCGTAGTCCACCTCGTTATCGACAAAGGCATCGGACAGCACCCAGTGCATGGCGTCCCGTTGTTCCGGGGTGATCGGGGGGAAGGCCTGGCTCGGGTTCGTTGCTGAGGGTGCGGCTTGGCTATCGCTCATAGGCTAGGCCGAAGGGCACACCGTTCAAGGTGTGGGTGCAGCAGGGGCAATCGGGGCTCATCGTTGCCGCATGCAGATCGGGATTGACCTTTTGCAGCAGGCCCTGGGCATCGACATACAAACCGCTGTAGAAGGCGCAGTGGCCAAGCCTCACGTAGTCCTGTTGCTGGTGTTCGTGCAGGGCTACCTGCCAGAAAATCGGTTCCTGGCGATCCAGCCGGCTCTTGGCCTCACTGAAGACTGGGTCCCACGGCTGGCCCACCCGGCTCAGCAGAAAACGGAACAGCGGGGTGTAGTCCAGCCCCAGGCGTTTTCCGGAGTGCATGCTGCCGCGCTGATGTTCCTTGGCCGCCAGAGCCTTGCTGTGGCGCTGCTGGGCATAGGACGGCTCATTCTTGTGGTTCACGCCCCGGGTTCGGGTGTTGACCTTGCGGTATAGGGGTTCCTTTTCCATACAACGGGCTCTTCCTGGCTGCCTGCGGTGGTGGATCTTACCTCGGCGCGATCATCCGTGTGGGGGCGCGGCCATCGGCATTGTGCTGGTAGATGGCTGTTGGCTGGCCCTCTGCCGAGAAGAACACCTGGCCGATGCCCGCTGAATTCCACAGCCGTTCCCCTGCTTGGGCATGCTCGGGCACATGGGGCATCACCTTCATGCGCCGGCGCTGGGTGAACCAGTTCAACGGCGAGCGCGGCGAGTAGAGCCAGCGGTTGAGGCGGTCGAACCATTCCAGCAGGGCGGCGGGGAACTCGTTCTTGATGCCGCTGCTGGTGATCTGCCAGATCCGCGGGCCGCCCTGGCGGTGGCGGATCAGCACTTCGTAGACGAAGGAATAATGCACGTCGCCGGAGAGAATCACGTAGCTGCCCGGGGTGCGCGAGTGGCGGAAGATATTCAGGATGACTTGGGCCGAGCCTGGGTGGGCCATCCAGTTTTCCGCGTCCACCAGCAGCGGGTAGCCGCACCAGCTGAAGACCTTCTGCACCGCTTCGATCAGCTTGACGCCGAAGACCGGTGCCGGCGAGACGATGATCGCCGAGGGGTGATCCAGCAGTTCTTGCTGCAGTTCGCTCAGGGCTTCCCAGTCCAGCAGGCCGGAGGGCCGGGCCAGGTTGGACTCGCTGCGCCAGCGCCGGGTGCGGGTGTCCAGCACCACCAGCGCCGGGGTGCCGGGCAGCACGTATTGCCATTGCTGGAAGCCCAGCAACTGCTCGATCAGCTTGTCTTGGGCCGGGCAATCCAGGGTGTGTTCAGGGCCTTGGGGGGGATGGCACAGGGCGCGGGTTTGCTCCAGCAGTTGGGGGAAGGCATCCGGGTTGTTGCCCCAGCCCTGGCACAGCATGTACGCCAGCAGGGCATTGCCGATGATGCGCTTGGAGAAGGGGGGGCCGTAGGCGGTTTGTTCCCACTGGGCGCTGAGGTTCCAGTCATCGGTGATGTCGTGGTCATCGAAGATCATCAGGCACGACAGATGGGCGAAGACCCGCGCTGCGCCGTTCAGGTCCCGGACAAAACCTTCGATGCGTTGTTGCTCACGGGTGTATCGCGCTTGCTGTTCCGGGGGCAGCTGTGGCGCCTGCGGGGCGATCAGGCGCCAGGGCACCGGCGACCACACCAGCAGGTACATGGCCAGCACCTCGGCGAATGTCACCAGGTGGTTGTCGGCATTGCTGCTGGTGAAGATGGGTTTCTTCACCCCACCGAAAAAACGCTCGCGCAGGGTTTCATTGCTCTTCAGCGCCGGGAGCAATTCGGCCCGTCGGTAGTAGCTGGCGTCGTGGCGATACAGCGCCTGGCTGTCGGCCACCACGGCGCCGTCCAGCTGTTCGTCGAACAGCCCCAGGCGCTCGATCAGCGCATGAATGGCCCGCAGCATGGGGCCGGCCACATCGTCGGCGTAGACCTGGTCGCCGCTCATCATCAGCAAGGCCGGGCGCTGCCGGGGTTCGGTTGTTTGCGCCAGCAGGCGGTCGACACACAGCAGGCCGTCATTGGACGGGTGGTGGGGTTTGCGGCAGGAACCGTGGAGCAGGTTGTCGATACGGCTGTGGAGCACGAAATCCGGGGTTCCTGCAGGAACATACAGCAGGTGCGGGGCCCAGTTGGCAATGGCTTGGGCGCCTGCTTCGGCGTCGTTGATCAGCAAGTCGTAGGCAATCGGCACGTCCTGGGGCAATGCATCGTCCAGTGCCACATCGATCAGATGGATAAAGGCATGGCGCCCGACGGGGATGACCTGGCATTGCTGTGGGTCGAGGGCCAGCTCCAGAGTCGGGCTGCCGGCGGGCATCAGGCGCAGGGTCAGCGGTAGTGCCCGCGAGCCCACCAGCCACAGCACCAGGCGCCTTGGTTCCAGGCGGCGCAGCATGGGGCCGGCGAGAACGGCGGGCAGGGCGGCAGCGGGTGTGATCGGGGGCATGTGCTACGGGGTCTCTGGCGATTCAACAGGGCGCGGAATAGTAGCGCAGCCGATGTTGAAGAAACGTCGGCTGGAGGCCTGAGTGCGGCGCTTTTGTATCTGATTATTTGCTGGCGCTGGCCATCATCACCCCGAACCCGAGGAAGGTCGCCCCCGATAGTCGGCCGACCATGCGCGCGCCCTTCTGGCTGCCCAGCCAGCCCCGGGCGCTATTGGCCAGCAGGGCGTAACCGCTGTGCACAGCCACCACCAGCAGGCTGTAGGACGCCACCAGCAACAGGAACTGGTGGTAGTAGTCGTGCTGATGCTGGATGAACTGCGGGAATACCGCGAGAAAGAAGAACCCGGCCTTGGGGTTGAGCAACTGGATCGACAGCGCTTCGACAAAGCGCCGCCAGGGCTGCGCGGCACTGGCCTTGAGCTCGGGAATGAAACTGCGGGTGCGCCACAGCTTGATGCCTAGGTAGAACAGGTACAAGGCGCCGAGGTACTTGAGCAGGGTGAAGGCGGTGGCCGAGGCGGCTAGGATCAGGCCCAGGCTGCTGGCGGAAATGCCCGCCACCACAAAGGCGCCCAAGGCGATGCCGAAGATGCCCGGCAAGGCGCCGGCCCAGCCGTGGCGCAGGGCATTGGATAGGGTCAGCACCACGCCTGGGCCTGGGCTGAGAATGGTCAGGGTCGCCAGCAGCAGGAAAAGCCCGTAGTTGCTCATGGAGTGCTCCGTAACGGCTTGATGAAAGAACAGGCATGCAGCCTGACCGGCGGCGAATGGCCTGACAAACGCTTTTATTGCACCGCTGCTGTGCCTAAATCAGAAGCATCAAGCGGCTGGTTGCTCAGGCATCCTTGAGCTACAGCGGCTGCCGAGTTGTGTGCTCTAGGGCATCTTGCTGAGCCTGCTCCAGCATCCACTGGATAAACCCCTGGGCCTCGGGTGCGGCGTCTGCGGCGAGTGCGTAGTAGTAGCGGGGCAGTGGTTGGCGCAGTTCCGGCAAGGGGCAGACCAGGCGGCCGCTGGCCAGGTCCTTCGCCAGCAAGGAGGCGGGACACAGTGCTAGTCCCAGCCCGTCGACGCAGGCCTGGAGCACTAAGTGCATATGGTCGAAATGCAGGGTTGGCGGGTTGCGCAGCGGTTTCAGGCCACAGTGCTCCAGCCACCTCTGCCAGTCGCTGGCGCGGGTGCGGCTGACCAGCAGGCTGTGTCGTGTCAGATCCTTGGGGCTGTCCAGGGCGGTGTCCTGCAGCAGTGAAGGAGCGGCCACCAGCAGGATTTCATCCTCCAGCAAGCGCTGCGGCTGCAATGTCCGCGACCAGCCAGAATGCCCGCGGCGGATCACCAGGTCGAAGGTTTCACGGGCCGGGTCGGGAAGCTGGGTGCTGGTCACAACCTCCGGCTGGATCTGCGGGTACCGCGCCATGAACTGCGGCAAGCGGGGAATCAGCCAGCGCACCGCGAAGGACGGCCGCACATTGATGATCACCTTGCGCAGGGCCGCGCCGCGGCGCAGCGAGACCGCAGCATTGGCGATCTGGCTCAGGGCCAGGCTCACCTGTTCATAGAACGCCTGCCCGGCCGGGGTGAGTACCGACTGGCGAATGCGCCGCTCGAACAGTAGCACCCCCAGGTGTTCTTCCAGCAACTTGACATGGCGGCTCACCGCGCTGTGGCTCACATGCAGTTCTTCCGCTGCGCGGCTGAAACTCTCATGGCGAGCGGCGGCGGCAAAGGCGCGGACGGCGTTCAGGGGCGGCAGGTCAGTGATCATGTGTCTAATTTAGTCACATATGTGGCGTAATTAAAGCGTTTGTCAGTGCCGTCACGCTGAAAGCTGTTCGTGACCTACCGGTTTGCCTGCCATGCTCGATACTGCTGCCCGCACCACCGATAAAGCCTCGGCCCGCGCGCCTCGATCCTCAGCCTGTGCCTGCCGGTGGCATCTAAGGAATGGGTGTATTCGCTGGCGGCCGGGTGTTTGGCGCGGAGTGTGTTGGCGTGCAAGGAAAGGCGGATTCTTCGCAAGAGGGCAAGCAGGTGCCTTGTGTTACTGGCTGTTTGAGGCCTAATTGCATACGACGCCGATAGCGTAGGAGCGAGCTTGCTCGCGAAGAACCAGAGCGCGCCGCATTTTTCCTGTGAACGGGCGTTATCGTTGACGTCCATCGCGAGCAAGCTCGCTCCCACAAGCCTCAGGCCGAGGCTTTATGTTCTTCGCCGCGCTCCACGCTTTGCGGCTGGCCCTGTTCGATCACCCAGCGCAGCAGATCGGTCACCGAGACCCGGTGCTTGCGCTCCACCCATTCCATGCCCTCGGGGCTGTAGTGCTCGCTGTAGCGGGTCAGCACCAGGTGGTTCTGGTCGTCGGACATGCGCAGGCTGACCTCGCGACAGTGCAGGCTGGCATCGCCGAGCTTGGTCACTCGTTGCAGCAGCATCAGGGCGTGTTGATCGGCGGTGGACATGGGCAGCTCCTGCGTGGCGATAGACGCTGGGGCCGGGGCGGTCTTGATCAGGTGCATGGTCAGGGTTCTCCAGCAAGGGAAGGCCCATGCTGGCAGCTGAACCTTGCGCAAAGATGTCTGCTTTATTGCGTGAGTGAAGGTTTGTTACTGCGTTGAAATATATGACGCGGCGTGGCGAATGGTTTTAGATAATGGCTCTTTCCGACCTCAAGTGAAGCCGCTGGTGAGCCGTCTTTTGATCGTGGACGATGACCTTGAAGTCCTCGCTCTGCTGAAGAAATTCTTTGTCCAACAGGGCTATCAGGTGGCCGTGGCCACTGATGGCGCGTCGTTGTGGGCGACCCTGGAGCGCGAGGCGCCGGACCTGATCATCCTCGACCTGATGCTCCCCGGTGACAACGGCCTGGCCCTGTGCCAGCGCCTGCGCCAACAGCACGCCACGCCGGTGATCATACTCACCGCCATGGGCGAGTTGAGTGATCGGGTGGTGGGTCTGGAAATGGGCGCCGACGATTACCTGAGCAAGCCCTTCGACGCCCGCGAGCTGCTGGCCCGGGTACGGGCGGTATTGCGCCGGGTCGGGGACAGCCGGCCGGTCAGCGGCGAGGTGCCGCGACCGCTGATTCGCTTCGCTGACTGGCAGCTGGACCTCACCCGCCGCGAGCTGCGCTCGCCGGACCAGGTGATGATTCCACTGTCGGCGGGGGAGTTCGACCTGCTGCTGGTGTTCGTCGAGCACCCGCAACGCATTCTTACCCGCGAGCAGTTGCTGGACCTGGCCCGGGGCCAGGCCCATGACGCCTTCGATCGCAGCATCGACGTGCAGGTCAGCCGCTTGCGGCGCAAGCTGGAATTCGATACCAAGCGCCCGGCGATGATCCGTACCGTGCGCAATGGCGGTTACCTGTTCACCCCCAGCGTGACCCGCCAGTGAAGCTGATCAAACCCTTGTGGCGCTATCGCCTGCGCGACACCGTGGCGCGCTGGATCGCCCTGACCATCATCATGGCCATGCTCACCGCCCTGGCCTTCAATGCCTTGTTCGTGCAACTGGCCGGGGTCTGGGCCTATCCGCCGCTGGCGGAAACCGGGCTGCTGGAAAAGTCCGCGGCCATCGTGCGTCTGATCGAGGCCTCGGAGCCGGCGCAGCGCCCGCGCCTGGCGGCGGCGGTGAGCAATGAGCACCTGAGTATCGTCTGGCGGCCGACACGCCAAGGCTTCGACTTGCCCGCGCTGAACGATGCGGAGTACGCCAGCGGCTCGGAGGGCTTTCGCACCTTGCTCGGCCCGCCGCAGCGGCATATCGAGGCTTATCAGCCCAGCGATTGGCAGGGGCCGGACGGACGCTATGCGCTGCTGCTGCAACTGACCGACCAGTCCTGGCTGATGTTTTCCTCGGCTTCTCGCAGTTGGGGGCTGGAGGAGGGCGCGCGCAACTTGATCGTGATCGTCCTGGTATTGATTTCCACCGGCCTGGTGGCCTGGATCGCCACCCGGCGCCTGGCCCGGCCGCTGCAACAGTTCGCCCAGGGCGCGCGGCGTTTTGCCGTGGATTTTCGCGCCCCGCCCATCGAGCCGGTGGGGCCCCATGAAATCCGCCAGGCGATCCTCGCGTTCAATGCCATGCAGGCGCAGTTGCAGCACTTCATCAAGGACCGCACGCAGATGCTCGCGGCCATTTCCCATGACCTGCGCACGCCGCTGACGCGCATGCGCCTGCGGGGCGAGTTCATCGAGGATGAAGATCAGCAACAACGGCTGTTCCGTGATGTCGATGAGATGCAGGCGATGATCAACTCGGCCCTGGAGTTCTTTCGCGACGATGCGCGGCTGGAGCAGGCCACGCATTTTGACTTGGCGGAACTGTTGCAGACCCTGGTGGATGACTACCGCGACCAGTCGATTCCCATCGCTTTCAGCGGACCGTCGCGCCTGGTGTATTGCGGGCGACCCCTGGGGCTCAAGCGGGTGATGACCAATCTGCTGGATAACGCGATCAAGTACGGCGCACAGCCGGCCATCGTACTGGAACAGGGGGCCGACCAGGTGCGGGTGAGGGTGCTGGATCGTGGCCCGGGCATTCCAGCCGAAGCGCTGGAGCAGGTGTTTGCGCCGTTCTTCCGCCTGGAGACGTCACGCAACAAGAGCACCGGTGGTGTCGGCCTGGGGTTGTCGGCGGCGCGGGCGATCGTGCGTGAGCACGGTGGCGAGTTGTGGCTGATCAATCGTGATGGCGGTGGCCTGGAAGCGCGGGTGCAATTGCCGCTCTGATTGGCCGGCCCTCACCACACTGGGGCATACAGGTTCTGCCCACGGAAGCCATCCTGCATTTGCAGGATGGCCTGCACCTGCGGGCATCGGGATACTCGATCAAGCCTTGCCGCGCTCTTTGCGCGCACCCTCGCCGCATCCGATAACAACAAGAACGGTGGGCAGCATGCAGACAACCCCGCAGATCCGCGCTGACTTCACGCGCTATCAACCCAACCTCCGCCCCCAGGCGCCGCCCTGAACCCGGTTTCACTATCTGTTCGATCCTGTGCCTCTGCGCTCACTGTCGCGAGCCGCTGTTGCTCGCTCCAAGGAAAGGACCAGCCCCATGATCCGCAAATCTTCGATTCTGCTCGTCGCTGTTCTGCTGACCTCTAGCCTGGCTCTCCAGGCCAAGGAGTCACTGCAACCCTACCTGGCGCCCCAGGCTCTGGAACTGGCGGTATTCTTGCCGCCACCACCAACCGTCGGCAGCGCCGAAGACCGTGAGGATCTGGCTGCGGTGCTGCAGGTGCAGCGCCAGCGCACGCCGCAGGAGGTGGAGCGGGCCAAGCGTGACGATCACCTGAGCGATGCGGTGTTCCCCTTTGCCGGGGAGATCTTCGGCCCGCGCTTCACCCTCGATCGGCACCCGCACACCGCGCATTTTTTCCGTCGTACCCTCAAGGACCTGGTGCAGACCCTGATGCCGGCCAAGGCCCACTTCGCCAGGCCTCGGCCTTATGAGGCGAGCAAGGAGGTGCAGCCGATCCTGCCGCCGCCCATGGGCGAGTCCTACCCCAGCGGGCACACCATGGACGCTTACCTGACCGCCATCTTGCTGGCGCGGATGGTGCCGGAAAAGCGCGACCCGCTGTTCGCCCGGGCCGCTGCCGCAGCGCAAAGCCGGGTGGTTGCTGGCGTGCATTACCCCACGGACCTGGAGGGCGGACGCATTTCAGCTGTGGCCCTGGCCGCCGAGCTGTTGCACAACCCTGCGGCCCTCGATGACTTCAACCGGGCGCGGCGCGAAGTGCGCGCCACCCTGGCTCTGGATTGATGCCTCTTGCCTGGCTGCTGCCGCACGCAATCTGCTGCGGCAGCGGGGCTGTTCTCAGGACCAGTCGAAGCTGAACAGCACCAGGCCTTCCACCGGCTCGTAGAGCATCACCACCCGGTCGGCGCCGCTGATGCCATAGTGGTAGGCCGGCACGCTGAGTACGTGCTGGAAGCGTCGGCCCGCCGGGCTCAGGGGCCAGACGTCGCAGCAGTCATCGCCGTCTTCGACGACGTCCATGGGGAATTCCACGGTTTCCACCCAGTTGCCGTAACCCTCCGCCACACCGCCCATTTCTTCTATATAGGTCAGGCGCTGCTTGTCGTCCTTGGGCCAGGTCAGGTAGCCCAGGTCTTGATGGCGCTGGCGCGCGATCAGGTAAGCGGCGTGTTGCTTGCGGTAGTAGTGCTGCAGGTTGGCGCGCTGGTTGCGTCGGGATTCGGGCAACTCGGCGTTGTCGCTGTGAAGGAAGAAATAGCGCGGGCTGCCACACAGGCGGTAGCGGCCATTCTCGATCTTGAAGCCGATCCAGTTGGTTTTCAGCAGCTCGCTGCCGAATTCGTAGTCGTCGGTCAATTCGCCCACCAGCCCCTCGTCGGGCTCGATGGGGCTCAGCAGGTGCAGGCGCCCGGACCACTCGGGATTGATCAGGTTGGCATCGAAGGACAGCAGCGGCAGCAGGTGCTCGGCCAGTTCCTGCTGGTCGGCGACAAACAGCTCGCGGGCGTCGGGGTAGGCAATGGCGCCTTCAGGCAGCTGGGTGAAGTTCGGGGTGGCAACTGTGGGCATGAAGCAGTCCTTTGAGGCATGGGCCGGTACGTGGTGCAAACGGCTCTGGGGTCAGGTGTGGCGATGACGAAAGTGGCCGGGGGTGATGCCGACCACTTTCTTGAAGGCGCGGGTCATGTGGCTCTGATCGAAGAAACCACAGTGAATCGATGCCTCGGTGAGGCTTATGCCGCTGCGCAACAGGTTCTGGACCCGGGCGATGCGGCGTTGAATCTGATAGCTGTGGGGCGAGATGCCCAGGCTGTTCTTGAACACCCGGATCATGTACAGCGGCTCCAGGTTCACTTGGGCGGCCAGTTGCTCCAGGGGAATGTTCTGCTCGCACTGCTCGTCCAGGCGCTGGCGGATACGCTGCACCGCCTCCCGCTCCTTGGCATCCGTGGCCCGCAGGCGCACCCCGTTTCTCTGGAACAGCTGCGCCAGCAGTTCCAGCAGGATGGTTTCGCGCTCAAGCGCGGAGTCGGCCTGTTCGATCAGTTGATGCTGCTGCAGGAACCAGCGGGCGAAGCTCGGGTCTGCGCCCAGCACTTCGCGGAACAGGTGGATGTGTTCGCTGCCGAAGCGGTTGCCGAAGATCGCCCGGTTCAGCCACTGCGGGTCGATATAGAGCATGCGATAGACCCAGCCCTGGTCGCAGGCCTGGACGCCGTCGTGGATTTCGCCGGGGCTGATGGTCACCAGGCTGCCCTGGGTCGCCAGATGGTGGCTGCCGCGATAGAAGAGTTTTTCCACGCCGCTGCTGATAACGCCGACGGCGTAGCGTTCGTGGCTGTGGCGGCCGAATGATTGTCGACGATAGCGCGCCGCGAGCAACTCGCAGTCGCCTTCAGGTATGCGCCAGAACCGAGAGCAATCGCCGGTCGCGGGTGTCGCTGGGTTCTGGTAGGCGTCCATGACCGTGTCCAGTTTTATGCAATACGCAGAGAATGCGGGCCGATAAATTTAGCACCCCTTGAGTCATGCGAGCTAGACACGATGAGTGCGATAAAACTGCTGATAGGCGATTACCAGAAGTCATCCTGGTCATTGCGGGCCTGGTTGGTGCTGGTTTCGGCGGATGTGCCTTTCGAGGTCATCCAGATCCAGTTGGAACAGCCGCAGACCCGCGAGCGGATCCTTGCCTATTCGGCGTCGGGCAAGCTGCCGGTGTTGTTGCAGGAAGGCTTGGCGATCAACGACAGTCTGGCGATCTGCGAGTACCTGGCCGAGCAATACCCAGAAGCCCGGCTATGGCCCGAGGATGTTGGGCTCAGGGCCCTGGCCCGTGCCGCCAGTGCCGAGATGCACGCCGGTTTCATTCAATTGCGCACCCAGTTGCCGTTCGGCCTGAGCCGTGGCGAGTTGGCTCCGCAGTTGAGTGCGGAAACCGAGGAGCAGATCCAGCGGGTGTTTTCGATCTGGCGCCAACTGCTCGCGCGCAGCCGGTCTGTAGCGTTCCTGTGTGGTTCCTTCGGCGTGGTGGACGCCATGTTCACTCCACTGCTGCTGCGTTTCCTGCGCTATGGCATTGCCATTCCCGAGGACCTGAAACCCTATGCGGATACGTTGCTGCTGCATCCGCCGGTGTTGCAGTGGCTGAAACTGGCAGAGCAGGAAATCTGAATGTCTGGCATGCAAAGCAACAACCAGCTGCAGGCGGCTGGGGAAATGATGTCCAGCCATAGAGCGATAGTCGAGCTGACCCTGGGCGGGCTGATGCTCAGCCTCTCGGCGCTGGCGGTGGCGTTCGCTCATATCGGCGCCGGCGGGGCCGGGTTTTATCGGATGTTGATCGCCGCGCTGCTGTTTTTCGGAGCGCTCAAGGTGCGGCGTATCCCGGTGCGCCTCAAGAGTGCCAGGGCGCAGTTGTACACGGCCCTGGCCGGAGTGTTCCTGGCCGTCGACCTGGTGCTCTGGCACCAGAGCATCTATATAGTCGGCCCGGGCATTGGCTCGATCCTGACCAACTGCCAGGTGTTCTTCATGACCCTGCTCGGCCTGTTCCTGCTCAAGGAGCGGCCGTCAGTGTATTTCCTGATTTCCATCAGCCTGGCGTTCGTCGGCCTGTACCTGTTGCTGCTGCCGGAAATGCGCGATGCGCTGGGGATCAAGGGCGTGGTGTTCGGGGTGTTGTCGGGGCTGGCCTACGCCGTGTGCGTGTATTTCCTCAAGGTCAACACCCAGTTGCCCGATGGCGGGGGCGACAAGCTGGCGCAGATGCTCAGCCTGAGTGTGTGGGCCGCTTTGGTGTTGCTGGTGTACGCCCTGGCCACAGGTGAAAGCCTGGCCATCGTTGATGGCCAGACCCTAGTGATGCTGGTGATCTACGGGGTAATGGTGCAGTTCATTGGCTGGCTGCTGGTCAATCGCTCCATCGGTGCCATCAGCCTCGGGCTGGCGGGGCTGATTTTGCTGCTGGAGCCGGTGATCACCTATTTCGTCGATGTGGCGTTGCTTGGCAAGACCAGCTCGCTGATGCAGATCGGCGGTGCCTTGCTCACGGTGTTGGCGGTGTATATCGGCTCGATCAAACCGCCGCAAAGGCGGCTGCCGCAGCCCGAAACGGCTTGAGCTGAATGGGGCGCCGGTCTTGCGACCTGCGCTCCGGGATCGGCCTCAGGTCCAGTCGTAGCTGAACAGCACCAGGCCTTCCACCGGCTCGTAGAACATCAACAACATGTCGGCACCGCTGATGCCGTAGTGGACGACCGGAACGCTGAGCGCATGTTGAAAGCGCCGGCCTGCCGGGCTCAGGGGCCAGATATCGATATCGCCGCTGCCATCCGTGGTGGTGATTTTGTCCATGGGGAACTTCGCACTTCCCACCCAGTTACCGTAACCGTCGGCCACACCGCCGATTTCCGCGATAAAGGTCAGGTGTCGTGTCGGTTCTCCGGGCCTGGTCAGGTAGCCCAGTTGCCGGTAGCGCTGGCGCGAGGCCTGGTAGTCGGCATTCTCCGTGGCGTAATGGCGTTGCAAATGGGCCCGCTGATTGCTGTGGGATTCGGGCAAGTCGGCATTGTCGGCGTGGAGGAAGAAATAGCGCGGGTTGCCACACAAACGGTAGCGACCGTTTTCGATCTTGAAGCCGATCCAGTTGGTTTTCAGTAGCTCGCTGCCGAAGTCGTAGCCTTCGGTCAATTCGCCCACCAGCCCCTCATCGGGTTCGATGGGGCTCAGCAGGTGCAGGCGGCCGGTCCATTCGGGGTTGATCAGGCAGGCATCGATCGATAGCAGCGGCATCAGGTGTTCGGCCAGTTCCTGCTGGTCGGCGACAAACAGCTCCCGGGCGTCGGGGTAGGCGATGGCTCCTTCAGGCAATTGGGTGAAGTGCGGGGTGGCAACGGCGGGCATGGAGCAGTTCCTTGGCTCGAGAGAAACGATCAATGCAGGGCTGCAGGTGCGGTACAAGCTACGGGAAAGAGACCGGGGTTCTGTTCGGCGTCCTGGTCCGATCTTGCGGCTACGCAGCCGTGGAGGGGCGCTGAATCTAGCATTTCCAGAGGGCCGGCTGCCAAGTGAAAAGGTACGGAAGGGCATAACCCTGCCTGGGATTGCGCCTCCTTACTGCGGCCTTCGAGGCTCTGCGCCCAGGCTCTCTGCCCTGGGCACAGTGTTCCGGCATGGATCTCAGGCCGACAGGGGCAACGGCCCGGTGCCAGTCTGCGCTACGGGTTGCGCCCGTTCATCCTCTTCCAGCACGCGAGAGGCGCGGCCCACCAGCAATGGGTCCGGGGCGTGGGCGACTTTCAGGTCCTTGCCCGGGTAGTCCAGCTCGTGCAGGAAATGTCGGATGCAGTTGATTCGCGCACGTTTCTTGTCGTCGGACTTGATCACCGTCCAGGGTGCGTCGGCGGTGTCGGTGTGGAAGAACATGGCCTGCTTGGCGGCGGTGTATTCGTTCCACTTGTCCAGGGACTTGATGTCGATGGGTGACAACTTCCAGTGCTTGAGCGGGTCGTCGCGGCGGGAGATAAAGCGCCGCAACTGCTCTTCACGATTCACCGAGAACCAGAACTTGAACAGCAGGATGCCGCTGTTGCAGAGCATGCGTTCCAGGTCTGGGGTCTGGCGCATGAACTCCAGGTATTGCAGTGGCGAGCAGAATTCCATGACTCGCTCGACCCCGGCGCGGTTGTACCAGGAGCGGTCGAAGAAGACCATTTCCCCGGCAGTGGGCAGGTGCTGGATATAGCGCTGGAAATACCACTGGCCGCGTTCCTGTTCCGAGGGCTTTTCCAAGGCGACGATCCGTGCACCCCGTGGATTGAGGTGCTCCATGAAGCGCTTGATGGTGCCGCCCTTGCCCGCGGCGTCGCGGCCTTCGAACAGCACCACGATGCGCTGCCCGGTTTCCTTGACCCAGTTCTGCACCTTGAGCAGTTCGATCTGCAGTTCGTGCTTGGCCTTTTCGTACTCGGCGCGGCGCATGCGGTTGCGGTACGGATACTTGCCCGGCAGTGCGGCCGACACGCTGTCTTCATTGGAACCGCGGGGTGCGCTGGCCACCTGCAGAGCCATGGGTTTCTGGCTAATGGCACTGATTTCGGCCTCGGGGGCCTTGGCCGCAGCGGCTTTGCTGGTGGCGGCCTTGCTGGGCGCACGTGGACGGCGTGGACGGGGGGCGGCGGCTTTGCGCGGGGCGCTTTTGCTCGGGGCGGCACTGGCGGCCTCGGCAATCGGTTTGGGCAGAGGCAGGGGCAAGACGCTGGATTCTTCACTCATAAGGGGGGGCCTGTGGGTCGTGTACGAATGTTCATTCGTCAGTGTATGGAGGCCTTTTGCCTGCTCCTTGATTTCCATCAAGGTTGTGCGTGAGAGAAGCCTGTAGCGGAGAGTGTCTACGGAATCAGTTCCTGCTGATGCGCGGGGCATGGCGGGAATCCAATGGGGTGTCGCCCCTGGCAGGGGGAGCGGCATTTCCTGGAACCTGCATGGAAGGATGCTGATTATGGATACCTATGCCGTTGTCTGTTCTACCCGCTGGCGGCTGGCCCGTCGGCTGCAAGGCTTGCTGTTACTGGTGGGGTTGAGCGCACTGGCGCAATCGGCGCTGGCGATCAATATGGCCTTCGATGGCTCTTGCGCCACCCAGGCCGACCGTACTGCGGTCAGCAATGCGGTGACGGTGGCCACCACCTGGTCCAACAACGCCTACAACCTGGTCAATAACAATGAAGCGCTGTTTCGCAACAACCAGGATCCGACTTACCTGACCTGGTTCGGTACTTTTAGTCAGGATCGCTACCAGCGAGTGCGCGCCGTACTGGACGGGGTGCGCTACAAGCTCAACAGCGGCAATACCCTGACCGCCTATTGCCGCACCAACCCGGTGGCGCCCTGCAACAATGCTAACGTTATTGCCGCCACCTATATCAATGCCCGGGGAGATATCGAGGCCTGGTTCTGCACCGCGTTCTTCGCCCTGCCGCCGCGGGTGGGCTTCGATACCCAGGCCGGCAGTGTGGTTCATGAACTGACTCACTCGATTGGCCACACCGTCGACGTTCCCGGTGGCTATGGTCCGGCAGGCGCGCGCAACCTGGCGACCAACAACCCGAGCCAGGCCGTGGAGAATGCCGATAACTACGAGTACTACGAGGAGCAGTTGTACGACTGAGTGCAGTTGCAGAAAGTGCCTGCGCTTCGTCGCTGACGGGGCGCAGGTCGATTGATGATCGCGCCTTTATATCTTGGTCCTGCCCGATGTCACGCCAGGCCAAGTTCTGCTGCGTGTTCTTTGGGCGCGCGGGGAAACAGCGGTACCGTCAACAGCGCACAGCAGGCGGCTGCCAGCCACACCAGGCTCCAGGAGTAGTGAGTCATTAGGGCAGAAGCGGCAATGGGGGTCGCGAACAGCACCACGAAGACGCAGGTATTGCCCATGGCCAGCGCCGTGCCGGCACGTTCGGCGCCTGCCAGTGTGGCCAGTTCGGTATAGGCAACCCCGTGCCAGGCCGACACGCTGATTCCTGCGATGATCATGGCCCCGATGATCAGGCTGCTGGCCAGCGGGGTCTGGTTGATGCCGAAGAAACTGACGGTCGATACCGTTGCCGCCAAGGCCAGAAAGGTCAGGCTGCACAACCAGGCGCAGGCCTTGAGGTAGCTGCGTCGGTTTCTGTGTCTGTCGGTCCAGCGTCCACTGTAGATTCTGCTGACGATCGCACCGATCTGGATGACCGCCAGCGTGGTGGAAACCAGGGTGATGTTGATGTTGCCAAAATCATGAAAGAACACCGCCGCATAGGTGAGGATGGCGAATTGCGGGGCACAGAGCAGGCCGATGGCCAGAACGATTCGCCAGACCTGCGGGTCTTGCAAGGGGCTGGTGCGGCGCTCCGGGCTCGGTTGTTTTGTCGTACGGCGGGAGAGGGCCGGCTCATGCAGCCAGAGCCAGGCAAATAGGGCTGCGGTCAGGCAGAACAAAGCGGACACCGTGAATACTTGGATAAAGCCGTAGGTGTGTGCCAGATAGGGCAGCAGCATCGCGCCCAGGGCATAGCCGCCTGGTACTGCGGTTTGCCGACGTTACCTTCCATCGCCCTGACGTTGCATCGACGAGAGGTTGATCCTGATCCGTTGACTGAGCGGCTGTCGAGCATTGTGATACAGGCCATCCGCAGTGAGATTGCTTACTGAGAGGAGGAGGGGGGTGGAGATTTTGCCTGGTGGATTTCGCGTTCAGGGGACGGCGGGCAAAGGGTAGAACGCAAAAATCCAAGAAGACCTGGTCTGGGGTCTTTGCTGTCTTGATGCTTTATAGGGGGTTTGGAGGTTTTTACAGTGGCAACCAAGACTCTTTGCTAAGGGGAAATAATTTCTAGGTGGGGGTTGACGGCCGATTTTAAGGCTGTATTATTCGCCTCCCGCTAACGAGAGATCGAAAGCGCAAGTGGTTGAAGTTGTTGAGAAAATCCTCGAAAACTTCTGAAAATAATCACTTGACAGCAAATGAGGCTGCTGTAGAATGCGCGCCTCGGTTGA
>NZ_JAGEKI010000020.1:0-123301 GCF_049887815.1 Pseudomonas sp. NFXW11 | reverse complement strand
ACTCAGTAGTGAAACGATGCATCGCCGATGGTAGTGTGGGGTTTCCCCATGTGAGAGTAGGTCATCGTCAAGATTAAATTCCGAAACCCCAATTGCGAAAGCAGTTGGGGTTTTGTCTTTGCGCGATGGAAAAAAGCAGTTATCTCTGCGGCTTTGCTCTTATCCACAAACAAATTTGCACAGTTATTTTCGAATTGGAACACTAGAATACCGCCTACTCTTTCACTTCCAGAGCCTCCTATGCCAGATCCGGTTGACGCCCCCGGGTTGTCAGAATTACCGCTGGACGACCTGGTTGCCTGCCATGAATGCGATCTGCTGATGCGCAAGCCAGAGCTTGCCCTTGGCGAGAAGGCCCAGTGCCCACGCTGCGGCTATGAGCTGTACGCCCATCGCCAGAATGTCGTCGAGCGCAGCCTGGCATTGGTGATCGCTGCCTTGTTGCTCTATGTACCGGCGAACTTTCTGCCCATCATGCAGCTCAATCTATTGGGCCAGTCTTCCGAAGATACGGTCTGGAGCGGCGTGCAAGGCCTGTTCGATACCGGCATGCAAGGTGTGGCTGTCGTGGTGTTCCTGTGCAGCATGGGTATTCCCCTGCTCAAATTGATTTGCCAGTTGCTGGTCCTGCTGAGCATCCGTCTGGACAAGGGCCGCAGCTATGGCCTGCTGCTCTATCGCATTTATCACCACCTGCGCGACTGGGGCATGCTTGAGGTCTACCTGATGGGTGTGTTGGTGGCCATCGTCAAGCTGGCCGACATGGCTTCCATAACCATCGGCCTCGGCCTGGTGTGTTTTATTGCTCTGTTACTGATTCAGGTCTGGCTGGAAGTGGTGATGTCGCCGCATCAGATCTGGCAGGCACTATCTGGAGAGGACGGCCATGCAGGCGATTGATGCAGGCATTCTGATTTGTACCGAATGCCATGAATTGAACCGGCAGCAAGCCAGCGGCGAGGGGCAAACCTGCACCCGTTGCGGAGCCGTGGTCCACAGCCGTCGGCCCAACAGCATCCTGCGTACCTGGGCGCTGCTGATTACGGCGGCGATTCTCTATATTCCGGCCAACGTACTGCCGATCATGACCGTCAGCGCCCTGGGCCAAGGCAGCCCCAGCACCATCATGTCCGGGGTCGTGCAACTGGTGCAGCACGGCATGATTCCCATCGCCACTGTGGTCTTTGTTGCCAGCATCCTGGTGCCCACCTTCAAGTTGGTGGGCATTGGCCTGCTGTTGTTTTCGGTGCAGCGCCACCAGCCGCTGTCGGCTCGCCAGCGCATCGTCATGTACCGCTTCATCGAGTTCATCGGCCGCTGGTCGATGCTGGATATCTTCGTCATCGCCATCCTGGTGGCGGTGGTCAACTTTGGCCGGCTGGCCAGCATCGAGGCCAATCTCGGTGCGGTCGCCTTTGCCAGTGTGGTGATCCTGACCATGCTCGCCGCAATAACCTTCGATCCCCGACTGATCTGGGACAACACGGAGTCGGACGACGACCATGAGTGATTTGCCTACTGCCAAAACCCGACCGGCCTCCAACTGGTCGGCCATCTGGGTTCTGCCCCTTATCGCCCTGATCATCGGTGGCTGGCTGGGCTGGCGCGCCTACAGTGAAACCGGAATCGAGATCCAGTTGCGCTTTGAAAGCGGCGAAGGGGTTCAGGCCAACAAGACCGAGGTGTTCTACAAGGGTATGTCCGTGGGCAAGGTCAAGGCCCTGGCCCTGGACGACAAAGGCGATACCAAGGGCGTGATCGCCACCGTCGAGATGAACAAGGACGTCGAGCAGTACCTGAAGACCAGCACCCGTTTCTGGCTGGTCAAGCCCAGTGTCAGCCTCGCTGGGATCACCGGCCTGGAAACCCTGGTTTCAGGGAACTACATCGCCGTCAGCCCCGGAGAAGACGGCGAGCCCACCCGCAAGTTCACCGCATTGGTCGAAGAGCCTCCGCTGTCGGACGCCAAGCCCGGCCTGCACCTGACCATCAAGGCCGACCGCCTGGGATCGCTGACTCGCGGCAGCCCGGTGTTCTACAAGCAGATCCAGGTCGGCCAGATCAAGAGCTATCTGCTGTCCGAGGACCAGAACACCGTGGAGCTCAAGGTTTATATCGAGCCGACCTACGCCAGCCTGGTGCGCAAGCACACGCGTTTCTGGAATGCCAGCGGCATCAGCATCGACGCCAACCTCAGCGGCGTGAAAGTCCGCAGCGAATCCCTGTCGAGCATCGTTGCCGGCGGTATCGCCTTCGCCACCCCGGAGAATCGCAGGGACAGCCCGCCAACCGACCCGAGCCTGCCGTTCCGTCTCTACGAGGATTTCGACGCAGCCCAGGCCGGAATCCGGGTCAAGGTCAAGCTGACTGATTTCGAAGGCCTGCAGGCCGGGCGCACCCCGGTGATGTACAAGGGTATCCAGGTGGGCAGCCTGAAAGCCCTGAAGGTCGACGCTGACCTGACCAGCGCTACCGCCGAGCTGACCCTCGATCCGCTGGCTGAAGACTACCTGGTCCAGGGCACCCAGTTCTGGACCGTCAAACCGTCGATTTCCCTGGCCGGTATCACCGGGCTCGAAGCACTGGTCAAAGGCAACTACATTGCCGTTCGACCCGGCGACAAAGGCGCGGCGCCACAGCGTGAGTTCGAGGCGCGGGCCAAGGCTCCGCCCCTGGATCTGCGCGCGCCCGGCCTGCACATGGTGCTGTTCACCGACAACCTCGGTTCCCTGGATGTCGGTAGCCCGATTCTCTACAAGCAGGTCAAGGTCGGTTCGGTACAGAGCTATCAGTTCTCCCGCACCCGCAAGCAGCTGGTGATCGGGGTGCATATCGACAAGGAGTACGAAGGGCTGGTCAACGGTTCAACGCGCTTCTGGAATGTCAGCGGCATCACCCTCACCGGTGGCCTGACCGGCGGCATCCAGATCAAGAGCGAATCCCTGCAAAGCCTGATGGCCGGCGGTATCGCCTTCGACACACCGCTGCCCAACGTGCCGCTGAAAAAGCGCATTCCACGTTTCCGCCTGTTCGCCAACCAGGAAGAAGCTGCGCAGCGCGGCATCCTGCTGAACATCAAGGTCGACCGCGCCGATGGCCTGCGGGCCGGCACTCCGGTGCGCTTCAAGGGCCTGGATGTGGGCAAGCTGGAAGAGGTGAGCCTGAGCTCCGACCTGCAATCGGTGATGCTCAAGGCGCGAATTACCGAAGTGCCGGAGCGCATTGCCCGGGTCGGCAGCCAGTTCTGGGTGGTCAAGCCGGAGCTGGGGCTGATGAAGACCTCCAACCTGGAGACCCTGGTCACCGGCCAGTACATCGAAGTCCAGCCCGCCACCAAGAACCAGGGCGTGCAGACCAGTTTCGTGGCCTTGCCCCAGGCGCCGGAAGCCAGCGTCGAGGAGCCCGGCCTGAGCCTGGTACTGAGCGCGGCCCGCCGTGGTTCGCTGAAAATCGGCGTGCCGGTGACTTACCGTGAGGTCACGGTGGGCAAGGTCACCGGTTATGAACTGGGCCAGACTGCCGACCGGGTACTGATCCATATCCTGATCGAACCCAAGTACGCGCCCTTGGTGCGTGGTGGCACACGCTTCTGGAACAGCAGCGGCTTCGGTGTCGACTTCGGCCTGTTCAAGGGCGCCACGGTGCGCACCGAATCCCTGGAGACCCTGATCCAGGGCGGAATCGCCTTCGCCACCCCGGATGGCGAGCGCATGGGCAACCCGGCCCGGCCCCAGCAGACCTTCCCGCTGTTCGACAAGTTCGAGGATGAATGGCTGATCTGGGCGCCAAAGATCCCCCTGGGCAAATAACCGCCCCCAGCTAAACCCGCGCCAATAAAAAAGGCCGCGCTCGAAGGAGCGCGGCCTTTTTCGTTACTGCATGACGGGATCAGACTTCGTCCAGCTCCGCTTCAGCCTCGGCTTCCGGCTCCGGGTTCAGCACCGCCCGCACCTGATCATGGCGACGGATGTACTTCCAGTCCGCCTCATCGATATAGATGCCGTTCGGCCCGCTGCCGCCTTCCAGGTCGATGGCCACCTGGGCCGAAACCTGAGGCTTCACACTGGCCAGGATCGGCACGAAGCCCAGTTGCAGGCTGGTTTCCAGCAGCGCCGCCTGGTTGCGTTCGTCAATGTCCGCTGCCTCGTCCAGGTAGTAGGGCAGGCGAATGCGTCCGGCCAGATCGCGATCCATCAAGTGCAGCAACAGGTACATGTTGGTCAGCGCCTTGATGGTCATGGTGGTGCCGTTGGACGCTGCGCCATCGATATCGGTGTGGATCACCGGCTGGCCATTGACCTTGGTGATCTCGAACGCCAGCTCGAACAGGTCCTTCAGGCCCAGCTGGTTGTGGTTGGCCGCCACCAGCCGCGCCAGGTACTCCTTGGCCTCTTCGTTCTTGTTGTCCTGCTCGGCGCTCTGGCTCAGGTCGAACACCGACAGGGTCTCGCCTTCCTCATATTGGCCGGCGCTGTGGATAATCTGGTCGATGTGCTTGAGGGCTTCCTTGTTCGGCGCCAGGACAATACGGAAGCTCTGCAGGTTGGACACCTGGCGCTTGTTGATCTCGCGGTTGAACAGCGCCAGCTGGTGTTCCAGGCTGTCGTAGTCGCTACGGATATTGCGCAGGGTCCGGGCGATATCAGTCACCGCCGCGCGGCGCGCCTTGCCCAGGGTCAGGGCTTCGTCGGTGCGGTGGGCATAGGCGTTGATCAACAGTTGCAGACGACGTTCCACGTCATCCTCGCTGTCGAACTTGGCCACGCCCTTGAGGCGCACCTGGGCATACAGCGCCTCGATCTGCCCATCGACCCGCTGCAGGCCCTGCCAGCTGTCCTGGTAGTCGTTGAGCAATGGCAGCAGGTTGTCCATGGAATCGTCTACCGGCTCCATGAACGGCGTGCCGAACGGCAGGTCCGCCGGCAGCAGCTGGCGGCGGCGCAGGGCGTCGTCCAGGGTGCGCTGCTTGGCTTCCATATCGGCGATCTGCCGGCCCACCAGTTGCAGCTTGGCGGACAACTGCTGGACGCGTTCGGTAAAGGCATCGCTGGAACGCTTGAGTTCGTCCTGGGCGGCTTCCATCTGCGCCAGCTGCTCCAGCTTCTCGCCTTCCTCGGCGCTCAGGGTCTGGGCGCGACGGAAATCTTCCAGGGCTTTCTGTGCATCCAGCACCTGCTGGTACAGGGCTTCGGTCTGGGTCTTGCTCGCGGCGCGGTCGGCGGCCACCGCGGCCTGGGTCTTGAGCTGCTTGAGCTCCTTTTCCAGGCGCTCCTTCTGGTCTCGCAAGGCGGCGCGGTCGGCCAGGGCCTGCAACGCCGGCGGTTCGATATGGGAGATGTCGATGGACAGCCCCGGCACTTCGAAACGCTCGCCCTTGAAGCCGTCGAGAATTAACTCCACCGACTTCACCCACTGGCCATCCTCGTCCAGCGAGATGCCGTGTTCGCCCAGGGGCAGGCTGAACAGCGCGCTGTTGAACAGGCGCATCAGGCGCTCCACATCCTGCTGGGAGAACTCCTCGCGCAGGCGGGCGTAGCTGTTGTTGTCGGCGTGGTCGAGCTGCTGCTTGACCGACTTCAGGCGTTTTTCCAGCTCCCGCAGGCGCTCTTCCAGATCTTCGGCGGAAAACTGCCGCGACTGGGCCAGGGCGCCGGCCAGTTCGTCGTGGGCATCCTTGGCCGCCAGCAACTGCTGCTCCAGCACCTTGACGTCATCCACCAGGGCGAAGCGGTGCTTGAGCACCGACAATTCGCCGAGCCAGCGCTGGGTGCCGGTGATCTCGCGCTCCAGGCGCATCATTTCCTGGGTGCTGCTGCGCTGGTCGTTCTGCAGCGCGTCCTGCTCGTTGCGGTAGTGCTCGGCCTGGATGGTCAGCTCTTCCTTGCGCGCGCCGGCGTAGTCCGACCAGGTGCCCAGCAGAGAATCCAGCAGGGGCGACAGGCGATGCAGCTTGCCGCGCAAAATATCCCGCTGCTTCACGCCGTTGGCCAGGGCTTCCACCAGGGGGCCGGCGGCCACCAGGGAGTTGTAGTCCTGCTCCATGCGGCGCACGTCGCGGAAGGCTTCGTCGCAGGCGGCAATGTAGTCGACGCTGCCCGAGCGCAGGCTGTGCTCGAAGGCATCGAGGAACAGCTGCTTGAGCTTGGCCGCGGTGATCTCGCGCATGTGCAGCAGGTTGATGAACAGCGCGCGGAAGGTCTTCAGGCTCTGCTCGCTGGTGGAACGCAGCGGAATCAGGGTCAGGTCCAGGGGAATCGAGGTATGACCGCCCACCAGCAAGCGGCGCAGTTCGTCGGGCTTGAGCTCGTAGGCTTTCAGGCCCTGGCGCTCCAGGTTGGTGAACAGCTCTTTCTGCCGCAGGCAGGTGTCATCCTTCTGGTAATGCGCCAGGTCCAGCTGGCCGGCGTAGGCGAAGAACTGGTGGCCGAAACCGCCACCCGGGCCGCGGCCCGATACACCGATCACATGAGGGCCATGGGGCAGCGAGACCTCCACCAGGATGTAGCTGGTGTCGGAGGCGAAGTAGAAGCGCCGGGATTGTTCCAGGCTGTACTTGCCGAAACTCATGTCCGACATGCGCGCCAGGATCGGGAACTGCAATGCGTTGATCGACGCCGATTTACCCAGGTTGTTGGCGCCATACACCGACAGCGGTTCTTCCAGGGGAAACAGGCCCAGGCTGTAGCCGGCGGTGTTCAGTAGGGCAAAGCGGCGGATGCCGTAGCGTTCCTTGCTCATGCGTCGAGCTCCTGTTCTTCGGCGATGGCCCGGGCCAGCGCGTCTTCTTCACTTTCTTCGGACTCGTCGAATTCGCTCAGGTCCAGCGGGTCATCGGTTTGCAGCAGTTTTTCGTCGCTGTCGTGGTCCACCAGCACCGGGGTCGGCAACGGCAGCACGCTGTGCAGGCTGGCGGCCAGGTCGCGGTCTTGCTGCACCGACAGGCACACATCGAGGAAGCGGTGCATCGGCGGCAGGAAGCGGTAGATGCCCGGCTCCTCGACGGCAAAGCCCAACTGGCTCATGCGCCGCATGATCTTTTCTTCAAGCTCTTCCTGGGTTTGCACCTCGGCCTGGATAAACAGGTCGCGGTATTTCTCCAGCAGGGAAGGCAGCTCGTCGCGGCCCAGGCTGCCGCCATCGAGCACGGCCATCGGGTCACGGCCCTGGTCGGCCAGGTGCTCCACCAGGATGAAGGTGAACAGCGCCAGGCGCTGGGCGGTCTTGTTCACCTGGGCGGCGGCGTTGTCCGGCACGAAGTAGTAGAAACCGCGGGTATCGCACACCAGTTCGAAGCCCAGGGCCTTGAACAGGGTGCGGTATTGGTCCTGGAAGTTCGACAGCTGGGCGTATAGCTCCGGGTCGCGGCGGCTGACGTGGTAACCCTTGAACAGCTCGCGGAAGATCGGCGCCAGCTGGGACAGTTCGGAAAGATCAAGATGCATTGGCGTTGCTCGCAGAATGCTCGGCGGCGTCATCGCGGGCCGAGAGCAGGGCGAAGGAGCGCAGGCTGACCTGGTGCTCCTGGGTGTGGTATTCGCGGCGTTCGAGGCGCTCGCGCTTGAAGCGTTTTTCTCGCGACAGGCGCGAGAACCAGTACAGCAGCTCGTCGGTGGCGCCGTCCGGTTCCTGGTCCAGCAGCCAGCTCATCAGGTCCGGCATCGGCAGGGCGTTTTCGCAACGCTCGAGCATTTCCCGGACCGTGCGCGGCGCCTTGGGGGCCACGCCCTTGTAGGTCTTGTGGGCCTTGGGGAAGCGCGTCGGCTTGGGTTCGAAACGGGCCAGGGCGTAGACATAGGCCTCCACCTGGCCGGAGCTGCCGAGGAAGGTGCTCTGCGGGCGAGTGAACAGCGGCATGGCGGCTTGCGGCACGGCGTCGATGCCCTTGCGCCGGATAGCGGCCAGGGCCAGGGCCGCGCCGCGGGTCACGGCGTTATGCCGGCGGGCCTCTTCACGCAGCGGCAGCAGCAATTCCCGGGCATGGCGCAGGGTCAACTGGGCGCTGGTCTGCATTTCCAGAATCCGCGCATGGGTACGCAGCAGCATGTCGTCGTCCACCAGGTGGCCCAGGCGCTGCTGTTCGGTAAGCAGGCGCAGCAGCACGTTTTCCACCTTGCGCACGCCTTGTTCGAAGGCGCCGTCGGCATTCACCAGCTGGATCATCGGCTCGACGTACTCGTCCCAGGTCGCCAGCACTTCGGCGTAGCGTTGGCGCAGGGGGATCTGCCGGTCGCTGGTCTTGGCCCGCTCGGCCACGGACACCAGGGCCTGTTCGTCGTTGGCGAGTTTCTTCAATACGTCGCGCACGCGCATGTCCAGCAATCGCAGCTGGCGTGCCAGGTCGTTGCCGTCGCGTATTTCGAAGGCATCCTGGATATAACCGGCCAGGCGCTCCAGATGGCGCAGGTAGGCTTCGATCTCCAGGCACAGGCCCAGGCGGTGCTCACGGCGCAGGTAGGCGAGGAAGTCGTGGATCTGCGCATTGAGCTCGAAACGGTTCGGGCTTTTCGCCACCGGGACCAGGATGTCCAGGCGTATCCATACGTCCAGCAGGTGGGTGATGTCCTGGGGCGTGCTGTCCAGTTGTTGGGCGGCCAGCTGTAAACGCAGTTCGGCAAGGCTCAGGGTGCCCTGGTCGAAGTGTTCGCACAGCGGCTCCAGAAGTGCCCAGTGTTCGGCGAGGGCGCGCAACACGCGCTTGGGTTCGATCATCGGAATGGCCGGCTGGTTGGCAATGAAAAGCGGCGATTGTACTGCATCGGCGGGCCGACTATTCACTCCAAGGCCCAGCTATGAGACGGACAGCCGCTTTTACCCGCGATCAACTGCGGGCGATCTTCGCCGAAGGGCGGTAGAATCCCCCTCCTCAGTTATCCACAAGTGGCCGACCTTTGCTTATCGAGTCCCGTCGTCGCGCTTATCTGTCCGCCATGCAGGTGGTCAGTTGGCTGCCGCGCAGCGAATTGCCCTTTGCCGCGCCCTCGCGCCCCGAGTTGCTGGCCCTGCCGGAGCCGCAAGTGCAGGCGCCGCCTGCGCCCCTGGTCGAGGCCAAGGCCGCCGTCGCGCCAGTGGCCAAGCCCAGCGAGCGGCCGAAAATCGAAGTACCGCGTCCCGCCACCGCCAACGCGCGCACTGCCACCAAGCCTGTGGCCGAGGCCGAAGAAGCCCCGGCACCGGTGGTCAAGGCCCCCGTGGTGCCACCGCCGCGCTTTGCCCTGCAGTTGCTGCGGGCCGGTCGCTGCCTGCTGCTGGTGGAGTTACCCACAGGGGATGCCTTCCAGAGCCGCGATCCGGCCTACCTGTTGCTCAAGGACATGCTGCGTGCCGCCGGCCTGCCGGACAGCCCGCAAATCCTCGCCGAACCGGTGCGCTGGCCCAGGCTGGCCCGGGGCAACCTGGACCAGGGCCCCGAGGCCGCACGGGACTTCGTCCAGGCCTTTGTCGGCATGCGCATCGAGGAAGAGCCTTGCGTGTGCCTGTGGCTGATCGGCCTGCCGGCAGTGCGTTTCGCTGGCGAGGCCGACGCCGAATCCTACACCCGCGAACTCCAGGTCGAAGGCCTGGGCTCGGCCTGGGCCCTGCCCGGGCTGGAACTGTTAATGGAACAGCCGCAGCGTAAGGCGGATGTCTGGCAAGCCATGCGGCGGCTGATGCCGCGCTGGAAGAGTACTGATGAGTAAAGCTACCGATGAGTGACGCGTTGAACTTCCGCCTGGCCACCGAGGCGGACCTGGATGCCATCCTGAAGATCGAATACGCGGCGTTCAGCCATCCCTGGACCCGGGGCATCTTTATGGACGCCTTCAAATCCTATGAAGTGTGGCTGATGTTCGAAGGCAGCCAGCAAGTGGGCCACGGTGTGATCCAGGTGATCATCGACGAGGCGCACTTGCTCAACATCACCGTCAAGCCGGAAAGCCAGGGCCGTGGCCTGGGCCTGCGCCTGCTGGAAGAGCTGATGAAGCGCGCCTACCAGAAGGATGCGCGGGAATGCTTCCTGGAAGTGCGCTCCAGCAACCAGACCGCCTATCGGCTCTATGAACGCTATGGTTTCAATGAAGTCGGGCGCCGTCGCGACTATTATCCGGCAGTGGGCGGCCGTGAAGACGCCCTGGTCATGGCCTGCACCCTGGTCGACTGATTCCTGCTCGGATCCTCGTCCGTCGAATGCTCGTGGCTGGCTCGAATTCGTCAGCGATCCACGTGACCTCGGCAGGCGCTCGTCTGTCAAACCTGCGCATCATTCTTGAGGCTGCACAGCATGAACGAACTACAAGATCTGATTGACAACAACGAGCGTTGGGCCGAGGCGATCAAGCAGGAGGACCCGGACTTCTTCTCCAAGCTGGCCCGCCAGCAGACGCCGGAATACCTGTGGATCGGCTGTTCGGACGCCCGGGTACCGGCCAACGAGATCGTCGGCATGCTGCCAGGCGATCTGTTCGTGCACCGTAACGTGGCCAATGTGGTGCTGCACACCGACCTCAATTGCCTGTCGGTGATCCAGTACGCAGTGGATGTACTCAAGGTCAAGCACATCCTGGTCACCGGCCACTACGGCTGCGGTGGTGTGCGTGCCTCGATGCAGGATCGCCAGTTTGGCCTGATCGATGGCTGGCTGCGCTCGATCCGCGACCTTTACTACGAGCACCGCGAGGCGCTTGGGCAACTGGCCACGGAAGAAGAGCGGGTCGACCGGCTGTGCGAGCTCAACGTGATCCAGCAAGTGGCCAACGTCGGCCACACCAGCATCGTGCAGAACGCCTGGCATCGCGGGCAGAGCCTGTCGGTCCATGGCTGCATCTACGGCATCAAGGACGGTCGCTGGAAGAGCTTGAACGCCACTATCAGCGGCTTCGAGCAGCTGCCGCCGCAGTACCGCCTGCGTCCTCTCGGCGCCGTCTGAGTGCTGGCTAGCCGCTGCGTGGAAGGCGCAGCGGCTAGTGGCGGGCCTTAGAGGTGCGGCACTTCGGTGCTTGGCGCCGGTGCCGGGTGCTGCAGCTGGTTGAGCTGGGTCTTGACCGGCGCGCTGGTGCATTTGGCCGCCGCCTGTTGCTCGGTGAGCTTGCGCACCGAGGTGTAGAACAGCTCGCAGGTCTGCACTTTCTGCGTCACCTGCCAGGTCTGGGTGCAGCTGTTGAGCAGAGCCTGGGCATCGCTTCCCGGCTTGCTGCCCATGCCGGCCTGCCAGCAGGCCGCACTCAAGTCTTGCCCCATCACCTTGAGGCCCGCGGCATCGGCCTTGGCCTGGTCATTGTCATAGTTGGCCGGATCGGCCGCATACCAGATATAGCTCGGGTGGTTGGAACCCAGCACCGGCACCTTTACCCCTTCGCTCGGGCTGATCTGCGCCAGGCCCAGCACATTCACGGTCACCCCATACTGCTGCTTGAGCCAATTGCGCACCGGTGCGCCGAAGGCCACCATCGGCAGGGCCGCGCCGCTGGCGTTCTGGCTGACCTGCTTGACCATGGTGGTCTGGTAGCTGTTGAAGTAGCTGTAGACCCCTTCCAGGTCCTTGCCGGCGTTGGACGGCGCGGCGATCGGCGCGATGTCGATGATGGTCTGGTAGGCCGGGGTCTGCTCGGCGGCAATGCCGTTGACGGTCAGCAGCGAGGCCCAGCGATCGGTGGTGGCCGACTCCAGGTAGTCCTGGTAATGGGTCAGTGAATAGTCCGGCGGGAAGTGCAGCAGCTCCACGCTCTTGCGGTTTTCCAGGGCCATGCCCAGGGGTAGGAACAGGTACCAGCTGAAATCCCAGTGTCCGTCCTTGTTCAACTGAGTGGCGCCCTTGTAGGCCAGGTCGCCGGCATCCAGCAGGGCGCTCAGGGGCTTGCCGTAGTCATCCGGCACGCCGCTGATGGAAGCCAACACCTTGTCGCCGGCGGTCTTCACGCTGACTTTTGCCGTGCTGTAGCCGTCACGCTGCACGCTCTGGGCCAGGTAGTGCTGCACCGTCTGCTCCAGGCTCCAGTCGCGATAGCAGATCACGTTGCAGTTGTTGGGGTAGGCGAACAGCTGGGTGACGCGCTGGGGGCTGCCCAGGTCCACCTCGACATCGGCCATCAGAGTAGTGGAGAGCGAGGCGGCGGCCAGCGCCAGGGTCAGTCCTGCGAGTTTGAACATGCTCAGATCCTTTTCAGCGTGAACCCCGAAGGGCAAAGACTATGGATCGGCAGGCGCCATCGAAGTGTCCGCCGGCCTTTCAGAACGGTTTCAGCGTGGTCAGTGGGAAGCCAGGATAGTACAGCTGGCAGAACACGTTGGCCGCCAGCATCAGGGGCAGGAAAACCACCTGCAACGGGCTCCAGTGGGCCCAGTGCAGCGCGGTCAGCCAGGGGTGATTGGCGCTCAGTTGCGGGTCGATATGACCCAGCCTTTTGCGCTGCAGCAGGTTGAGCAACAGCGTGCCCAGGTAGGTCAGCATGCCCAGGCCGCCGTGCAGGGCGCCGAACAGCGCCAGAATCACCAGCTGCGGCAAACCGTGGCGCAGCACCAGGTACTTGCTGTTCGGATCAAGGCCCTTGGGAATCAGGCGTTCGCTCAGCCACAGGTCCTGGTGAACGAAGCGGGTCGCCAGGGGGATCCACTGGCTCATCAACAAGATCGAGCACCACAGCGCAATCCCGCTCAGCACCGCTGCCAGAGTGAGGCTGAAACCCGGCGAGTAGTGATTCTGCAACAGCAGGTACAACGCAATCGCCAGCCAGAGACCGGCACCGAGCCTGGCCCAGGACTGCTCGAAGGTCGGGCGCCGGAGAAAGCGCAGCCAGAAATACAGGTCCTTCTGCGGCAGGCGCTCTATCAGCTGTGGATAACGCCAGCTCAGCACCTGGGCCAGATGCTGGCAGGCCTGCCAGTGCTGGGCATTGGTGTCTTGCAAAAGGTTCTTCTGCTGCTTGGCGGTCATCGGCTTGAACAACAAGTGAGCGGCCAGAATGCTGGGCTCCCAGACGCGTTCGTCACTGCTGCGCAGTTGTTGCAGTTGGTAGAAATTTTCCTGCTGACGGCCCTCCATCAGCGCTTCCCAGGCCTCGGCAGGGCCCGGGTGGGCGCCGCTCTTGTCATCCCACTGCAACACATGGCAGACCTGATCCAGCAGCGCCAGGCTCCACTGGCAACGATTGAGCAACTGCAGCACGGCCCCCTGATACTGCTGGCGATGGTCGAACACCTGCATCCACGGCTGTTCGGCATAGCTGCGCAACGATTCGATAAAGGCTGTTTCGTCTGCGGCTTGCAGAAGCGCCTCCAGGGTATCCAGATAGTGCCGCAGCAGGTCGTCACGCACTGTCTGCTGCTGCGCGGGAGTCATGTCCACCTGCTGCCAGGGCATCAGCCATTCCAGGTGTTGCACCGCCCACAGGGCGAGGGCCGTGCGCTGTTCCGGGCGCGTCAGGCAGTGCCGCAGCAGGCCGGCTTCGAAGCCTTGGCGGCAATCCTGTTGCACCGCCTGTTGCCAGCGCTGCGGCAGATTGCCTGGTGTCAGGCCCAGCAGCAGCCGCTGCTCGGGGGCTTCGGCGGGCTGTGGGGGGCTCTGTTGCACGCGCATATCCAGCAACTGTGACCACTGGCGCAGGTTTTCCGCCTCCGCTGGCAGTGGCGCCGGTTCGGCATGGGCCGCCTGCAGTGGCCCGGGCTGGCGCTCACGGGCCAGCAGCAGGGCGCTTTCATAGGCCTGGCGCAGGCGTTGAAACGCCTCGCGGTCATCCTCGGGTCGGGTGCTCTTGAGTTGCCGGGCATAGCTGCGCTTGATACTGCGCTCGTCGGCATCGTCCGGCAGCTGCAACAGCGTCCAGCAATCCATGTGGCGGCTCCTTCAGTGCCAGTGGCCGTGTTCCAGGTGTTGCAGTTGCTCGTTGAGCTGGTTGCGCACTTCGCGGATCTTGCGTTCGTCCTGGGTTTCCAGCACCTGCTGGAACTGCCCGGCCAGGTAGCCGATACGCTCGCGCAAGTCACCCAGGCTCTCCTGATACAAGCGCTCCAGGCGCGCACTGAGCAGGGTGTTGACCTGCTGGTCGCGGGGGTGAACCTTCAATTGCTCAAGGGCCTTGAGGCGCTCGCGGATTTCCTCCGCAGTCAGCACCCCGGGGTTGTTCTCGATCACCAGGCTATGGCTTTCGCCGGTCAGTGGAATGCTCACCTGGGCTTCCAGCAGGCCGTTGATGTCGTAGGTGAAACGCACATCCAGGGTCACTTCCCCGGCCGGGCGCTTGGGTACCTTGATCTCCAGCTGGCCCAGGGCGACGTTGTCGCGCACCAGGCGCGCCTCGCCCTGGAAGATCTTCAGCAGCACCTGCTCCTGGTTGTCGTGCAGGGTATGCACGCTCTTGACCCGGCTCACCGGCACCACGCTGTTGCGCTCGATGATCGGCAGGTAATGCCCGCCTTCGATCTGATTGCCATACTGCTGGGAGGTCTCGATGCCCAGGGTGTAGGAGCAGACATCGGTCAGCACCACTTCTTCCAGGGCCGCCGAACGCGCCTTGAGCGCCGCCTGCACCGCCGCGCCTTGGGCCACCACCTGGTCGGGGTCGAGGCTGATGGAGGGAAAGCGCCCGAACAGCCCGGCCGCCAGCTTGCGCACCAGGGGCATGCGCGTAGCGCCGCCCACCAGGAGAATTTCATCCAGGTCGCTGACGCGAATCCGCGCATCGCGCAGGGCCCGCTCGATGGGCGCCCGCAGGCGCTCCAGCAAGGGCGTGTACAGGGTTGCCAACTGCGCCTGGGTGATGGTCTGGGACCATTGTCGGCCGTCCACCCGCAGGCAGAATTCGGCGCTGCTGTCCTGGCCCAGGGCGCGGCGCACCCGTTCGGCTTCCCGGCGCAGCGCCTGGAGCACGCTCTGGCGCTCGGGAAAGTCCGCGGCCTGGCCCTGCTGTTCGATGAAGTGCTCCAGCAGCAGGCTGTCGAAATCCTCGCCGCCGAGGAAGTTGTCGCCGGCGCTGGCGCGCACCTCCATGACCCCGTCGAACAGCTCGAGGATCGACACGTCGAAGGTGCCGCCGCCCAGGTCGAAGACCAGGAACGAGGTCTCCTTGTCGCGCTGGTGCAAGCCATAGGCCAGGGCCGCGGCGGTGGGTTCGTTGATCAGTTTCTCGACCTTGAGCCCGGCCAGCTCGCCAGCGATCCGCGTGGCCTTGCGCTGGGCGTCACTGAAGTAGGCGGGCACGCTGATCACCGCTTCCTCCACCGGTTCGCCGTAGGTGCGCTCGACGTCCTCCTTGAGGCTCTTGAGCACCAGGGCCGACAGCTCTTCCGGGCGGAACGAACGGTTGCCCAGGCGCACTTCGGTGGCACTGCCCATGTAGCGCTTGAACAGCGCGGTGGTCAGTTGCGGGTGGGTGTGCAGGCGCTCCTTGGCTGCCTGGCCCACCAGCACCCGGCCCTGGTCGTCGAGGCCGACCACGCTGGGGGTGAGCAACTGCCCCAGGGCGTTGGGCACCAGCTCGCTGGTGGTGTCGCGCCAGACCGCCACCAGGCTGTTGGTGGTCCCCAGGTCAATGCCTACGATCATCACGACGAACTCCCTTGGCGGTCGGAAAACAGCTGAAACAAATAAGTGGCGCGCAGGATATTACCCGCCGGGTGGATGGGTAAAGTAGGTGATGTTATATGGCTATCATTGGCGCCGAAGCCGCAGAAGCGAAGCGGGTGTGGGCTGCGCTTCTGCGGTGGCTGGCGGGGCCGTTGCGGCCCCCCCGGGTCAGGCTTTGAAGTGCAGGGCGTTGGTCAGGTCGCCCATGGGCTTCTGGCCCCGGGCGATCATCGCCGCGTCACGTTCCTTGATGCCGTCCAGGGTCTCCAGCTGGAACACCCGGGTGATCAGCCGCAGGATCGACGCGGTGTCGTACACCGTGTGGTCCACCGTGCCCTTGCGCGCGAATGGCGACACCACCAAGGCTGGAATCCGCGTGCCCGGGCCCCAGCGGTCGCCCTGGGGCGGCGCCACGTGGTCCCACCAGCCGCCGTTTTCGTCGACAGTGACGATCACCACCATGTTCTTCCACTGCGGGCTTTCCCGCAGCACCTTCAGCGCGCGGTCGATATGCCGGTCGCCGGCGGCCACATCGGCGTAGCCCGCGTGCAGGTTGAGGTTGCCCTGGGGCTTGTAGAAGGTCACCGCCGGCAGCTTGCCGGCCTCGGCGTCGGCGAAGAACTTGTTGGTGCTCGACTCATCGCCCAGGCCGCCATCGCGCAGGCGCTTGGCGCGCTCGGCGGGGTTTTCCGGGCCCTGGCGCAGGAAGTAGTTGAACGGCTGGTGGTGGTACTGGAAGTTGGGGATCTTGGGAATCCCGCCGGAGTCCTTGAACTGCTCCAGGGTCGCCTGCCAGGCGCCGCCGTACCAGGCCCAATCGACGTTCTTCTTCGACAGCTTGTCGCCGATATGCTCGTGGGTCTGGGGTACCAGCACGCTGGGCAGGTCGGGCTTGGCGTAGTCCGGGCGCTTGGGGTCGCGGATCCAGGTCGGCCAGTAGGGCGGGGCCATGGTGTTCACCGCGTAGCCGTCCGGGGTCAGGGCGCTGGGGCCGAACTGCGGCGCGCCGTCCATGGCACTGGCCGGGGACTTGTCCAGGGGCTTGAGACGGGTGCCCTTGGGGTCGTCGCCCTGCAAGGTGGCGATCTGCGACTTGGCCACCGAGTTGGCGGCGTCCGGGTAGAACGGCACCTTGGCGCTGATCAGGTACTGGTGGTTGAGGAACGAACCGCCAAAGGCGCCCTGGAAGAAGTTGTCGCAGAGCACGAACTCCCGGGCCACATCCCACAGGCGCAGGGAGTAGCGGGTCTGGGCGTAGTGGCCCATGGTCAGGGCGCCGGAGTCGGCCCAGGCCACGAAGCCGTCGTTCTTGCCGCCGTTGATCTGCATCTGGTTTTGGTAGAACACATGCCACAGGTCGCGGGTTACCAGGCCCAGGGGCAGGTCCTCGCCGCTGGGGCCCTTGAGGGCAAAGGGCGCGTTGGGCAGGTTTTCCTGGAACTGGGTTTCCACCGGGTAGGTGATGCCGTCCAGGGTTTGCGGGCCAACCTGGAGGATGCCGCCCCAGATCGGCGGCAGTTTCTGCAACAGCTTGCCGTCGCGGTCACGCTGCTGGAAATCCTCGGGCTTGAGGGCCGAGAGCGGTTTCTCCACCCCGGGGAAGTTGGCGAACAGGTTGTTGAAACTGCGGTTCTCGGCGAACAGCACCACCACGTTCTTCACCTGATCCTGCAGGGCCTTGTCCAGTTCGACCGGAGACAGCGGACGCTCATCCGGCTTGCCCCCAGGCTCGGCGGATTTGCTGCAGGCGCTCAGGGTGGCGCCCACCCCCAGAACGGCAACGCCGCCGAGGAAGCGGCGGCGGCTGGTATCGGTGGGCTGGTCGGTGGTGGATTCGGGGGTGTCATGCAGGTCGGTGTCGTCGCTCATGTCGGCTCCTTGCTCGTCGATCTGATAATTGGTTACAAAGTATTTCGGTCGCACGGTAACAACCGAATATGACGCAAAGACTACAGGAATGCGTCAGGAGTCCACTGCGATAGACTCGGAAAATTCTGAAATTGATGCCGGATGGGACTTATCCACAGGCCCGTCCCAGAGCGGCGGAACGGGCCCGTGGAGCACTCAGGGGAGTACGGGCGGCAGGTACGCCAGGGTGCTGCCCAGGGCCCAGAGCAGCACCAGCACCAAGGGCGCATGCACCAGCAGCTGGACGAAGGAGAAGCCGATCAGGTCCCGCGCCTTCAAGCCCAGCACCCCCAGCAGCGGCAGCATGTAGAAGGGATTGATCAGGTTCGGCAGGGCCTCGGCGGCGTTGTAGATCTGCACCGCCCAGCCCAGGTGGTATTGCAGCTCATTGGCCACCTGCATCACATAGGGAGCCTCGATGATCCACTTGCCACCGCCTGAAGGAATGAAGAAGCCCAGCACCGCCGAGTACAGGCCTATCAGCAGGGCATAGGTGTCGTGGGAGGCGATCTGCACGAAGAAGGTCGAGATGTGGTGGGCCAGGGTCTGCCCATCCAGCCCCTTGACAACCGTCATCAGCGCGGCAATCGAGCCGTACAGCGGGAACTGGATCAGCACCCCGGTGGTGGTGGGCACCGCCCGGGCCACCGCGTCGAGGAAACTGCGCGGGCGCCAGTGCAGCAGGGCGCCGGTCATCAGGAACAGGAAGTTGTAGGTATTGAGCCCGGAGATCGCGGTGATCGCCGGCTTGGTGGCGAACTCGTGGTACAGCCAGCCAGCGGCCAGCAACGCCAGAAGCAAGGTCAACAGCGGGCTGTATTCCAGCCATTCACCGGGGCGGCTGCGCGGTTGCGGCTTGGGCAGGCTGAAGCCTGGATCGACGCCACAGGCCTGGGCATCGCGGGCGCTGCCGGGGCCGGGTGCGGTGGCATAGGCGACGATCAGCGAAATGACGATCAGCGCCAGCAGCATCACCCCCGATTGCCAGAGAAAAATAGTCTGGGTGAAGGGAATCACCCCGGTGATGGCCAGGATCGACGGCGGCAGGCTGCCGGGGTTGGCCTGCAGTTGCGCGGCCGACGACGACAGCCCCAGCGCCCACACCGCGCCCAGGCCCAGGTAGGCGGCAGCGCCGGCGGCGCGGTAGTCCATGCGCAGCTCGGTGCGCCGGGCCAGGGCCCGTACCAGCAGGCCGCCGAACACCAGGGACAGGCCCCAGTTGAGCAGGGACGCGAGCATGGAAATCAGCGCCACCCAGGCCACTGCCGAGCGGCCGTTCTTGGGAATGCGCGCCAGTTTGTCGATCAGCTTCACCGCCGGCGGCGAGCTGGCCACCACGTAACCGCCGATGACTACGAAGGCCATCTGCATGGTGAAGGGGATCAGGCTCCAGAAGCCGTCGCCGAAGGCCATGGCGGCATCGGTGGGCTTGGCACCCATGGCCAGGGTGGCCAGGGTAACGATGATCACCGCCAGCGCGGCGAACACCCAGGAGTCTGGGAACCAGCGTTCAGCCCAGTTCGAACAGCCCAGGGCGAAGCGGGCAGAGCGGCTATCTTGAATTTCAGCGGCCACGTGATTACCTCGGATTCTTATGTTTGTAGGGAGGTCGGCCGCCCCGGGCAGAGGCGGCCGAGAACTGTGCCAGAATGCGGCAATTGCCACGGACTGCAAAGGATGCAACGCCCATGTCATTTTCCCCTGAAGAACGCGCCGCACTGCTCAAGGTCAAGGGTGTCGGGCCCACTGTGGTGGGCCGCCTGGAACAGCTAGGGATCATTTCCCTGGCCCAGTTGGCCGCCGCCGACGCCCTGGATATCGTCACCCGCGCCTCGGCCCTGGTGGGTTCCAGCTGCTGGAAGAACAGCCCCCAGGCCCGCGCCGCGATCCAGGCCGCCATCGCCCTGGCCAAGGGCGGGTAGCGGGGCTGCCGGCGTCCGCGCCGAGCGTCCATGTGGCCAACAACTGACGGTTGTTCCTCGGAGCGATTGCATAGACCATGTGCAGCCTTGCTGACTGCCACCATCTGAGTTGCTGCTATGACCCCCTCGACTGAAGCGTCGCCGGCGCGTTTCTCCCGCGCCGACTACAAGACCCTGGGCCTGGCCGCCCTGGGTGGCGCCCTGGAAATCTACGACTTCATCATCTTCGTATTTTTCGCCCTGACCCTGAGCCAGCTGTTCTTCCCCCCGGAAATGCCCGAGTGGCTGCGCCTGCTGCAAAGCTTCGGGATCTTTGTCACCGGCTACCTGGCCCGGCCCCTGGGCGGCATCCTCATGGCGCACTTCGCCGACCGCCTGGGGCGCAAGAAGGTCTTCAGCCTGAGCATCCTGATGATGGCGCTGCCGTGCCTGTTGATCGGCAGCATGCCCACCTACGCCCAGATCGGTTACTTCGCCCCCCTGATCCTGCTGGCCCTGCGGGTACTGCAAGGCGCCGCCGTGGGTGGTGAAGTACCCAGCGCCTGGGTCTTCGTGGCCGAGCACGCGCCCCGCGCCCATCGCGGTTATGCCCTGGGTTTCCTCCAGGCCGGGCTGACCTTCGGCTACCTGCTCGGCGCCCTGACCGCGACCCTGCTGGCGCAGGTCTTCAGTCCCGAGGAAATACTCGACCATGCCTGGCGCTACCCCTTCCTGCTGGGCGGCGTGTTCGGCGTGATCGGCGTCTGGCTGCGGCGCTGGCTGAGCGAAACCCCAGTGTTCATGGCCCTGCACCAGCAGCGCGAGGCGGCCAGTGAAATGCCGCTGCGCACTGTGTTGCGCGAGCATCGCCTGGCAATCCTGCCGGCGCTGATCCTTACCTGCGTGCTGACCTCGGCGGTGGTGGTGTTCGTGGTCATCACCCCGACCATGATGCAGAAGAGTTTCGGCATGAGTGCCAGCCACACCTTCGCCCTGAGCAGCCTGGGGATTGTCTTCCTGAATATCGGCTGCGTGCTGGCCGGGCTGGTCGTCGATCGCCTCGGCGCCTGGCGCACGGTGATGCTCTACAGCTTGCTGCTGCCCCTGGGCATCGCCGTGCTCTACGGCTGCCTGAACAGCGGCGGCCAATGGGTCGGCCTGGCCTATGCCATCGCCGGTCTGGGCTGCGGCGTGGTGGGCGCGGTGCCGTCGGTGATGGTCGGGTTGTTCCCGCCGCGGATTCGCGTTTCCGGCATCTCCTTCACCTACAACATCGCCTATGCCCTCTGGGCCAGCACCACCCCTTTGTTGCTGATCGCCCTGATGCCCTGGAGCCCCTGGGTCTGCGTGATCTATTGCGCGCTGATGGGGGCGGTGGGGGTGATCAGTGCCGGTTACTTCGGTGGCCGTGTGGGCGAGGAACGGCCGATGGCGACGGGGTCGAACGGCGTCCTTGATCAACCCTAGGATTTTTCTTCGACGCGCTGCAATCAAGCGAAGCAGCGAGCTAGAGCCTTCGCCAAAAAGCCGCTGAATCCAACATGAAACCGGGCTGAAAAATGGCTTTCAGCCGCTGGTTTTTTCCCGCTAATCTCCCGGAATGCGCGGCCCACGCGTGGGTTTCCGGGAGCTGTCTTGATTCGTTCGACGCTGTGTTCCTTGCGAAATTTCTCCACCCTCGACCCACTGCTGCAGGTGGCGCTGGTGTGCTTTGTGCTGGGGCTGGTGTTTGCCCTGATCGAAGCCTGGACCTGCACTCAGCTGGACTACGGCCTGGAGGGCGCAAGCCCCGACAGCTTCAGTGCCCGGGTGGTGGCGGTAGAGGAGGGGACACTGCTGGTGGAGGCGCTCGACACCGGGGAACGTCAACGCTTGCGCCTGAACCGCGAACTGACCCGGCTCCAGGTGCCCTTCGCACAACTGCCGGGGCAGACCCTGTTACTGAGCCACTTGCGGGGCTACCTGCTCAGTTGCAGCCATGATGATCAAACCTGGTGCAGCGCCCAATGCCCGAATGCCGAGCAGTGCCAGGACCGCCTGCGGCAACGCGAGTCGGCCCTGGGGCCGCTGTATTTCTGCTGGTTGGCCAGCCTTGCCTGCCTGCTGCTCCAGGCGCGCAAACCCCGCCCAGCGCAATAGCAAATCGACCATCGTAGGAGGTCTATTGGGGCAGCAACTGCTCCAGGTAGCGGCTGCGCTCGTTGCTCAGGCGGGTCACGCAGATATTGATCAGGGTCACATGGGCCGGCTTGCCCGGTTCCACTTCGAAGGCTTCCAGCACGCAGGTGCTGTCGCGGTACTTGATCCAGGCTCGTTGGGCATTCTTCAATTTGCCGAGGTACTCCTGCTCTTGCAGCAGGTTGCCGGGATACAACTCGTGGACCCGCGCCAGCAAGGCCTGATAGCTCTGGTTCAGGGCGTTGTCAGCGTGCTCCTTGGCCGCCTGGGCGCAGCGGTCGGTCTGTTCGCTGACGCTGATATGGGTGCAGTCCAGCGGCGCTGCCCGGGCCGGCATCGAGCCAGCGGCGCCTCCCAGCAGCAGGGCCAGAGCAAGGCCGAGAATCCAGGGCTGATGAGGCATGGCGGTCCCTTCGCGCAGAGAATGAAGCGCGCATTCTACAGCGCTGGCGCCGATGCAGATCAGGTTCCTTGTTCAGTCGCGCTCTTCGAGCACGTAGCCGACGCCACGCAGGGTATGGATCAGCTTGCGTTCGAAGGGATCGTCGATCTTCGCCCGCAGGCGGCGGATCGAGACTTCCACCACATTGGTGTCGCAGTCGAAGTTCATGTCCCACACCAGCGAGATGATCTGCGTGCGCGACAGCACCACGCCGCTCTGGCGCATCAGCAGGTGCAGCAGGGCGAACTCCTTGGTGGTCAGGTCGATGCGCTGCTTGCCGCGAAAGGCTCGGTGCCGACCCTGGTCCAGTTCCAGGTCGGCGACGCGCAACACATCTGGCACCGGCGCCTGTTCGCTGCGGCGCATCAGGCTGCGAATCCGCGCCAGCAGTTCGGGAAACTGGAACGGCTTGACCAGGTAGTCGTCGGCGCCCAGGTCCAGGCCCCGCACCTTGTCCGCCAGGCGCCCCTGGGCGGTGAGCATCATGACCCGCGTGCTGCTGTGCTGGCGGATCTGCGCCAGCACGCCCCAGCCGTCGATCTGCGGCAGGTTGACGTCGAGAATCACCAGGTCGTAGGCGTACTGGCCGGTCAGGTGCAGGCCGTCCGCGCCGCTGTGGGCACAATCCACCACATAGCCGCTTTCGCTCAGGCCTTGATGCAGGTAGTCGGCGGTTTTGCGTTCGTCTTCGATGACCAGGATACGCATGCTGATGAGGTTCTCGGTGGATAGGCGGCGGGGCAAGGACGTGGGCAGGCAGATAGCCGAGTGGCCGTTGCGGGCCAGGTTCTCGGCACTCTTCAAGTGCTCTTTCAAGTGGCCAAGGGCCGCGGCGATCTTAATGCACAAGCTTGATCCAGAGCCTTTGCTAACGGATTTGTAATCTTCGCGCCACCCTGGCGATAAGCACTGAAAGCTAACCTTGGCCGCACTTCAAACCCTCCCCGTCAATCGGTGGAGCGTGGCAGTTGCATAGGGGCCAGCCTGTCTTCGCACCAGGGCCGATATGTTGCGCCGCAGCTTCGCGGACACTGCCCCGACAAGGGCCGGAACCTGTTATGTCGACTTCCCCACGCCCCGCGGCCCGGGCTGCACGCCGCTGCACCTGGACCCTCCTGCTGGCCCTGGCGGCCAGCCCGCTGAGCGCCGCCGAAGCTTCCCAGCTGAGTCTGGACAGCGCCCTGGCCAGGGCCTTTGCCAACAACCCCGAACTGGCTGCCGCGCGCTGGGAAATCGAGATTGCCCAGGGGGCCCGGCAGCAGGCCGGGCTGCTGCCCAACCCGGTGCTCTCGGTGGATGCCGAGGACACTCGGCGCGACAGCCGCACCACCTCGGTCAAGCTCAGCCAGGCGCTGGAGCTGGGGGGCAAGCGTGGTGCCCGGGTGGAGCTGGCCAGCCGCGATCAGGAACTGGCGAACCTGGAGCTTGAGCGGCGGCGCACCCAGTTGCGCGCTGATGTGCTGGAGGCCTATTACGCCGCGCAATTGGCCCAGCAACGCCGGCAACTGGCCGGGCGCTCCCTGGCCCTGGCCGAGCGTGGCCTTAGCGTGGCCCAGGGTCGGGTCCGTGGCGGCAAGGCCTCGCCGGTGGAGGCCACCCGGGCCCAGGTACAGCTGGCAGAGGTGAGCCTGGAACTCAAGCGCGGGCAACTGGAGCAGGACAACGCCTATCGCCAGCTGGCCAGGGTCATCGGCAGCGCCAGTGCGGATTTTGCCGCGGTGCAGGAGCCGCCGGCCGAGGTGCTGCTGCCGGCTTCGGCTCGATTGTTGAGCAGCTTGCCGCAGACCACCGAATTGCGCATGGCCGAGCAGGAAATCGTCCAACGTGAAGCTGCCCTGGGCCTGCAGCGGTCCCAGCGCATCCCGGATCTGGATCTCAGCATCGGCAGCCAGTACGACGCCGGCGCCCGCGAGCGGGTCAACCTGGTGGGGCTGTCGATGCCGCTGCCGCTGTTCAATCGCAACCAGGGCAATGTGCTGTCCGCCGCGCGCCGCGCCGATCAGGCCCGAGACCTGCGCAATGCCACCGAGCTGCGCTTGCGAGACGAAACCCTGCAGGCCCTGGAGCAGTGGAGCACGGCCCGGAACGAGGTGCAGTCCTTCGACCAGACCCTGCTGCCCGCCGCCCAGCGCGCGGTGGAGAGCGCCACCCGTGGCTTCGAGATGGGCAAGTTCGGCTTCCTCGAAGTGCTCGATGCCCAACGTACGCTGATCGGCGCCCGCAGCCAGTACCTGGCCGCGCTGGCGCAAACCAGCGCGGCCAGGGTGCGGATCGAGCGCATCTACGGCGACCTCGAGCGTTGGTGAAGACCTGGCTGCGCGGCCTTGCCTGCCTGGTTGCGCTGCTGGTCAGCGATTGCCGCGCCGTGCCGCCGGCACCCCGGGACGAGCTGCGGCATTGGTGCGTCCACGAATGGCACAGGTCCCTCGACCGGTATTTCTTTCCGTCCCGCTCGTAAGGCGCCTGGCGCGCCGCCGAGCATCGATTTTCAGGAGCATCCATGGATAAACAACGCAGCCTGGTCTTGGCCATTAGCGCGGTGGTCGGCCTGGGGGCAGCGGCCTTGCTGCTGCCGAACCTGTTCGCCACCCCGGCGCCTGCCAGCGCCAAGGCACCCGTCAGCACCGGCAAGGCCCCCGCCGAGACCCATGATGAAGGCGAAACCGAAGGTCATCTGGAACTCAGCGCCGAGCAGATCCAGGCCGCCGGCATCGAGCTGGCCGAGGCCGGGCCGCGGCGCTTGAACCGGGTGCTGAGCCTGCCGGGGGAGATCCGTTTCGACGAGGACCGCACCTCGCACCTAGTGCCGCGCACCGCCGGGGTGGTGGAGTCGGTGCAGGTCAATCTGGGGCAGGCGGTCAAGCGCGGCCAGCTGTTGGCGGTGATATCCAGCCAGCAGGTGTCCGACCAGCGCAGCGAACTGGCGGCCGCCGGGCGGCGCCTGGAACTGGCCCGCACCACCTTCGAGCGCGAGCGGCAACTGTGGGTCGAGCAGATCTCCGCCGAGCAGGACTACCTGCTGGCGCGGCAGAACCTGCAAGAAGCGCAAATCGCCCTCGACAACGCCCGGCAGAAAATCAGCGCCCTGAGCGGCAGCGCCCAGCCGACCGGGGGCAATCGCTATGAAATGCGCGCGCCCTTCGACGCCGTGGTGGTGGAGAAGCACCTCAGCGTTGGTGAGGTGGTGAGCGAGAACAGCGCCGCCTTCACCCTCTCCGACCTGTCCCGGGTCTGGGCCACCTTCGGCGTGTCGCCCAGGGACCTGGGCCAGGTTCGGGTCGGCCAGGGTGTCCAGGTCAGCTCCAGCGAGCTGGGCACCCAGGTCCAGGGCCAGGTGGCCTATGTCGGCAGCCTGTTGGGGGAACAGACCCGTACCGCCACGGTGCGGGTCACCCTGGCCAACCCGGATGACGCCTGGCGCCCGGGGCTGTTCGTGGCCGTGCAACTGGCCACCGAGGCCTTCGAGGCGCCGGTCAGCGTACCCCAGGCGGCGCTGCAGACCGTGGAGGACCGGCCCTCGGTATTCGTCCGCGTGGCCGAGGGGTTCCAGGCCACGCCTGTGGTCACCGGGGCCAGCCAGGACGGTTTCGTCGAAATCCGCCAGGGCCTCGAGGCCGGGGCCCAGGTCGCCACCCGCGGCAGCTTCACCCTCAAGTCCGAACTGGGCAAGGGCGCGGCCGACCATGGCCATTGATCGGTCACAGCAGAGAGTGATTTCCCATGTTTGAACGCATCATCCAATTCGCCATCGAGCAGCGCCTGATCGTGCTGCTGGCGGTGCTGCTGATGGCTGGCGTCGGCATTGCCAGCTACCAGAAACTGCCGATCGACGCCGTACCCGACATCACCAATGTGCAGGTGCAGATCAATTCTGCGGCGCCGGGTTTTTCGCCGCTGGAAACCGAACAGCGCATCACCTTTCCCATCGAGACCGCCATGGCCGGGCTGCCGGGCCTGCAGCAGACGCGCTCGCTGTCGCGCTCGGGCCTGTCCCAGGTGACGGTGATCTTCAAGGACGGCACCGACCTGTTCTTCGCCCGGCAACTGGTCAACGAGCGTTTGCAGGTGGCTCGCGAGCAATTGCCCGAGGGCGTCGAGGCGGTGATGGGGCCGATTTCCACCGGGCTCGGGGAAATCTTCCTGTGGACCGTGGAAGCCGAGGAGGGCGCGCGCAAGGAGGACGGTACGCCCTACACCCCCACCGACCTGCGGGTGATCCAGGACTGGATCATCAAGCCGCAACTGCGCAACGTGCCGGGGGTGGCCGAGATCAACACCATCGGCGGTTTTGCCAAGGAGTACCAGATCGCCCCGGACCCCAGGCGTCTGGCTGCCTACCGGCTGACCCTGAATGACCTGGTCAGCGCCCTGGAACGCAACAACGCCAACGTCGGCGCCGGTTATATCGAGCGCAGCGGCGAGCAGTTGCTGATTCGAGCGCCGGGGCAACTGGCGTCCATTGAGGACATCGCCAGCATCGTCATCAGCAGCAGCGACGGCACGCCGATCCGCGTGCGTGACGTGGCCCAGGTGCAGATCGGCCGCGAGCTGCGCAGTGGCGCGGCCACCGAAAATGGCCGGGAAGTGGTGCTGGGCACGGTGTTCATGCTGATCGGCGAGAACAGCCGCGCGGTGTCCCAGGCGGTGGCGAAAAAACTCGAAGAGATCAACCCTTCGCTGCCCGAGGGCGTGGTGGCGGTCACGGTGTACGACCGCACCAACCTGGTGGAAAAGGCCATCGCCACGGTGAAGAAGAACCTCTTCGAGGGCGCGCTGCTGGTGATCGTGATTCTGTTCCTGTTCCTGGGCAATATCCGCGCGGCGCTGATCACCGCCCTGGTGATTCCGCTGTCGATGCTGTTCACCTTCACCGGCATGTTCGGCAACAAGGTCAGCGCCAACCTGATGAGCCTCGGCGCCCTGGATTTCGGCATCATCGTCGACGGCGCGGTGGTGATTGTGGAGAACGCCATTCGCCGCCTGGCCCACGCCCAGCGGCATCACGGGCGCCTGCTGACGCGCTCCGAGCGCCTGCATGAAGTCTTCGCCGCGGCCAAGGAAGCCCGGCGCGCGCTGATCTTCGGCCAGTTGATCATCATGGTGGTGTACCTGCCGATCTTCGCCCTCACCGGGGTCGCCGGGAAAATGTTCCACCCCATGGCCTTCACCGTGGTCATGGCCTTGCTGGGGGCGATGGTGCTCTCGGTGACCTTTGTGCCGGCGGCCATTGCGCTGTTCGTCACCGGCAAGGTCAAGGAAGAGGAAAACCTGCTGATGCGCAGCGCCAAGCGCGGCTACGCGCCGGTGCTGGACTGGGTCATGGCGCGGCGTGGCGTGACCTTCGCCCTGGCCGGCTTGATCCTCGCCGGCAGTGCCCTGGTGGCCAGCCGCATGGGCAGCGAATTCATCCCCAGCCTCAGCGAAGGCGACTTCGCCCAGCAGGCCCTGCGGGTGCCCGGCACCAGCCTCACGCAGTCGGTGGAAATGCAGCAGCGCCTGGAGCGCACCCTGCTGGCGCAAGTGCCGGAGATCGAACGGGTGTTCGCCCGCACCGGCACCGCGGAGATTGCCTCGGACCCGATGCCGCCGAATATTTCCGACAGCTACCTGATGCTCAAGCCCAAGGCGCAATGGCCTGATCCGGGCAAGTCGCGGGACGCGCTGATCGCCGATATCCAGCGCGCCAGTGCCCTGGTGCCGGGCAGCGCCTATGAGCTGTCGCAGCCGATCCAGTTGCGTTTCAACGAACTGATTTCCGGGGTGCGCAGCGATGTCGCGGTCAAGGTGTTCGGCGATGACATGCAGGTGCTGAACCAGACCGCCGCGCAGATCGCCACGGCCTTGCAGGGGTTGTCCGGGGCTTCGGAGGTCAAGGTCGAGCAGACCTCCGGCCTGCCGGTGCTGACCATCACTATCGACCGCGACAAGGCCGCGCGCTTCGGCCTCAATGTCGGTGATGTGCAAGACACCATTGCCGTGGCAGTGGGCGGGCGCCAGGCCGGCACCCTGTACGAGGGCGACCGGCGCTTCGATATGGTGGTGCGCCTGCCCGACTCGTTGCGCACCGATATCGATGGCCTGTCGCGCCTGCTGATTCCGATTCCGGCGACCGCGGGCAGCAGTGGGCAAATAGGCTTTATCGCCCTGTCGGACGTGGCCAGCCTCGACCTGGTGCTGGGGCCCAATCAGGTCAGCCGCGAGAATGGCAAGCGCCTGGTGATCGTCAGCGCCAACGTGCGCGGTCGGGATATCGGCTCCTTCGTCGAAGAGGCCACCGGCCTGATTGCCCAGAAGGTGAAAATCCCCGCCGGTTACTGGACCACCTGGGGCGGCCAGTTCGAGCAATTGCAGGAAGCGTCCCAGCGCTTGCAGGTGGTGGTGCCGGTGGCGCTGCTGCTGGTGTTCGGCCTGTTGTTCATGATGTTCAACAACCTCAAGGACGGCCTGCTGGTGTTTACCGGTATCCCCTTTGCCCTGACCGGCGGAATCATGGCCCTGTGGCTGCGGGATATTCCCTTGTCGATTTCCGCGGGGGTGGGGTTTATCGCCCTGTCCGGGGTGGCGGTGCTCAACGGCCTGGTGATGATTGCCTTTATCCGCAACCTGCGAGAAGCCGGGCGCTCGCTGCCGGTGGCGATTCACGAAGGCGCCCTGACCCGCTTGCGCCCGGTGTTGATGACCGCACTGGTGGCGTCCCTGGGCTTTATCCCCATGGCCCTGGCCACCGGCACCGGCGCCGAAGTGCAGCGGCCCCTGGCGACCGTGGTGATTGGCGGCATCCTGTCGTCCACCGTGCTGACCCTGCTGGTACTGCCCGCGCTGTACCACTGGGCCCACCGCAACGACCCGGAGTAGCAAGCGAAACGCCTCAGCTCTTGTAGGAGCCGGCTTGCCGGCGAAGACGATCTCACGGACGCCTTCGCTGGCAAGCCAGCTCCTACCCGTTTCTGCTCAATCGATAGGCAAAAAAAAAGCGCCCCATATGGGACGCTAAAAATTCATCTCTTTCCAAAGGAGCATCAAAAAAAACGCTTCAGAGATGAATGTGCTCTGTGGGCGACAGCCGTTAAATATCTTCCTCGGCCACGGTCGCTGTGGATGCATCGCGGGAGGGATTGCCGGCGCCGGTAGTGGCGGCGGTTTCCTGGTTGGCATCGCCGTGAGTCCGTTCCTGGCTGGCCAGGAATTCCTGGCGAAACTGCTGTGGGCGTTCGCTGCCATCAGCGGCCAGGGCGGTGATGCTGGTAGTGGCCAGAAGGCCGATCAATAACACTTGGGTTGGGCCCATGGTGGTTCTCCTGACAAGCTCTCCACCGCTGCAGTAGGCGGCGGATTCGAGTGTGTCCGGGAGTATGGGGAAACCAACCTAACGAGAAGGTGAGGCGGATATTACAGTTCTGCAAGCCATGCGTCTGTGAAGAAGTTTTAACACCGGGCAGGCCGCAACCTGCCCGGCCAGACACCTCAGAGCAGGGCCAGGGGGTACTCGACGATCAGCCGGAATTCCTCCAGGTCGGACTCGAACTGGCTGGAGCGCACCGTGGCCTGGCGCACGCGCAGGGACAGGTCCTTGAGGCTGCCACCCTGGACCACGTACTTGGCTTCGATATCCCGTTCCCAGCGACGTTGATCGGTCAATGGATCACCGGCCCCATCGCGGCGCATGTACACCGAGTTGGCGTGGCTGTAGTCGGCGCCGCTGCCGCGGGCGTAGCGGGTCATGAACGACAGCCCGGGGATGCCGAAGGCCTGCATGTCGAGGTCGTAGCGCAGCATCCACGAGCGCTCCTTGGGTGAGTTGAAGTCGCTGTACTGGATCGAGTTGTCGAGGAAGATCGAGTCCGACTGGCGCAGGTAATCGAAGTCGTCGTTGCCGTTGTTGCGCTGGTGCGACAGGGCCAGGGTGTGGGCGCCGTAGGTGGCGCCGAGCTTGGCGCTCCAGATGTCGTTGTCGAGCTCCCCCAGCAGTTTGCGGCCCTCATCCACGGCCTTGTAGTAATTGAAAGCGCTGAACAGGCTCACCTGAGCGGACAGCGGATAGTTCAGCGTGGTGCCGAAGTAGTACTGGTCCCAGGCGTCTTTCAGGCGGCTGCCGTAGAGGCTGAAACTGAGGTTGGGGTTGAGCCGGTAATCACCGCCGAAATAGCCGACCCAGGGCGAATCCACCTTACCGGCGTAGAAGGTGGCGAAGCCGTCGCGCATGCCACTGCTGTCGGGCTGGCTCATGGCGTGCAGGCGTCCGCCCTGCAGGTTCAGGCCCTCCAGGCTGGTGTTCTCCAGGGTCACCCCGCGAAAGCTTTCCGGCAGCAGGCGCGAATCGCCGTAGTGCACCACCGGGGTCTTGGGGAACACATCGCCGACTTTCAGGGTGGTGTCCAGGGCTCGAAGTTTCACCGCACCGCCGGCCTTGCCGTAGCCATCGGCGGGCTGGTTGTCACTGTTCACCGGCAGCATGCCGAACGAACCTTTGCCGCCGCTGCGTCCACTACCGGAATCGAGCTTGAGGCCGTACATGGCGAAGGCATCGAGGCCGAAACCGACGCTGCCCTGGGTGAAGCCGGACTCGAAGCGGCCGATCAGGCCCTGGGCCCAGGCTTCGGAGTAGCCGTTGCCGGTGGGGCTGGACTGGCCCTTGCGGTCGTCGCGGTTGAAGTAGTAGTTGCGCAGCAGCAGGTCGAGGCGGCTGCCTTCGACAAAGCCTGCGGCGGGTTCCTCGGCGGCCAGCGCCGCCATGGGGTTGAGCCCCAGCACCGTGGCCAGCACGGGCAGGGACAGAGAGGGATTGATACGCATGGGGTCGCTCCTGAGTCTTGGCAGCTATCGGCCTTGTTGTCGCCAGTGGCGTTCTTATTGGGCTGACCGCCAGGCGCGTGGGCGCCCGGCAAGTCGCGGTCGATAGTTGCAAACGGCAGATAACGGCGCGGTGACCCGCTGATTACAATTGCGCAAGCAAGCCTGGTGTCGCGCCTCGCACTCAACGTGGGCAAAGCCCTGTGCCATGGGCCTGAGGCGCCGGTCGACGATGGGGCCTGGGGGGAACCTTTCCAATTGGTAATCTGCCCGCGATCATTCTGACAGGCTCGGCTGCTTATCCTCGTCGCTGACAACTGCACGAGGACCACCTGATGAAAGCAATCAACCTGTGTCTCGCCGCGCTGCTGCTGGCCGGCTCATCCCAGGTCATGGCCGAGGGCGGCGCTGACCGCACCTTCGCCCGGGCCATGCTGGAAAACCAGAAAGCCATGGAGCGCTATGCGGCGAACCAGGGCAAGCCGGCCCCGGTGGTGCAGGACTACCGCTATGGCATGCCGCTGGATATCGCCAAGGTGGTCAGCGTTACCGCGCCGATCAAGTCCTGCAATGTGGTGCCTTCGCGCATGACTTATGAGGACTCCGCCGGCCAGTTGCAGACGGTGCAGTATCAGGTGATGGGCCAGTGCCGTAACAACGGTGGCTGAGGCGTGAGGTGTGAAGGCTGGCCGGGCCCTCGCTGGGTGCCCGGCCAATGACGTTTGTCAGGCGTCGGATGGCTCGGGGTGCAGGGCGACGATCATGTCCACTTCCACCGAGGCGTTCTTTGGCAGCTGGTAGACCCCCACCGAGGTGCGGGTATGCACGCCGGCCTCGGCGAAGATCGAATAGAGGATCTCCGAGGCGCCGTCCGCCACTTCGCTTTGCTGGGTGAAGTCCGCGGCACTTTGCACATAGACATTGATCCGCAGGATGCGCTTGATCCGCTGCAGGTCGCCGAGCATTTGCGCCAGGATGGCCAGGGCCCGCAGGGTCGAGATCTGCGCGCCGTGGCGGGCCTGTTCCAGTGAGGTTTCGGCACCGACCCGGCCCACCACCATCACGGTGTTGTCGATGCGCGGGATCTGCCCGCTGATGTACACCTCATCGCCATTGCGCACCGCCGGCACATAGTTGCCGCCAATCTTCAGCTCGCCCTCGAAGCTGTGCCCGACCCGCTCTGCCGCCTGCTGGAAAAGTGCCTTGCGTGATGCATCCATAGTCCAACTCCGTCGATTGCCGTGGAATGTGCCGCAGCCGACTATACGCCCTCCGCCAGGGCGTTGAATCCCCGCTGTGGACGGGGCTTCCAGGGGCGCTATTGGCCTTTGAAATTTTTTTGTCAGACAAGTCTTAATGGCTATTAAGAAATGCCTTTCAGGGCCGATGTTAGGCCCAAAGCAGCCTATTTTTTCAGTCCCCCCGGTGCATCCTCATGTTCAATAAACGCTTGAAGCAAGAGCTGTCGACTCTGCGTGAAGAACTTTCGAGCCTTCAACAGGTGAAGGAAAGCCTTGAAAGCGAGATGCTCGTGATCAATCTGAGCGCCGATGGACGGATTCAATCGGTCAACCACAACTTCGCCCAGGAAATGCTCTACAAGAGCGGCGATCTGGTGGGCCGAGCCCTGGAGGACATTGTTCCGGCTCATGTCAGAAACGATGAGTTCCACCAACGCTTCAAGGCCACCCTGAGCCGTGGCGAGCACTTCGCCGGAGCGGTGCGCCTGCTGCGCGGCAATGGCCAGGAAGCCTGGCTGCGTTCGATTTCCCAGCCGGTGCGCGACTCCGAAGGGCGGATCAAGTACTTCGCGATCTTCTCCAGCGACCTGACGCGCACCATCGAGGCCTCCCGCGAGCACGAGAACCTGATCGGCGCCCTGGTGCGTTCCACCGCCTTGATCGAGTTCGACCTCAACGGCAATGTGCTGAGCGCCAACGATCGCTTCCTGTCTGGCATGGGCTACAGCCTGGCGCAGATCAAGGGCAAGCATCACCGCATGTTCTGCGAACCCGAGGAATACAACAGCGCGGCCTATCAGCAATTCTGGAAGCGCCTGAACGCCGGGGAGTTCATCGCCGATCGCTTCAAGCGGGTCGATTCCCACGGCCGCATTGTGTGGCTGGAGGCCTCCTACAACCCGGTGCTGGACGCCAACAACAGGCTCTACAAGGTGGTCAAGTTCGCCACCGTGATCACCGATCAGGTGAACCAGGAGCTGGCAGTGGCCGAGGCGGCGAGCATCGCCTACAACACCTCGTTGCAGACCGACAACAGCGCCCAGCGCGGCACCACGGTGGTCACCGAAGCGGTGAACGTGATGCGCGACCTGGCCAGGCATATGCAGGACGCCGGGGAGGGCATCGCGGCCCTGAGCGAGCAGTCGCTGGTGATCGCCAGCATCGTCAAGACCATCAGCGGGATTGCCGAGCAGACCAACCTGTTGGCGCTCAATGCGGCGATCGAAGCGGCCCGGGCCGGCGAACAGGGGCGGGGCTTTGCCGTGGTCGCCGACGAGGTTCGACAACTGGCCTCGCGCACCAGCAGCGCCACCGAGGAAATCGTCGGCGTGGTGCGGCAGAACCAGGACATGGCCCGCGAGGCGGTGGAACTGATGACCGAAGGCAAGCAGCAGGCCGAACAGGGCCTGGCCCTGGCCGCGGAAGCCGGCACGGTGATCGTCGAGATCCAGGACGGCGCGCAGAAAGTGGTGAGCGCGGTGGGGCAGTTCGCCAATCAGCTATCGAGCTGAGTGTTGTGCCACACAGGTAGCCGATAAGCCGTCATGGGCATCTTTTTCCGGGTGCAGTAGGATTGAATCCTATCGAATCAGGAAGGCTCATCATGCGTAGCACTCAACAATTGAGCATCACCCTGCCCAACCAGATGGCCGATGTGGTCAAGGCCAAGGTTGCTTCCGGCGAGTACGCCACTGAAAGCGAAGTGATTCGCGACGGGCTGCGGGCCTTGCTGGCCCGTGACCGTGCAGTGGAAGCCTGGCTCGCCAGCCAGGTTGCCCCGGCCTATGACGCCTTGAAAGCCGGCACCTTGATCCCCTTGAGCACCGAGCAGGTGCGCGCCCGACTGCTGGCCGAGCACCAGGGCGCCACTGCCAAGTCGTAATGGCGTTTAGCGTCGAGTTCTCGGCTGCAGCCATGGAGCAGTTGCTCGCGCTCTATCGCTACATTGCCACGGCAGCTTCACCGCAGATCGCCCAACGCTACACCGATGCGATAGTGACCCACTGCGAAGCGCTCAAGACCTTCCCGCACCGCGGCAACCTGCGGGACGACATTCGTCCAGGCCTGCGCATCACCCACTATCGCAAGCGAGCCGTGATTGCCTTTGCTGTAGAAGGGCAGAAGGTTTACATCCTCGGGGTGTTTTACGGTGGGCAAGACTTCGCGGCGGCTCGGCAACTGGAGCCTGATGATCAGCCTCTCTGAGGGCGCCCTCTGCTTCAGCCCACCTGCGGCCCATGGCATTCGAAATGCAGGCGGTCGAACCATTGCCCGTGCAACAGGAAGCTGCGGCGTGAATGGCCGAAGCGCGAGAAACCGGAGGCTTCCAGCACCCGCACCGAACCGATGTTTTCCGGACGGGCATTGGCTTCGACCCGGCTCAGGCGCAACTCACCGAAGGCCCGTTGCAGCACCTGGGCCACTGCGGCCTTGGCGATGCCGCGTCCGGTGAACTGGGCGCCCACCCGGTAGCCCAGCTCGGCACAGTTGAAGTAGGCGCGCTGCACCCGGTGCAGGTTGATGCGCCCCACCAGTTGCCCCTCTTCACGGATCAGGAACTGATAGCCGCGATCGGCCTCGGCGTCCTGCTGGGCCTGGACTATGGCCTCGGCCACCCCGTCGGCGCAGTAGTAGTCGGCAGGGCGGGCGTTGATCGAGGCCTCGAAGAAGGCGCGGTTCTGTGCTTCGAATGCCAGCAGGTCATGCAGGTCGTCGAGCCGTGGAGCGCGAAGATGCAGGAGGGTCATGTGCAGGGGGCCTCAATCCGTTGAAGGCGCCTTCATCTCACGATCCGTGGGTGGGCATCAAGTCTCCAGGTGCGGCCCGATCAGCTCGGCGAACCATTCGATAAACACATTCAGCCGGCGCGAGCGATGGCGGCGGTCGGGGTACAGGGCGCAGATCTCCATGGGTGCCACTGGCAGCTCATGCAGCACCTGCACCAGCTCGCCGCGCTCGAGCAGGTGCTGCACATCGAAGCGCGGCACCTGGATCAGCCCCAGCCCCTGACGGCAGCAGGCGATGTAGTTCTCCACATTGTTGACGATCACCCGACTGGGCAGGCCCAGCAGGTGCTCGCGCCCTTCCTGGAGGAACTCCCAGGGCTGTTCCCGACCGGTGTCCGGCGAGGCGTAGCCGATCATCCATTGGCCGTTCTGCAGGTCCTGGGCGTTGTGCGGTTCGCCGTGTTCGGCGAGGTAGGCGGGGCTGGCGCAGTTGATCAGGGCCAGGCGTCCCAGGGGGCGGGCGATCAGGCTGCTGTCGGCCAGGCTGCCGACGCGGATCGCGCAGTCGATGCCTTCCTGGATCAGATCGATGCTGCGGTCGCTGGCTCCCAGGGCCAGTTGCAGGCCGGGGTACTGCGCCAGCCACTGGGGCAGGGCGGGGACTATCAGGCGCCGGGCGATGCGGCTGGGCACGTCGATATTCAAGCGCCCGCTGACATCCACCTGGCGATGCTGGAACAGCCGGTTGAGTTCGGCGGCGTCGGCCAGTAAGCGCCTTGCGCGCTCCAGCAGGATGGCGCCGTCGGCGGTCAGTTGCACCTGTCGGGTGGTGCGGTGCAGCAGCCGGGTGCCAAGGCCGGTTTCCAGTTGCTGCACTGCGGAAGAGACAGTGGCCCGTGGCAGTTCCAGGGCATGGGCTGCCTTGATGAAACTGCCCATGTCGGCCACCTGGATGAACACGCGGTATTGCTCAAGCTTATCCATCGTCACCACTATCCTGGTCCGGGGAACCCCTGACGGCTTGGGGCACGGCAGCGTCCGGCCGCGCCCCGGCAGGCCAATTTACCCCGTGGGCTCCAGTATTACTTGGTGGTGTAGCCGCCGTTGATCAGTAAGGTCTGACCAGTGATCCACCAGCCCTCGGTCACCAGATGGCGAATGAAGGGCACCACGTCCTCGATATCGGTGAGCCCGGTCTTGCTCGACGGCGACAGCGCCGCAGCGCTCTTGTGGTAGGCCACGGCATCGGCGCCTTCGGCCGGGTAGAAGAACGGCGTGTCCATCGGCCCCGGGCCCACGGCGGTGACCGAGATGCCGCGAGCGCCGAACTCCTTGGCCGCGGCCCGGGTGAAGTGTTCCACCGGCGCCTTGGAACCGCCGTAGGCGGCATAGAAAGGGGTGAAGGCGCCCAGCAGCGAGGTCACCAGGGTCACCAGCTTGCCGTTGTCTTCCAGGTGCTTGCCGGCTTCCTTGATAAAGAAAAAGGCGCTCTTGGCATTCACCGCGAACATCTGGTCGTACTCGTCTTCGCTGATCTCGATGATGGGTTTCTTCAGCACCTTGCCCACGGTGTTGATGGCGATATCGATCTTGCCGAAACGTGCCTTGACCTCGTTGAACAGCCGCTCCACGGCACCGGCGCTGGTCAGGTCGGCCTGCCAGGCCTGGGCCTCCACGCCCAGGTCCTTGAGCGCGGCCAGCGTGGCCTCGGCCTCGGCCTGGCTGGCGTTGCTGTTGTAGTGCACGGCCACCGCCCGGGCGCCGTGGCGGGCGAGGTCGCGGGCAATCAGGCCGCCGAGGTTCTTCACCCCTCCGGCAATCAGTACGACTTTGTTGTTCAGGGAATGCTCGGTCATGGAACGACTCCTTAGACACTTGAGGTGAGGCTTGAGTCTAATGCCTGGAGCGGCGCGGATAAGCTGCCTGGGGCTGGACGGATCATCCAGGAAAATCGACCAATCAGCGCCTCTGCGCGGGTGGCGGATGGGGCTACAATCGGGCTTTTTTCCAGGAGCCTGCCATGTCCGCATTTCGTCGTTCGGTGCCCCTCGACAAGGCCTACCGCCTGCTCAACCACGGGCCGACCGTGCTGGTCAGCGCCGCCCATGGCGGCCAGCGCAATATCATGGCCGCGGCCTGGGCCATGCCCCTGGACTTCGAACCGCCGAAAGTCGCCGTGGTGCTCGACAAGTCGACCTGGACCCGGCAACTGCTGGAGGCCTCCGGCACCTTTGTCCTCAACGTGCCCTGCGCGGCCCAGGCCGATATCGTGCAGAGCCTGGGCAACAGTTCCGGGCTGGAGCTGAGCCAGGGCGGGCGCGACAAGTTCGCCGCCTACGGCCTGGCCACTTTCGACGGCACAGCGCTGGCTGGCCCCCTGCTGGAAGGTTGCGTGGCCTGGCTGGAATGCCGGCTGCTGCCCGAGCCGCACAACCATCAGCAGTACGATCTGTTCCTGGGCGAAGTGATCGCCGCCCAGGCCGATACCCGGGTGTTCAGCGAGGGCCGCTGGCACTTCGACGGGCAGGATGCCTTGCGCACCCTGCACCATGTGGCGGGCGGGCACTTCCTGACCATTGGCGCCAGTGTGGAAGGCCGCCAGCTGCCGCTGGTGGACGCGCCTTGAGCCAACCCCAAGAACCTTTTCAAGGAATGAACATGCACGACGTTTTCCAGCGCCTGGTACAGCTGTTGGACAGCCACCAGGCCCGCTACCGGGTGCTCTTGCACCCGGCCGAAGGCCAGTCGGCGCGGGTCGCCGAGATTCGCGGCACCGAGCCGGGGCAGGGGGCCAAGGCCATGCTCTGCAGTCTCAAGGGCGCCGATGAGGTGTATGGGCTGGTGATTCTTTCCGGGGATCAGAAGCTCGACATGAAGAAAGTCGGCACCGCCCTCGGGGGCAAGAAAGCCCAGCTGGCCTCGGCGGAACTGGCCATGCAACTCACCGGCTGCGTGATCGGCGCCATCCCGCCCTTGAGTTTCGATTCGCGCATCAGCCTGATCGTCGACCCGCAACTGATCGAGCGCTACACCGAAATCGCCTTCAATGCCGGGCGCCTGGATGCCTCCATGGTGCTGGCGACCGAGGACTACCTACGGATCGCCCAACCGCGTTTGTTGAGGGTGACCCAGGAGCTGCCGGCCGAAAGCACCCAGGCCGGCTGAACCTGGCCTACCAACGCAGCTGCCCCAGGGCGTCGGCGAAGGCGTTGAGTTTCGGCGAGCACTGGCGCGACGGCGGGTAGACCAGGGACAGTTCCCGGCTGCGCCCGGCATGGCCCTGGAGAATCGGCAGCAACCGGCCATCGTCGAGGGCTTCGCGCACCGCGAACTCCATCAGCTGGGCAATGCCGTAGCCCCCCAGCACCGCATCCACCAGGGCATCGCCGATATCGAAGATCAACCGCCCCTGCACCGCCAGGTCCAGGGGACGATCCTGGTCCATGAACTGCCATTCCACCAGCCGGCCGCTGCGCAGGTTGCGCACCGTCAGGCAGTTGTGCCGCTGCAAGTCTTCCAATTGCTGCGGCGTGCCATGGCGTTGCAGGTAGCTCGGGGCCGCCACCGTGACCCAGCGCAGGGGCGCCAGCGGGCGGGCGATCAGGCGCTGGTCCTGGATCACCCCAGTACGCAGCACAGCGTCGAAGCCTTCATCGACGATATCCACCAGGCGGTCGCTCATCACCGCTTCGATGCAGAGCTCGGGGTGGCGGCTGGTCAGCTCGCCGATGGCCGGCATCACCACCTTGCGTCCGAACAGCGACGGTGTGCTGATCTTCAGCAGGCCACTGGGGGCGTCGCGGCGGTCGTGCAGCAGGCTTTCGGTATGGGCCAGCTCCGCCAGCAGCGGGCCTGCCCGCTCCACCAGCATCTGGCCGTCCGGGGTCAGGCTGACGCTGCGGGTATTGCGTTGCAGCAGGCGCACGCCCAGCTGTTGTTCGAGTCGGGCGATGGCCCGGGACAGGCCGGACTGGGTCAGCCCCAGGTCGCCGGCGGCGCGAGTGAAGCTGCGGGTTTCGGCGACTCGGACCAGCAGGCGCAGGGCGTTCAGATCCATGATTAAAGTCATTACTGAAAGAATGAAGGCCTTATTTATCATTCAAGCGGCATCGATGAAACTGCCCAGCGCCCATTTCATACAAGGATTTTCACCATGCCCGCTTCCTCCTTGGCCAGGCCCTCGGGCTGGATGTTGTCGCTGCTGGCCTGCGCGCAGCTGATCATTGCCCTGGACGCCACCATCGTCTTTGTCGCCCTGCCGGATATCGGCAATCGCCTGGGCTTTTCCGCCCAGCAACTGCAATGGGTGGTGAGTGCCTACAGCGTGGCCTTCGGCGGCTTCCTGCTGCTGGGTGGCCGCGCGGCAGACCTCTTGGGCAAGCGACGCTTCTACATCGTCGGTCAGTCCCTGTACGCCCTGGCATCCCTGGCCGGAGGGCTGGGCGGCAGCGCGCTGTTGCTGGTGCTGGCGCGGGCGGTGCAGGGCGTGGGCGGGGCCATGTTGTTCCCCGCGACCCTGGCCCTGATCAACAGCTACTACGCCGAAGGCCCGGCGCGTAACCGGGCCTTTGCGGTGTGGAGCGCGGCCTCGGCGGCGGGGCTGGCGCTGGGGGCGTTGCTGGGCGGGGTGCTGACCCAGTACTGGGGCTGGGCGGCGGTGTTCCTGGTCAATGTGCCCCTGGCCGGTGCCTGCGCACTGTTGGCCCGACGCTGGATTCCCGCCGACCCGGCGCGCCAGCGTGGCCGTCAGTTCGACCTGCGCGGTGCCCTGACGGTAACCCTGGGCGGCACCCTGCTGGTGTTCTCCATTGTCCAGGGCCCGGAATGGGGCTGGAGCGCAGCGGCGACCCTGGCCTGCCTGGCCCTGTCCCTGGGGTTGCTCTGGTTGTTCGTGCGCCTCGAACAACGCAGCCCCGATCCGTTGATGCCGCTACGCCTGCTGGCTTATCCACAGCTGCGCATGGCCATGCTGATCACGGCATTGTTCATGAGCAGCTTCGGCGTGCAGTACTACTTTCTCAGCCTGTACTTCCAGCAGGTCTATCAGTTCAGTGTGCTGCAGAGCGGCCTCGCGTTCCTGCCCTCGACCCTGTTGTGCACGCTGGGTATCTGGATCGCGGAACCTGCCCTGCTGCGCGTCGGCCTGCGGGCGACCCTGGTCGGCGGTTTGCTGGCCGGTGCCCTGGGCATCGGCCTGGTGTACCTGGCGCTGCCCGGCAGTGGCGGCTACCTCGGCCTGTTGCCGGGCATCGTGATCTTGAGCGTGGGCCAGGGCATGACCTGGAACACCATGTGGATCTCGGCGGGGCAGGGCATTGCCGTGTCCGAGCAGGGCGTGGCGGCGGGCGTGGCTTCCACCAGCCAGCAGATTGGCGGGGCCCTGGGGCTGGCCTTGCTGGTGTCCCTGGCCAATACCCTGGGTGGCGCGGGCCATGTGGCTTATGGCATCGAGATGGCCACTGCCGCCAGTGCCTTGCTGGCCCTGCTGGGCGCCTTGCTGGCGCTGCGCTTGCCGCGGGCGCCGGCGGCCCTGGCGGGCTGCTCCGCGACCCAGGGTTGAGTTTGGCCTCAGTGCGCCTGGGGCAGGTGTCGGCGCACGGCCCAGAGCACGCCGCCGAGCAACAGCAGCGCGGCGCCGCTTTGCAGCGGGCTGGGCAGGTGCTGCAGGCTGATAAAGCCGTAGAGCAGGGCGAACAGGGTTTCGAAGACAATCAACTGGCCGCTCAGGGTCAGGGGCAAGCGCCGGGTCGAGGCATTCCACATGCGATTGCCGAACCAGGAACCCAGCACCGCGCTGGACAGGCTCAGGCCCCAGAACAGCAGCCAACGTGGCTCGCTGGCCTCGACCCGGGTGCCCGGCAGCTCGAAGCCCTGGGCCAGCAGCCACACCGGCACACTGATCAGGCCGGTGGTGATGCCCCACAGGGTCGACCACTGGCCGCTGTTGAAGCGGCTGGTCTTGAGGTAACGGGCGTTGTCGGCGGCGAACCAGGTCCAGCACAGCAGAGCACCGAAGGCGCAGAGCAGGCCCAGGGCCCGTTGCCCCAGTTCCGGCGAATCAGCGGGGGCGCTGAGCAGGGTATCGAGGTTGATGCAGCAGATCCCGGCGAACACTAGCAGCAGGGGCCAGCCCAGGCGGCGCAAGGGCACGGCGTCGGCATCGCTGCGCCCGGCCAGGGTGATGGTCAGCGGCAACAGGCCGACGATCAGCGCGGTGCTGGCCACCCCGGCCCACTGGATGGCGCTGGCCAGGAGCATGAAATAGATCAGGTTGCCGGTCAGCGCCAGTTTCACCAGCAGCGCGGCATCGCCCCAGGTCAGGCGTTGCAGCAGTGCCCGGGCCTGGGGCGCAGCCAGGATCAGGGAGAATGCCCCGTACAGGCTGAAGCGGGCGCAGCTGAGCATCAGCGGGCTGAACTCCGGCAACAGGCTGGGCACCACAATGGCCAGGCCCCAGACCGAACCGGCCAAGGCAGCGTAAGCAACTCCGCGTTTCATGCAAACTCTCGTACAGATGGGTCAGGCTGCGCAGCCTAGTGATTGCTGACCGTCTGGACAAAGGATATATAGGCACCCACCTATTCTTCTGGGGAATGTCTGATGAGTCGTTTCGCTCGCCACTTGCCGCCTTTGGAAACCCTGGTGACCTTCGAGGCGGTAGGCCGCAACGCCAGTTTCACCCGCGCCGCCACCGAGCTGTGCCTGACCCAGAGCGCGGTCAGCAAGCAGATCCGCGCCCTGGAGCTGTCGCTCAAGACCGAGCTGTTCGAGCGCCAGGCCCGAGGCGTGAAGCTCACCGTCAGCGGTGCCTCGCTGTTCGCCGAAGTCAGCACCCAGTTGGAGGCCCTGCTGCGCAGCGTCACGCGTTTGCGCGCCGGGCGCGACGCCCACACCATCACCGTGCAATGCACCCATGCGGTGGCGCAGTTCTGGCTGTTTCCGCGCCTGCTGGCGTTCAACAAGCAGCACCCTGAAATCACCGTGAGCATCCATGCCAACAACGATATGGACGAGTCCAGCGTGGCCGAGCACGACTTCGGCATTCTCTACGGCGCGGGGCACTGGTCGTCCCTGGCGGCGGTAGCGCTGTTCGATGAAGTTGTCTACCCCATCGTCAGCCGGCGCCTGGCCTTGCCGGAGGTTGAGGACCTGCGGCAACTGGCCGAGCTGCCGCTGATCCAACTGGATGCCTCGGGCTGGAACTGCATCGACTGGCGCGACTGGTTCCGCCATTTCGGCCTGGACTACAGCGCACCGCCCGGGACCCTGGGCTTCAACCAACTGACCCTGATGTTCAGCGCCGTGCAGCAGGGCCTGGGGGTGGGCCTGGGCTGGGATTTCATGGCCAGCCAACTGGTGGCCGAGGGCGAGTTGCAGCGGGTGGGGGACTGGGCCTGCCGCACCGGGCAGAAGGATTTTCTGGTGCACGCGCGGCACAAGCGCCTGTCGGCCAGCGGTCAGCTGTTCCATGACTGGCTGGTGCAGCAGTGCGCTGCATAGGCGCGGGGCCCGCTACCGGACCCCGCATGGGGTTCAGGTCTGCACGCGGGGCACGCTGAAGCGGAACTCGCTGCCCTTGCCGACCTCGCTGTGGGCTTCGATCTGGCCGCCGTGGGCGTGGATGATGCCCTGGGTGATGTACAGCCCCAGGCCAGTACCGTTGGGGTTGCCTTCCTTCAGGGTCCAGTAGCGGTCGAAGATGAACGGCAGTTGCTCGCTGGGAATGCCTTCCCCGGAATCGCGCACGCTGAAGACGATCTGCTCGCCATCGGACATTGCCACCACCCCGACCTTGCCTTGTTTGGGGGTGAACTTGATGGCGTTGCCCACCAGGTTCGACAGCACCTGGAACAGGCGCTCGGGGTCGGCGTTGATCTTCAGATCCGGTTCGCTGTGGAAACTGATATCGATGGCCTTGTCCAAAGCCAGCGGCGCCAGCAGCGAATAGGCCTCCTCGAAGATCTGGCTGACGTCCAGCGGCTGCGGCGCGATGCTGTAGCGCCCGGCCTCGATCTTCGAGGTGTCCAGCAGGTCTTCCAGCAGATTGTTCATGCGGCTGGCGGCCTGCTGCATGGTGTCGATGGCCGAGGATATGCGCCGTGAGGTGTGCGGGCCGTCGGAGCTGAAAGCCTTTTGCAGCATGCCGCAGAGCATGGAAATCACCGTCATGGGGTTGCGCAGGTCGTGGGACACCACGGCCACCAGCTCGTCCCGCGCCCGCACCGCCTGCTGCTCGCGCAGCACCTGGCGCGCCAGGTCGTGTTCCAGGGCCGAGCGCCGCAGGTCGTTGGCGGCGAAGCGGTCGCCGTGGCTCCATTTGCTGGAAATGCCGGCCATTTCCACCTTCCAGATCTCGAACGAGGTGCGCGGCCGCAGGCGCAGGCCCGCGTCGGAGTTTTCCAGGTCCAGGGGCTTTTGCGGGTTGCCGCTCCAGTGGATGTTTTCCTTCACCTCCGGGCGGAACCACAGCACGCCGTTATCCACAGGCTTGGGCAAAGTCATGGCCAGGACACCGCTGGCCACCTGTTGATAAGTCGCGGCCGGCGGGTAGAGGCTGGCCAGGTGATGGCTGGCGAACACCGCCTGCCCACGGTCCTGCAACCAGCGGTGCAGGGCGCGGATTTCGTCCCGGGGTGGGCACTGGCCGAAGCAGTGCAACTGTTGGTCTTCGATGATCGCCACGCCGCCGGCCTGGGTCAGTTCCAGCAGCAATTGCGGTGCCTGGGCCAGGCCTTCGAAGACGCTGTCGGGAGCGTCGCGCATGGCCTGGTCGAGGCTGGCCAGGGCGCTGATCTTTTCCTCCCGCTGGCGGCTGAGCTCCAGGGCTTCCATGGCGCTGATCTGCAGCGACAGCACCTGGCCGATGGTCTGGCAGGCGATGCGCAGCTCGTGGGGCACCAGCAGCGGCAGGCGGTTGCCACAACTGATCAAGCCCCACAGCTGGTCGTCCTTGAGCAGGGAGATGCTCATGGACGAGAGCACGCCCATGTTCTTCATGTACTGGCAGTGGATCGGCGACACGCTGCGCAGGGTGGCGAAACTCAGGTCCAGGGGCTGCCCGGTGTCCGGGCGCAGGGTCGGCACCAGGGGCACCGGCTGGTAGTCGGCATCGGGGATGATCCGCAACCAGTTGCTGCGGTACAGCTCGCGGGCTTGCTGGGGAATGTCCGAGGCGGGGAAGAACAGGCCGTTGAACACTTCCATGTCCGGGCGCGTGGCTTCGGCGATCACCTGGCCGTGGCCTTCTTCTTCGAAGCGGTAGATCAGCACCCGGTCGTAGCCGGTCATGGCCTGGATTTCATTGACGCTGATGGCGTACAGCTCTGCCAGGGTCTTGGCTGCCTGCAGGCGGCGCAGCAGGCGCCCGAGGTTTTCCTGGGGCCGTGGCGCATCGAGGTGGGCGCTGTGCCCGGGCTGGATTTCCAGCTCCAGCAACAGGGTTTGCTGATGGCGGTGCAGCAAGGCTTCGAAGCGGGTGCCGTTGAGGCTCAGGTACAGGGGCGCTCCATCGTTCAGATGGGGCAATTGCAGGCGCTCGCGCACCTGTTGCGCCTGGGTCTGGCCCAGTACCTGTTCCAATGGCTGGCCTGGCAACTCGCAGGCGCTACGGCCGAGCAGCGGCTCGATATTGGCGCTGACCTGCTGGATGCACAGCTCGGGCTCGGTGAGGGTCAGCAACAGGCCGTGGGGCTGGATCGCACCGGGGGAGCGGATCGGCTCGTTGGCGCAGTTGGCCAGCAGTTGTTCAAAGACCTGGGAGTCCTCTGGGGTCATAGCAGCACCTCGCGGTGTTCGAGCCAGCGTTCGAAGCAGGCAAATGTGGATTGTGCGGCGCTGACCGCTTGCCGACGGGCGCCGGGGTCTTCTGGCGAGCGTTCCAGGTAGCCGAGAAACTCCTTCCAGCGACGGCCGGTGGCGCTGCCGTAGATATCCAGGAAGGCGCCACCATTGCCGGGGTGCAGATCCAGGCGCCGGGCCATTTCCCGGCGCAGGATCTGTCCGCCCAGGGTCGCGCCTTCCAGTACATACAGAGCGCCCAGGCAGGCGCTGCTGCAGGTCAACGGGGGTAGCTGGCTACAGCGCGGCAGGGTTTCGATCTGTGCCGGGTCCAGGCCCAGGGCTCGCAGATCGCCGGTCAGTGCCGGGGTCTTGCGGCGTTGGCCCGGGTCGTAGTCCGGGGGCAGCGACCCGCGGTCAAACAAGGCTGTTTCCAGGGGCTGGTAGAAGCCGTAGTAGGCCTGGATCAGTCGTTGGTACCAGTGGGCGTCGAGCCGTTCGGAGAAAAAGGGCAGGCGCTTTTCCAGGGCCACATGCAAGGTGGCAGTGGCGGTGCGCAGGTCTTGTAGCAGGGAGGAGGCAGGGTTGTCTTGGTGCGCAAGGGACATTCAGGGCTCATGGATCGCAACAGGCAGTGGACGTGCCATGGGCCTCATCGAAGACCGGGACCTGCTGGGTGTTCCCGCAATAGAGCCATCGCACAGCGTAGTGAGAACGTCACTCTACCTGTGCTTTTTCCGTGTTCGGAGTTTTTTTCGCCTACCGCCGGTCGGGTAGGGACAAAGGGCAGGCCTTGGCAGCAGGGTGCCCGGGGGGCGCAAATAACCTTTGCGTCCCTGGGCTCAGGCTTGCCAATCAGATCCAGACATCGTTCTGTGCGGTGCGCTCGCCACCCTGTTCGCCGGTGTTGAGTACGCCCCGAGGCTCGATCAGCAGTAACTTGACCTCCTGCTCGGACCAGGGCTTGTGCTCCACACCCCGAGGCACCACGAACATTTCACCGCTGCCGATGGACACTCGGCCGTCGCGGAAATCGATATGCAACTGGCCGTCGAGCACGATGAAGGTTTCATCGGTATCGGCGTGGCTGTGCCAGACGAACTCGCCTTGCAGGCGGGAGATCTTGAACTGGTAGTCGTTCATCTCGGCAATCACCTTGGGTGTCCAGAGCTCGCTGAACAGGTCGAGTTTCTGGGCGAAGTTGATGCTCTGGTAAGTGCCTTGCGCGGTGGTGGAAGTGGAGCTGTGCATGGTCGGGGCCTTGGCGGTGATGAATGAGCGCCAAGGGTAAACAGCCGGCGGGCTGGGGTTCTTGAACAATTGTGCGCGGCTCAGCGGCCGAGCATCTTCAGCCAGCGCGCCGGTGGCAGGCCGTAGGCCTGGCGGAACTGTCGGGTCATGTGGCTCTGGTCGGCGAAGCCGGCCATCAGTGCGGCCTCGGCCAGGGGCTGGCCCTGCACCAGCAGGGCGCGCACCAGGTCCAGGCGGCGCATGCTCAGGTAGCGGTAGGGGCTGGTGCCGAACAGCAGGCGAAAGTCCCGCGACAGGCTCCAGCGATCACGCTGGCTGTGGGTGGCCAGTTCCTCCAGGGTTACCGTCCGGTCGAGGGCACTGTGCAGGTAGTCCCGGGCCCGTTCGGCCGCCACATAGTCCATGGGCCGCCGGGGCCTGATCACCCCGCAAACGCCGTTCAGGGCATGGGCCAGCTCGAACAGCGCGTCTTCCTGCTCCAGCGGGTCCAGGGGGCGATCGACACCGCGCAGCAGGGCGTCGGTGGCGGCGCCCAGCCTGGGGTCATTGCACAGCCCGCCAGTGACGAAAGGCAGCGGCTGGCCACCGAGGATCTGCTGGATCAGCGCCGGCTCGACATACAGCATGCGGTAGTGGAAACCATCGTGGCTGCCGGCCTCGCCATCGTGGGCTTCGTCGGGATGCAGCACCATGGTGGTGCCCGGCAGGCTGTGGCGCCAGCCGCCGCGGTACTGGAAACTCTGCACCCCGCGCAGGGTACGGCCAATGGCGTAGGTGTCGTGGCGGTGCATGTCGTAGCCGTGGCCGGCGAAATACGCCTCGATGCGCTCCAGGCCCCTTGCGGGTGGGGCGCGGTGCACCCAGTCGGTGGTGGGAGGGCTGGCCATGGGACGGTCCTGGTGGCGGGTCGCAAGTGGCGCAGATTAACCCAGGGGCTCTGGGGCTGTCTGCCTGGCGGTATCAGCGACGCGGCGCAACTGCCCCTTGCCAATGCCCCTCTGGCTGGTGACTAATCGCCGGGCACAATGTGCAATCCAACCAGGACGCTCCGTCCCCCTTTCAGGAGGCTGTCGAACATGGCTGTTGTGTTTCGCCCGGTGGAAGACGCCGATATCTCGCGCATCTGCAGCTTTGTGCGCAATCCCGAAGAATTGTTTTTCTTCTTTCCCGCCGCCAGCTGGCCGCTGACCCATGAGCAATTGCGCGACTCCATTGCCCAGCGCAGCGACTCGACGGTGATCGAGCGTGACGGGCAGGTGGCGGGCTTTGCCAATTTCTACCGCTGGGAAAACGGCGGTACTTGCACCATCGGTAATGTCATCGTCGACCCGCAAGTGCGCGGTGCGGGGCTGGGGGCGCAACTGATCGGGCAGATGATCCATATCGCCCGCAGCAAGCACCAGGCCAGCGAGGTGACCTTGTCCTGCTTCAACAGCAATGTGGCGGGGTTGCTGCTCTATCCAAAGCTGGGGTTCGTGCCCTTCGCCATCGAAGAGCGCAAGAACAAGCAGCAGGAGCGGGTGGCGCTGATCCACCTGCGCTACAGCCCCAGCTGAAACCACGGGCCATCAGAGAACGTTCAACAGGAACCAGTCATGAGCAAGTTGCGGGTCGGGATTATTTTTGGTGGCCGTTCGGCCGAACACGAAGTGTCGTTGCAGTCGGCGCGCAATATCGTCGACGCCCTGGATCGCACGCGCTTCGAGCCGGTGCTGATCGGCATCGACAAGCAGGGCCACTGGCACCTCAACGACACCTCGAATTTTTTGATCAACCAGGAGAACCCGGCGCTGATCGCCCTCAACCAGTCCAATCGCGAGTTGGCGGTGGTGCCGGGCAAGGCCAGCGGGCAGTTGGTGGAAACCTCCGGCCAGGGGCTGCTGGGGCATGTGGATGTGATCTTCCCCATCGTCCACGGCACCCTGGGTGAAGACGGTTGCCTGCAAGGCTTGCTGCGCATGGCCGACCTGCCCTTTGTCGGCAGCGATGTGCTGGGTTCGGCAGTGTGCATGGACAAGGACATCAGCAAGCGCCTGCTGCGTGATGCCGGGCTGGCGGTGACCCCGTTCATCACCCTGACCCGGGCCACCCGCGCTCGCTACGGTTTTGCCCAGGCCCGGGAAACCCTCGGCCTGCCGCTGTTCGTCAAACCGGCGAACCAGGGTTCATCGGTGGGGGTGAGCAAGGTCGACAACCAGGCTGAATACGAGGCCGCGGTGGAGCTGGCCCTGGGCTTCGATCACAAGGTGCTGGTGGAGTCGGCGGTGCGCGGACGGGAAATCGAATGCGCGGTGCTGGGCAATGACCAGCCGATTGCCAGTGGCTGCGGCGAGATCGTGGTCGGCAACGGTTTCTATTCCTACGACAGCAAGTACATCGATGCAGAGGCGGCCCAGGTACTGGTACCGGCGGACATCAGCCTCGAGCACAGCGAGCGGATTCGGGCCCTGGCCATCGAGGCGTTCCAGGTGCTGGGCTGCTCCGGGCTGGCTCGGGTCGATGTGTTTCTCACCGACGACGGTGAAGTGCTGATCAATGAAATCAACTCGCTGCCGGGGTTCACCCGCATCAGCATGTACCCCAAACTCTGGCAGGCCGCCGGCATGACCTACAGCCAGCTAGTGAGCCGGCTGATCGAACTGGCGCTGGAGCGCCATGCCGCGCGGCAAGGTTTGAAAATCAACCGCTGAAGCGGATCACCATTGACCAGGAAGTGATGGATGAGTACGGCAACAGAAGCATCGGTTTATCTTTTTTCCTACGGCACCCTGCAAGACAAGGCGGTACAACTGGCCAACTTCGGTCGTGAGCTCGAGGGCAGCCAGGACGCCATGCTCGGCTACCAGCAGAGCTGGGTGGAAATCACCGACCCCGAGGTACTGGCCACCAGCGGCAAGACCCATCACCCGATCCTGCGCCCGGGCTCGGCGGACAGTGCACCGATTGCCGGCACGGTGTTTCGCATCACCGCCGAGGAACTGGCCGCGGCCGACAGCTATGAAGTGTCGGACTACAAGCGGGTCAGCGTGACCCTGGCCTCGGGCATTCAGGCCTGGGTCTACGTCAGCGCCTGAGCCTAGATCAGCAGGCCGGCACAGGCCAGTGCCAGCAGCAGCGCCCCGAGCACGATGAACAGATAGTCGAGCGCCGTGAAACGGGCGTTGCTGCGGCCTTCGGTATCCCCGGCGGCGGCATTCAGGCCGCGCTGGCCCAGCCAAGTCACCCAGGCCATCACCGGCAGCAGCGCCATGCCGGCGATGTCGATCAGCGGGTAGCCGATGTTCTGGCGCGACAGGGCATCCAGCACGCTGGTGACGATCACCCCGCCCACAAACAGGGTGGCCAGCTCATCGTGCCGCCAGTCATGGCTGCGGCCGTCGCGCTGGAGTATCGCGTCGGCTTCGCGGTACAGCGCATGGATGAAGAAAATCGAGAAGAAGGCGCGGGCTATCGGCCACAGCTCATGACCGCTGGCGTGCCTGAACTGATGCCAGTTCTTGTACGCCCAATACAGCCGATAGATGCCGAAGGTGAGGATGTACAGGGTCAGGAACTTGGCCTTGGACACCACATAGAACGGCGGCGCCGTTTCCGGCTGGGGGGCGATCAGTTCAGCCTGGGGCGCGGCGTAGAGGTTTTCAGACACGGGCATTCCTTGGGTTGGGTCTGGGGGAATCGGGTGGTCGAGAGTAATGAATATCCCATTGGCTTTCACCCACCTGCACAAAGCCCAGGCGTCGATAAAAGCCATTCGAGTCGCTGTCGCGCAAGGCATCCAGGCGAATCGGCAATTGCTCGCTGGCGGAGCGATCGAACAGTCCTTCGAGGACCTTGGCGCCGATGCCCCGCCCCTGGAATGGCGGCATCAGGTACAGGTGTTGCAGGTGTAGATGATCGAGGTGTGATTGGCTCTGGATGAATCCGGCTCGTTGTCCATCCCAGAGGATGAAGTGGCAGCGCTCGGCGGCGAAGCTTGCGACAAAACGTTCCCGGGCGCGCAGCGGATCGAAGCGCCCGATGCGTTCAAGGCTTTCGCGCATGGCCGCGATACGCATCTGTACCAGGGTTTCCAGATCATGCGTGGTGGTCGCAAGCAGAGCGATGCTAAGGCTCACCTGCGGCCGATCCATGAATACTGGAAGGCCTTGGCTTCGCCACGATGGCTGCGCCGACGATAGCTGGCCAGGGTTGGGGTCGAGCAGTAGGTGCACAGCTCGCTGATCTCGATCTGATCATCGCCAACACCGGCAGCATGCAGCAGATGCTCGGCGTAGCGGCTCAGATCGAACCAGAGGGAATCGGCCTGGGTCGCTGGCGGTGGCGGAATCTGCGGTGGCACCCGCGGCGCTGGCTGCTGGCGACTCCAGGGCGCCTGTGCGGCGGGCCATGGCGGATCCTGATCGGCGCTCAGGGTCTCGATGAAGTCGGCGCTGACTTCATAGCAGCAGGGTTTGATCGACGGACCGATGGCCACCCGCAACTGCGGCGCGGCGATGCCCTTGCTGGCGAAGCCTTGCAGCACATGGGCGATGATTCCACCGTGCAGGCCCTTCCAGCCACCATGCACTGCAGCCACCCAGGCGCCATCATCACTGCTGATCAGCAGCGGCAGGCAGTCGGCGGTGACCACGGCTATCGGCCGAGAGGAACGGGTGATGACCGCATCGCCGCGAATGATGCCGCTGGGCAGGGTGGTGCTGGCTTCGATCACCTCGCCGCTGTGGACCTGGGAGCAGAAGAACAGGTTGGCCGGCAGGGCAGCCCCGACGGTGGAGAACTCATGGCGGATACCGGTTATCTGCTGCAACACACCTGCCTGGAAACTCATCGGGCCTTCGCTCGGTTACCTGGGAATGGCTGCAGAGCATAACGGCATCCGGCTTACTTTTGCTGACAACCGCCGGCCCGGGCCAGGGGCCGGACCAGCGGTCATCTGCTGGGCTACTGGTGTAGCGGGCCCTCAGGCATCCAGCGGGATATACAGCTCGGTGACGCTGTCGGGGTGCATGGGGCCAAGAAAGCGTTCGCCGCTGTATTCGAATTCCAGGGCGTCGGCGGGGCGCAAGCCGGCGGCAGGCAACCACTCGCTATAGGCGGCGCGGAAGGTTTCCGGCAGGGTGGCCACACTGCCGTGATGCTCCACCCGGGCGTAGAGGCGAGCGGGGATTTGCACCTCCACCATGCCCGGCACCAGGGGGGCGTCGTCGGCTACCGGCAGGCCGGCGATGTAGCGCCAGTGGCTGTCGTCCAGGGGGTGGCAGATACCGTAGGTGCCAACGGGTTCGGCCAGCCTCTGGATCTCCGCTTCCCGGGGTTCGAAGCGTTGCCAGAGCTCGGCGATGGAGCCTGGATCATCCTGCTGCCAGGCCATGCCGATGATCCGTTGCGCTGCCAGCATCACTTTTTGCGGCGTTTGCGCTGCGGGAATCTGGCGCTGGGGTTGATCCAGATAACGTTGCAGATGCCCGAGCACCTTCTGACTGCGGGCAATTTCGCTTTCCAGGTGCCGGGCTTGGTCCTGCAGGGCCTGCTGCATCTGCAGCACGCTGTCCAGGCCACCCTGATCCGCCAGGCTGCGGATGTCCTCCAGGGACAGGCCCAGCTGGCGCAGCCAGACAATGCGGCCCAGGGTAACGATCTGCTGCGGGCTGTAGTAGCGATAACCGTTGTCGCGGCCGGTCAGGGCCGGAGCGAACAGACCGATGCTGTCGTAGTGGCGCAGGGTCTTGGTGGTGAGGCCGTGGCAGCGGGCCATTTGTCCGATGGTAAGCATGGAGCGTCCTTGTTGTTGTGGGGCTGCGAGGCATGCTGAGGCTTTACCCAGGGGCAAGCTCAAGCCCGGCAGCAATGTTCAGGACGACTGGGTCGGCTTGATCAGGCTCTGGGCGGGAATGCCGAACAGCTGGTGCAGTTTCCAGATCATCGGCAGGGTCAGCGCACGCTTGCCATTGAGCACTTCGTAGACGCGGTTGGTGCGGCCTATGGCGGGCACCAGGTCGGCGGCGGACAACCCGGATTGCTCCATGCGGAACTTGATGGCCTCGATCGGGTTGGGCAGGTCCAGGGGAAACTGCCGGGCTTCGTATGCCTCGATCAGGGTGATCATCACATCGAAGTAGTCGCCTTCAGGCGTCCCGGGCTGCGGTTCGTTGTCGAACAGCGGCGAGACGCTTTGCAGCGCTGCGCGGTAGTCCTGGTCGGTGTGGATGGGGCGGATATTCATACGGGTTACTCCATGTCTACGCTGTCGGCGTCAATTGCGTCGTACTCCTGGTGAGTGCCGACGAACTTGATGTAGAGCGCACCGAAGCGATAGGCCACGGCAACGATCAGTCGATACTCGTTGCCCTTGATGTTGAAGACCACCCTGCGGCTTTTGAGAATGCTGGCGTTGCGATACTGGTCCTTGATCTGCGCAGGGTTGGACCACTGAGCGTTCCTGGCTTCATCGATCCAGGCCAGCAGAGGCTGTTGCGCATCCGGGTGCTTTTCCCAGAAGGCCTTCAACTGACTGACTGCAATAATTCTCATGGCGTGATCCTAGTCCCGTCCTGGGACATAAACAAGTCACATAGTGCGTCAGGCGATGTACGGGCAAATCGTTGGATCTGCCCGTACAGGCCGCCGACTGGAGTGACGATCAGGTCATGCAGAGAGCGTGGCGTGCACGTCGTCCATCAGTGCCTTGCCCATCTCTGCCAGGTAGTGTGCCGCCCAAGCATAGCGGTCGCACCGGGGCTCCATCGCCGCCTCCAGGGTGAATTGCTTTGCCAGATGCAACAGGGTTGAGGCGTGTTCCAGGGCATCGTTGATCGGCACGTCGGCATTCACGCGAAACAGCGGATGCAGGTGTTCGCCGCACTGGGAAAAGCGGATTTCGCCGAGGGTGGTCTGGGGTGATTGAGTGGTCATTGGGCACCTCCGGCTTTTTGTGACTGGAGGTAATGCAGAGACAGATTGCAGAAGCAGTTCATGGTTACGACTCCTTGATTCGAAGGGCCGTCACCGTCTGCCGCCAAGCAGATCAGGGTGGCGGATTGCGCAGGATTGGCGGACCGGGAATCAAGGAACCGGTGAACCCGAAGGTTCTCCCACGCAACCCGCCATAACGCAGGTATGCGGGCGCAAAAAAAAGCGCCTGCATGTTGGTGGGGCGCTTTTGCGCCTCGATTCTATCAGGCCGCCAAGCCTGATCGCTGATTTTGCAGCGACGGTTGAACCATAGGTTGGAGTAGGGGGCGTCGCAACGGCATTACTGCGACATTTTGTGAGCCGCCCCTGTAGCCGCTGCCGCAGGCTGCGAACGACCGGAACGGTCGCGGCGATCTCCCAGGCGCCGAAGGCCCTTCGGTCCTTGTCGCAGCCTGCGGCAGCGGCTACAGAGGTTGTGCCAGCACTTCGCGAAATACATCGGGCCTGAGCATCACGATATGCAGCAATGAACGGGCCGCTCCGGAAGGCGAGCGGCGTCCTTGTTCCCACTCTTGGAGGGTTCTTACCGAGACGCCAAGCAGTTGGGCAAATTTGGGTTGCGACAACCCGGTTTTACCCCGCGCTTCGGCGGCCTTGGTGAGCGGAATGCTATGGGTATGGCCCTGCCGGCCGGCTTTGACATCGATGATCGCGTCCAGAAGCTCTTGGCCGATATTGCGCTTGGCATCACGTGCCAATAGTTCTTCTTCAGTAAGGGGCATGATTCATCTCCTTCGCGATTCTGCGCAGAACAGCTGCTGGAATGTTTTCGGTCGCGCCTTTGCCATAGATCACCAGCGCAACCAGGGCTCCGCATGCGAGCTGGGTGGTAGGAGATGACTGCAGAAAGATTAAGAACGTGGAGTTACAACTCCAATGAGAGAAGTCCTGATTACCAGTCAGCCCATTCGTTTTCTTGCGTGTGATCCATGCCCCCGATGTCACCTTTTGCATGACCTGAAACTCAGCCGCTCACTCAACCCGCCAACACTTTCGCCATCTCACTGGTCCCCGCCCAACCCAGCCCCTGATACAGCGGCTTGCCAGCCTCGGTCGCATGCAGCACGGCAAAGCCCAGCCCGCGCTGGCTGAATTCGGCATCCGCGAGTTTCATCAGCGCTGAAGCCAGGCCGCGGCGCCGGTAGGTCGGTTCGACGTAGACATTGAGCACGTAGCCGCGTTGATCCTGGGTCGGATGGGAAGGGTGGGGCGGCCAGTCGATGCTCATCAGGCCGATGCTGGCCACGCTCTGCTCGGTGTCCATCAAGGCGAAGCCGTAGTAGCGACCGTCCTCCAGGCGTTCATGCAACCAGGGGCGAAAGTGCTCGGTCATCACCTGCAAGGTCGAGAGGTCCTTGCCCGCATCGAGAAACATCGCCTGGCGATGGCGGCAGATCAGTTCAAGGTCCTGGGGTGTCAGGCGGCGTGGGCTCAGGCCCGGAATATCAAGGTCGGCTGCAATCTTGTTCATCGTCGGTTCCTCGCTGGACAGGGACGATGCTAGGGCAGATCCCTCGGTCAGGTCAGACACAGACCGGCGCAAAATCTTGCATACAGCGCCTGTGTTCCCGGTCCACAAAAAAGGGCCAGCCTCACGGCCAGCCCTTGTGTTCACTCCATAAACCTCAATCCCCCAACGCTTCCCCCTCACGCCGCGGGTCGGCGCCACCGGCCCAGGAGGCCTTGCCCTGGGCATCGCGTACGCGAACGATGGCCTGGGTGCCGCTGGTCATGGCGATCTCGTTCACGGCATGGCCCTTGGCCTGCAGCGCCTGTTTCAGCGCCGGGCTGAACTGGCCCTGTTCCAGTTCGGTGGGGCCGTTGCGGCTGCCGAAGTTGGGCAGGCCGACGGCGGCTTGCGGGTCGAGGTTCCAGTCGAGCATGCCGATCACCGACTTGGCCACGTACTCGATGATCTGCGAGCCGCCGGGGGAACCGACGCTGGCCAGCAATTCGCCGCTGGCGCGGTCGAACACCAGGGTTGGCGCCATGGACGAACGCGGGCGCTTGCCCGGTTCGACGCGGTTGGCCACCGGCTGGCCGTTTTCCTCGGGAACAAAGGAGAAGTCGGTCAGCTGGTTGTTGAGCATGAAGCCCTGGACCATCAGGTGCGAACCAAAGGCCGCCTCCACCGTGGTGGTCATGGACACCGCGCCGCCTTGGTCATCCACCGCCACCACTTGCGAGGTAGAAATGCGCATCGGCGAACGGTCCGGGGCGTAGGCCACCTGGATGCCCTGGGGCTTGCCCGGCTCGGCCTTGCCCATGCTGCGCTCGCCGATCAGGGCGGCGCGCTGGGCCAGGTAGTTCGGGGCGATCAGGCCGGCCACCGGCACCGGCACGAAATCGCTGTCGGCCACGTACAGGCCGCGGTCGGCATAGGCCAGGCGCTCGGCTTCGGCAATCAGGTGCACCGCTTGCGGCGCCGGTTCAAGGCCTGCAGGCCGGTTGGTTGCTTGTGGCTTGAGGTTGGCCAGGGCGTAGCGCGGATCGCGCTGTTCCAGGGCTTGCAGGGTGCCGAGGATCTGCGCCACCGCCACGCCGCCTGAGGAGGGCGGCGGCATGCCGCACACCTGCCAGCGCTTGTAGTCGCTGCACAGCGGCGCGCGTTCCTTGGCGCGGTAGCCTTGCAGATCATTGAGCGACAGGCTGCCGGGGTTGGCATGACCCTGGACCTTGGCGACGATCTCCGCGGCCACCGGGCCCTTGTAGAGGGCGTCTGGGCCTTCCTTGGCGATGCGTTTGAGCACCGCGGCCAGTGCGGGGTTCTTCAACAAGGTGCCCACGGCTTTCGGCGTGCCATCGGCATTCAGGAAGTACTGGGCCATGTCCGGCGAGCGTGCCAGGAAGGGATCGGCGCTGATCATGGTGTGCAGCCGTGGCGAGATGGCGAAGCCTTGCTCGGCCAGGCGGATCGCCGGCGCGAAGAGTTGCGCCCAGGGCAGGCGACCGTGCTTCTGGTGCGCCATTTCCAGGGCCCGCAGTACGCCTGGGGTGCCCACTGAACGCCCGCCGATCTGTGCCTGGGGGAAGCTCATGGGCGTGCCGTCCGCTTGCAGGAAGAGCTTCTCGGTGGCACCGGCCGGCGCGGTTTCCCGGCCGTCATAGGTGCGCACGGCCTGGCCGTCCCAGAGCACGATCATCGCGCCGCCGCCAATCCCCGAGGACTGCGGTTCCACCAGGGTCAGCACCGCCTGCATGGCAATCGCCGCGTCGATGGCCGAGCCGCCCTGGCGCAGCATGTCGCGCCCGGCTTCGGCCGCCAGCGGGTTGGCGGCAGCGGCCATATGTTTGTCGGCATGCCGGGTGTGCATGTCGGTGCGGTAGCCCGAAGCGATTTCCGGTGCGGCGGGCAGGGTGGTGGAAGCGGGAGGGTTATGGCAGGCGCTGAGGCTGAGGGCGACGGCCAGCAGGCCGACGGCGGCGAGCCGACGAGAGTGGGGGGGGAGGTTCGAAAACACGGGTTGAGCTCCGTTCACAGGCAAATGGGGTATGGTCCGTGACGGGAATGTACCGCAGAGGAGCAGGCAGTTGGGCCCCGAGCATTGTTGAGTAGTACGGCTGGCAGAGTGTTTTCCCACAAACCAGTCGACTGCCTATGGATCTGCATCAAGGCGCCAGGTGCCCGTTGGGTACAGGGTGAAACAAACTAAAATGCCTGATGAGAGGACGCCATGAACCATTGCAAGTGGTTACTGATTTTCGGATTGATACTGGGCGGGGAGGCACGGGGAGAGACGCCCAGTGAACCGATCCTGCCGATACAGCCGGCAAAGATCGCCGATGTGGCCAAAGTGGAGCTGGGCAAGCAATTGTTCTTCGACCCGCGCCTGTCCAAGTCCGGATTCATTTCCTGCAACTCCTGCCACAACCTGAGCATGGGCGGCAGCGACAACCTGCCCACTTCCATCGGCCACAACTGGCATCAGGGGCCGATCAACTCGCCCACCGTGCTTAACTCCGGCTTGAGCTTCGCGCAGTACTGGGATGGCCGCGCGGCCACGCTCCAGGAGCAGGCTGGCGGGCCTATCGCCAACCCGGGGGAAATGGGCTTCACCCACGAACTGGCAGTGGATGTGCTGCGCTCCATTCCTCAGTACCGGGCGTCGTTCAAGCGGGTGTATGGCAGCGAGGAGATCAAGTTCGACGATGTCACCAATGCCATTGCCGCCTTCGAGGACACCCTGGTAACCCCCAACGCACCGTTCGACCGCTGGCTCAAGGGCGACCAGGCAGCCATCAGCCCAACCGCCCTCAAGGGCTATCAACTGTTCAAGTCCATCGGTTGCGTGGCCTGCCACAACGGCGAGGCGGTGGGGGGCACCTCGTTCCAGAAGATGGGCATGGTCGAGCCCTATGTCACCCAGAACCCGGCCCAGGGCGTGGCCGGGCTGACTGGCAAGGACGCGGACCGCATGCGCTTCAAGGTGCCAACCCTGAGGAACGTGGCCCTGACCTACCCCTACTTCCACGACGGTGCCTACTGGAAGCTGGAGGAAGCGGTGGATGTGATGGCCCGGCTGCAGTTGGGGCGCAAGCTGGGGGATGAGGAAATCGGCCAGATCGTGGCCTTCCTTGAAACCCTGACCGGCGATCAGCCGGACTTCAAGCTGCCGATGCTGCCGCCTTCTTCGGCGCAGACACCGCTGCCGCAACCGTTCAACTGAACAGGGGGGAAAACCGCAGCCTGCTGCGGTTTTCCTTTGGGCGGTGGTTGAGTTCCATGGACGGTGGCCGGGTCAGCGGCGCACGAGCTGCATGGTCAGGGTTTGTTCTGCCAGGCACCGGTTGCGGCCGCGGCCTTGAACTTGGCGCGGTTTTCCGCGGTGGCCGGCGGTTCGGAGTCGCCGAAGATCGCCTTCAGCCAGTGGCCGTCGGTGGGGTTGGGGAAGAGGATGAACTTGCGCCCGAACTGTTCCTTGTCCTCGCGCATCAGGTTCTTGCGCTGCTCGACGTCCGCTACGTAGTACTTGCGCTTGAAGTCGTTGAGGTTGTCTCCGAGCATCACCACCACGTTATGGTCTTTGGCGATTTCCATCTGCCGCGGCTCCTTGTTGGAGCTGTCGCGATACACCGTCAGGTGCTGTTCATCGGCAAACGGCAGCTTGCTGTGGCGCAGGTTGGCCAGGGCGTACTCATAGGTCTTTTCGCCCTGGTCGCGGCTGGTGACATAGAACACCTCGACCCCCTTGGACTGGGCGTAGGTCAAAAATTCCACGGCCCCCGGCGTGGCGACGGGGCCATTTTCGGCCACCCACTGGTCCCAGGCCGGGTCGTCGAAGAATTCTTTCCCCGAGTTGATCATGTAGCCCCAGTAGCTGTTGCTGCTGAGCACCGTGTCGTCGATATCGCTGATGATCGCCAGCGGCCGGTCGCCATCCTTGCGCTCTTGCAGGGCGCGGTCCAGTTGCATGCGCGCAAGGTTGAAGCCCTGGTAGTACAGCGCCTCGAATTCGGCGGCGGTCTGGCGCCAGGCCACGGCGGCGGTCAGCAGGTTGGAAGGGGGCGTGGCGGCCTGATCGGCGAAGCTTGGCGTGCAGCTGATGGCCAGGAGCGAGAACAGCCAGGGGGCGAGTGAAGCACGGTGGGTTTTTGTTGTCATTGTCGAGCCCTAAGAGTGAGGAGTGCGCAGCTCTCACGAACACTGCCCGGGTGTTCTATCTCAGCCGGGGCGGGGGCTCAATGCAGGTGTCGCGTTGCTGGCTGAATGTGGCGTAATCTGCGGCACTTTTCTGCGGGCATAAAAAAACGGCTTACCTTGCGGTAAGCCGTTTTTAGTACTTGGTGGCTACACAGGGACTTGAACCCCGGACCCCAGCATTATGAATGCTATGCTCTAACCAACTGAGCTATGTAGCCAAGTGGCGCGCATTATTCGCTCGGAACGCCAAGGCGTCAAGCGTTTTTTTCAAAAAAATATCTACGCTATCAACTGTTTATCAAAATCCCTCCTTGAGCAGTGGCGACGGGCAGCGCTGGAACCAGCGGCTGGCCTGTTCGTAGGCGTGGGCCAGTTGCAGTACGGCGAAGTCGGCCTGGTGCCGGCCGATGATCTGCAGGCCCATGGGCAGGCCGTCGGCACTGAAGCCGGCCTGCACGCTGGCCACCGGGCAGCCGGACAAGGTGCCGGGAATCACCACCTCCATCCAGCGGTGATAAGTGTCCATGGCCTGGCCTTCGATACTCGCGGGCCAGGGTGTGTGCTTGTCGAAGGGAAACACCTGGGCACTGGGCAGCAGCAGGTAGTCGAAGCGCTCGAACAGCCGGGAGATGGCGCGGTACCAGTCGCTGCGGATCACCGAAGCTTCGAACACCTGGCTGGCCGACAGCTTGAGGCCGTTCTCCACTTCCCAGATGGCTTCTGCCTTGAGCTGTGAGCGCTTCTGCGGGTCGGCATAGGCGCTGCCCAGGGACCCGGCGACCATCCAGTGGCGCAAGGTCCGCCAGCTGCTCCACAGGCGCTCGGGGGCGAAGTCGAGGCGGGCGGGTTCGACGCTGCAACCCAGGCTGCGAAAATCCGCCAAGCTGTTTTCGCAGAGTTCGAGAATGCCTTTTGCCATGGGCAGGTAGCCGTTGAAATCTCCCAGCCAGCCCAGGCGCGTGCCCTTGAAGTCGCGCTCCAGCGGCGCGGCGAAACCCTGGCCGGATTCGGCGATGGACAGCGGCGCCCGGGCATCGCCGCCGGCCTGTACCGACAGCAGCAGGGCGGCATCGCGCACGCTGCGGGCCATGGGGCCTTCGTAGCCGAGCTGGTCGATGAACAGGTCGCTGCTGTCGTCGAAGGGCACCCGCCCCTGGGATGGGCGCATGCCGAAGACATTGTTGAAGGCCGCCGGGTTGCGCAGCGAACCCATCATGTCGCTGCCGTCGGCCACCGGCACCAGGTGCAGGGCCAGGGCCGCCGCGGCGCCACCGCTGCTGCCGCCGGCGGTCTTGCTTGGGTCGTAGGCGCAGCCGGTGGCGCCGAACAGCGGGTTGTAGGTCTGCGAGCCGAGGCCGAATTCCGGGGTGTTGCTCTTGCCGATGATGATGGCCCCGGCGGCCTTGATCCGCTCCACCATGATGCCGTCGCGCGCGGGGATGAAATCCCGGTACAGCGGCGAGCCCAGGGTGGTGCGGATGCCTCGGGTCAGGGACAGGTCCTTGATGGCGTGGGGCAGGCCGTGCATCCAGCCACGGTACTCGCCACGGGCCAGTTCGGCGTCGCGCTGGTCGGCCTGGGCCAGCAGGCCCTCGGCCGGTTGCAGGCTGACCAGGGCATTGACCAGGGGGTTGTAGCGTTCGATGTGGGTGAGGTAGCTGTGCATCACTTCGCGGCAGGAAACCTGGCGCAGGCGAATGCGCTCGGCGAGTTCATGGGCCTGGAGCAGGACCAGTTCGCTAGGGGGATTGACGGTCATGGCAGGGGCCTTTCAAACGGCTGGAGAAACGCCCCGGCATCCAGCGCGGGGCGGTGAAGATCAACGCATCAGGTTGGTCCACAGGCGGTCGGCAAGGCGGATCGCACCTTCGCTGCAGGTCTGGCTGAAGACCACCTGGGTGCCCTGGGGAATGTGCAACTCGGGAGCGTCCTTCAGGCCCGCATCGAGGAAGGGTTCGACGCCTTTGATCGGGCTCTGGTGCTTGAGGAAGTTCTGCGTCATGGCGGCATTCTCGGGCTGGCTGAGGAAGGCGATGAAGGCCTTGGCATTCGCCGGGTTCTTGCTGCCCTTGGGGATGACCATGTTGTCTACCCAGGCCAGTACGCCCTCTTTCGGGTAGAGGTATTTCAGGCTGGGTTTCATTTCCCGGGCGCGCATCGATGAGCCGCCCCAGAAGGTCGACATGTCGATTTCCCCGGCCGCCAGGTTCTCGCGGATCGCCCCGGCCTTGGAACTGTAGGTCTTGACGAAGGGCTTCTGCGCCTTGAGCAGGGTGAGGATCTGCTGCATCTGCTTCGGGTCCTCGCTGCACAACGGGATATTCAGGTAGAGGCTGGCCATATCGATCACTTCGCCCGCCGAGTCGAACATGTTGATTCGCCCCTGCAGCTCTTTTGGCGGCTCATAGAGCACCCGGTAGCTGTCGGTGGGGCCCTGGTAGCGGGCCGTGTCGAGCACCACGCTGGTGGTGCCCCAGATAAAGGGCACCGAGTAGGCGCCTTGCGGGTCCCAGGTGGGCTGCTTGAGGTTGTCGACGATGCTGCTGTAGTAGGGCTCCTGCACCGGGTCGAAACGCTCCAGCAGCTGTTCCTTGATCAGGATCGGGATGAACTGGTGCGACGGGATCGCCACGTCATAACCGCTGCCGCCCTGTTTCAGCTTGGCCAGCAGGGTCTCGTTGGAGTCGTAGGAATCCACCGTGACCTCGATACCGGTCTGTTTCTGGAACTTGGCGAGGATCTCCGGCGAAAAGTAGCCGCTCCAGCTGACCACGTTGAGTTTCTCGGCGGCCTGTACGGCCAATGGCAGGCTCAGCAGCAGCGTGGTACCCAGACTTGCGATCAACTTGCTCATGGCATTTCCCCAAAGTCAGTGGAAGGTTCAAGCGTGTTTCTTGCTCAGCAGGTAAGAGAGGCTGACGAACAGCACCGAGACGCCGAGGATCAGCGTCGACACGGCGTTGACGTCGGGTGTCACGCCCATGCGCAACAGGCCGAAGATAAAGATCGGCAGGGTGGTAGTGCCGGCCTGGGACACCATCATCGAGATCACGAAGTTATCCAGGGAGACGATAAAGGCCAGCATCAACCCAGAGACGATGCCCGGCATCAGCAGCGGCAGGGTGACCTTGTGGAAGGTCCGCCAGGGGCCGGCATACAGGTCCGCCGCGGCATGCTCCAGGGACAGGTCCATGTCGTTGAGACGGGCACGGATCGGCAGGTAGACGAAGGGGATGCAGAACACCGTGTGGGCGATGATCAGGTTGCCGTAGCCCAGGGACAGGCCCAGGGTCGAGAACAGTGCCAGGGTGGCCACGCCAACGACGATTTCCGGCAGCACCAGGGGCAGCATGATGGCGCCCATGGACAGTTGCAGGCCCTTGAATTTCGCCCCTCGCGAGGTGCCCAGGGCCGCCAGGGTGGCGATGGCGGTGGCCGCCATGCTGGCGCACACGGCGATCAGCAGGCTGTTGCCCGCCGCCTGGCGCAGGGCCTGGTTGGCGAAGGCCGCGCGGTACCAGTCGAGGCTGAAGCCGCTCCACACCGTGGCCGACTGGTTGGCGTTGAAGGAGAACACCACCAGCACCAGGATCGGCGCATAGAGGTACAGGTAGAACAAGAAGCTGAAGCTGCCGAAGCCGGGAAAGTCCTGCACGCCGAGGCCGTTGCGCTTGAATAGGCTGATCATCATGCACGCTCCTGTTGGGCCCGCTGGCGCTGGGTGCGCAGGGCATAGAGGGTCAGCACCAGCATCACCGCGGCCATCAGTACCAGCGCCAGGGCCGCGCCGAAGGGCCAGTTACGGGCATCGCTGAACTGGCGGAAGATCAGGTTGCCGAGCATCATCCGCGTGCCGCCACCCAGCAGTTCCGGGGCGATCATCGCCCCCAGGCAGGGCACGAAGGTGAGGATGGCGCCGGCGAGGATGCCCGGCCGGGCGATGGGCAGCACCACCTTGTGCAGGGTGCGCAGGCGCCCGGCGTAGAGGTCCTGGGCGGCTTCCAGTAGGCGGATGTCCATTTTCTCCAGGGTGGCGTAGATCGGCAGCACCACGAAGGGCGCGTAGGTGTAGACCAGCCCCAGCAGCACCGCGCCGTCGGTGTACAGCAGTTGCAGGGGCTCGTGGATCAGCCCCAGGTCCATCAGGCTGTTGTTGATCACCCCGGTGTTGCGCAGCAGCAGGATCCAGGCGTAGGTGCGGATCAGCAAGTTGGCCCAGAACGGTACGGTGATCAGGAAGATCAGCAGCCCACGGCGCTGCACCGGCTGCATGGCCAGCCACACCGCCACCGGGAAACCGATCAGCAGGGTGATCAGGGTGGTCAGCCCGGCGATGCCGATGGAGCGCAGGGCGATCAGCAGGTAGGAGTCGGCGAAGGCCAGGCTGTCGTCCAGTTGCCGTTCGAACAGCAGGGAGCTGTAGGCGTCGCTGCTGAACACCCGGTTCACCCCGCCGTAGGGGTTGGCTTCCATCAGCGAATAGGCAATCACAATCAGGATCGGCACGATCAAAAACAGGCCGATGGCGATCAGCGCCGGGCTGACCCCAAGCAAGCTGCGCAGGGCCTTGCGCCGTTCCTGTTGCTGGGAAATCGATGAGGCGTGCATGGCGAATCCTCGTGTTCAATCCAGCAGGACGCTGGCGCTGCCGCGTTCGAATACCAGGCCGGCGCTGCTGCCCACACTCAGGCGCGGGTGCTGCTCGACGCTGTTGGGCGTGCGCACGGTAAGGCGGCTGCCGTCGCTGAGGCTGACCTGGTATTGCAGGTCGGTGCCCAGGTAGATCAGCGCCTCGATGCGGCAAGCCAGGGCGCCATCCACCGCCTCGCGGCGCAGGTGCAGGCGCTCCGGGCGCAGCGACAGGGTGACCTGCTGGCCCACCTGCACGCTGTTGCATGGCTGGGCCGGCAGGCTCTGCCCGGCCGGCCCGCTGAACCAGGCCAGGCCGGCTTCGACCCGGCTGACGGTGGCCGCGATGAAGTTGGTTTCACCAATGAAGTCGGCGACGAAGCGGTTGCGCGGTTGCTCGTAGATTTCCTCTGGGCGGCCCACTTGCTGCACTTCGCCTTCGGAGAGCACGGCGATGCGGTCGGACAGGGTCAGGGCTTCTTCCTGGTCATGGGTGACGAAGATAAAGGTGATGCCGGTCTTGGCCTGGATCGCCTTGAGTTCCTCGCGCATGGCCTGGCGCAGCTTGAGGTCGAGGGCCGACAGCGGCTCGTCCAGCAGCAGGACCTTGGGGTGGGGCGCCAGGGCCCTGGCCAGGGCGATGCGCTGCTGCTGGCCGCCGGACAACTGGTTGGGCTTGCGTCCGGCAAAGCGCTCCATCTGCACCAGGGCCAGCATTTCCCGCACTCGCTCGGCGATCTGCGCCTTGCTGAGCACCTGGCCCATGGGTCGGGACTCCAGGCCGAAGGCCAGGTTTTCCGCCAGGGTCATGTGGGGGAACAGTGCGTAGTGCTGGAACACCGTGTTCACCGGCCGCTCGAAGGGCGGGCGCTCGGCGATGTTCTGGCCGTAGAGGAGGATCTCGCCCTGGGTCGGGAACTCGAAGCCGGCGATCATCCGCAAGAGGGTGGTCTTGCCGCAGCCGGAGGGGCCGAGCAAGGTGAAGAATTCGTTGTCGTGGATATCCAGGTCGATGTGCTTCAGGGCCACCGGGCCGCTGTGTGGATCGCCGTAGACCTTGCGCACCGAGCGGATGGACACCGCCAGGGTTTGCAGCGCATGCAGGGCATTCATGCCTTACCTCCGATTCCCCCATGAGCTGTCGTGCAGGCCATGGATATTGTTTTTCTTGGGCAGGATCGAGATCTGTTCGGTGTCTGCAACGCCCGTTTTCCGGGGCTTTGCGCGGGCTTTTTATATGTGTGCCGAGGCTGATTATCAGTGAGGGGTTGCGGGGCGAAAACATCAATTTTAACATACCAGCTGTTAAAAAATTTAATAGCAGGGGGCGTGCAGAACCATGGCCGAACAGCGTTTGCCACCGCTCAATGCGCTGCGGGCTTTTGATGCCGCGGCCCGCCTGGGCAGCTATGTCGAGGCCTCCAGGGCGCTGCACGTGACCCAACCGGCCATCGGCCGCCATGTGAAGCTGCTGGAGGACTGGCTCGGCGTGCAGCTGTTCGAGCGCACCTCCCGTGGGGTGACCCTGACCCCGGCCGGGGGCCAGTACCACCGCAAGATCGCCGCCGCCTTGCGCTTGATCGTCGAGGCCGGGCGCGAGGTACAGCCCAAGGCCGCCGAACGCTGGCTGCGGATCATGGTGGTGCCGGGGTTCGCCAAGCGTTGGCTGACCCCGCGCCTGGAGGCCCTGCGGCATTTGCGCCCGGGTTTGAAGTTCGCCATCGAGCCCAATTCGACCTTTACCGAAGTGGATGCCAAGAGCTGCGACCTGGGCATCGCCTATGGCCTCGATGGGCAGTACCCCCAGTCCCGGGTCAGCCTGATCTGTCCCCGGGTGTTTCCCATTTGCACCCCGGCCTACCTGGCCGCCATCGAGCCGATCAAGGGGCCGCAAGACCTGGCCCGGCATGAGCTGATCCACTTCGATGACGGTGAATGGTGGAACCTGTGGTTTGCCGCCAACGGCCTGGATATCCAGCTCACCTCCGACCTGATCTACGTGAACAACGACCATGCGCTGTCGGTGGCCGAGAGCGGTGGCGGCATCGCCCTGGCCAATGAAGTGCTGGTGCGCGAAGAGCTCAAGGACGGCACCCTGGTGCGGGTGCTGGAGGACCAGGTGAAGCTGGAAAGCTACAGGGTGCTGACCCCGGACCAGGATTGGTCGGAGGATGTGCAGTGGTTTATCCAGTGGCTCAAGGCCGAGCTCGAGGTGGATTTCCCCGAGGCTCGGCTGGAGCCCTGAGTGCGCAGGCTGTTCAGGCCAATTGGAAGCGCCCGGTGTTGGCGCTCAAGGCACGGCTGCCCTGGCTCAGGCTGTCCGCCGCCAGGTTCACCGCCCGCGCGCCATCCAATAGACGCAGCGCCGCTTGGTCCACTTGCTGGATATTGCTGCTGACTTCATCGGCGGTGCTGGCCTGTTCTTCCACGGCGGTGGCGATCTGCGCCAGGGTGTCGCTGACCCCCTGCACTGCATCGGCGATTTCCACCAGCCGCTGGCCCAGCCCGGTGACCGACTGGGCATCGCTCTGGGCCTGGCCGCACGCGGCCTCCATCAGGCTCACCGCTTCGTTCACGGTGCTGCGCAGGCTGTCCACGGTGGCGGCGATTTGCGCCGTGGACGACTGGGTGCGCTGCGACAGGCTGCGCACTTCATCGGCCACCACGGCAAAGCCGCGGCCCTGTTCCCCGGCGCGGGCGGCCTCGATGGCGGCGTTGAGCGCCAGCAGGTTGGTTTGCTCGGCCACCCCGCGAATGGTGTCCACCACCAACTGGATCTGCTGCCCCTGCTCGCTGACCCGGGCCAGGGCGGCGGCGGTGTCGTTCAGGCGCTGATTGAGCTGCTGGATACTGGCGGTGGTGCGCTGGCTGTCACGGCTGCTGTCGCTGGCGATGCGCCGGGTTTGCTGGGCACTGCCAGAGGCTTGTTCACAGCTGTGCGCCACCCCTTGGGAGGTGGCGGCCAGTTGGGTGGCCGCCGCGGCGATCTGGCTGATCTGTTGCTGCTGCGCCTCGACCTCGCCCAGGGCGCCACTGGAGTGGTCATTGAGGCTGCGCACCGCGTCGCCCAGCTGCAGGGTTTCGTGGTCCACGCCCTGCAGGCTGCTGCGCAATTGCAGCACCGCGACATTCAGCGCGGTGCTGATCGCGGCCAGTTCGTCGCGGCCCTGCACCGGCACTTGCAGGCACAGGTTGCCATCACGCAGGGCCTCGGCCAGCAGGGTGATGCCGCTGGCGCTGCGGCGGATCGAGGCTTGCAGGCAGATAAACAGGTACAACGCCGCCAGCACCAGGCAGCCCAGCACGCTGGCCACCAGGATGAACTGGCCCAGGGCGGCACCCTGGTAGTGCTCGAGGCGCGAGTCCAGCGCCGCCAGGGAGGCCTGGCGCATACTCGCGAGGTTGGCCAGCAGGGCGTCCAGGCCCTGCTCGAATTGCTCCGGCTTGAGGCTGATGCTGCCGCCGAACAGGCCGTCATCCAGCACTTTGAGCTGTGCGTCGAGCTGCTTCAGGCTGTCGTGATAGTGCCCGGCCCAGCCTTGCAGCTCGCTGGGCAGGCGACTTTCAAGCAGGCTGCCGGTCTTGCTCAACTGCTCCCGGGCATCGCCGATGCGGCTGCGCAGGTCGCGCAGTTGCAGGCGGCTTTGCAGGCTGAATTGGCCCGAGACCACCGAGGCCTGGCCAACGGCGGCCAGGCGCCCGACCCGCTCGATCAGGTCCGGCGCCTGCTGGGTGGAGATCTGCGTCAGCAGGTAGGTTTCCAGCCAGGGGGCGAGGGTCAGACGGTTGTCCATGGCGATCTGCTCGCGCAGCGCCTGCACTGCGCCGAGGGCGGAGGTGAAGCGCTCGTAGCCGTCCGGCCACCAGCCGACGCTGGCCAGGCTCTTGGAATCCAGGCCTTCCAGGGCCTGTTGCAGTGCCTGGTAACGGCTGAGGGTTTCGCCCTGGGCGCCGGCCTGGTGCAGGGCCGCGCCCAGTTCGCTGTAGGCCTGGAGCAGGCCGGGCTGCACTTTGTCGAACGCCGCCACTGCGGCCAGGGTGGCCGGGGTCGGTTGCCGGTTGGTCTCGGTGGCGCGCCAACGGGCCGCGCGATCACGCTGGGCTGCCAGCAGGTTGTCCAAGGCATCCAGGGCCTGCAATTGCTCCACCCCGGAGCGTTCGGTGGCCATCAGGCCGAGCTTGTCGCGGTAGTCCTGGCCAATGATCCACAGGCTGCCCAGCAGCGGCAGGATAAACAGCAGAAACAGCAGCTGGAATTTGCGGGCGAAACCAAAACGTCCCAACAGGCTGATGCCCGGTGCCAGAAATAGATGCATGCCCGACTGCTCCTCAGAACACCACGCACCTTGGGCGTGCAGCCGGGCGGCGGGCCCGGACTCTGTGTCCTTGTTAAAAGGCTGCGGAAAGTGTGCTCAAGGCACCAGGATCGAGCCGGTGCTGTAGCGTTACTTCCCATTTTCGGCGCCCTGGGTAAGGGCGCCGGGTTGGTGTGCCTGGGAGAGCAAGAATCAGACCATGGCGATGGGCTACTAGTCGGCTGGGTAAGTCGTTAGCTAGCTAATGGGATGGCGCGAGCGCACCTAAAAATGGCACATTGGCGCACCTGCACCTGTGCACCCACCCGTTGTACGGAAAATCCTATGGCTAGCAGCAATTCCCCGAGCGTCGCAACGACGGCTTCCAAGGCTTCGCAAAGCAGTCCCCTGGTCTTGCAGATCATTGGCGCGGTGGCCTTGGCACACCTGATCAACGACCTGATCCAGGCGGTGTTGCCGGCGATCTACCCGATGCTCAAGGACAACTACGGCCTGAGCTTCACCCAGGTCGGCCTGATTACCCTGACTTTCCAGCTCACCGCGTCGCTGTTGCAGCCCTGGGTGGGTTACTACACCGATCGACGGCCCCAGCCGTTCCTGCTGCCGGCGGGGATGATCTGCACCCTGGTAGGCATTTTGATGATGTCCCAGGCCGGCAGTTTTGCCCTGATCCTGCTGGCGGCGGCGCTGATCGGCATTGGTTCCTCGACCTTCCACCCAGAGGCCTCGCGGGTGGCGCGGCTGGCTTCCGGTGGGCGCTATGGCCTGGCGCAGTCGAGCTTCCAGGTCGGCGGCAACGCCGGCACCGCGTTCGGCCCCTTGCTGGCGGCGGCGATCATCATTCCCTTCGGCCAGGGCAATGTGGCCTGGTTCGGCCTGTTCGCACTGTTTGCCCTGGTGCTGCTGTACGCCATCAGTCGCTGGTACGCCAACCACCTGCGCCTGCACCAGCTCAAGCAGGGCCAGGCGGCGACCCACGGCCTGTCGAGAAATCGGGTGATCAGTGCCCTGGTGGTGTTGGGGCTGCTGGTGTTCTCCAAGTATTTCTACATGGCCAGCTTCACCAGCTACTTCACTTTCTACCTGATGGAGAAGTTCGACCTGTCGATGGCCAGCTCACAGCTGCACCTGTTCCTCTTCCTCGGCGCGGTGGCGGCGGGGACCTTCTTCGGCGGGCCCATTGGCGACCGGATCGGGCGCAAGGCAGTGATCTGGTTCTCGATCCTCGGGGTGGCGCCGTTCACCTTGCTGCTGCCTCACGTGGACCTGTTCTGGACCAGCGTCTTGAGCGTGGTGATCGGCTTTATCCTGGCCTCGGCGTTCTCCGCCATCGTGGTCTACGCCCAGGAGCTGGTGCCGGGCAATGTCGGCATGATCGCCGGGGTGTTCTTCGGCCTGATGTTCGGTTTTGGCGGGATCGGCGCGGCGCTGCTGGGGCGCCTGGCGGACATCCACGGCATCGAGCAGGTGTACTTCCTGTGCTCGTTCCTGCCGCTGTTCGGGGTGCTGGCAATCCTTCTGCCGCGCACTCGGAAAGCCTGATGGCTTGAGGCGGGGGCAGCGATAAAACCCCCGGGGCACTGCCGGCCCCGCGGGAGCAAGCTCCCTCGCCACACCTACAGTGCTGTCCTTACTAGGCCTCGTTTTTTTGCGTGTGCTTCAGCTGCCCTGGCGCCTGTGCCCGGCGTCCTGGCGGAAGGCATGGGGCGACTGGCCGCTCAGGCGCTTGAAGAAGCGCGAGAAGTAGGTGGGGTCGCTGAAACCCAGGTTATCCGAGAGCTGGCTGATGCTGATGTTGGTGTAGATCAGCGCGCGCCTGGCTTCCAGCATCAGGCGCTGGTGGATGATCTGCAGCGCGCTCTGCCCGGCCAGTTCGCGGCACAGGGTATTGAGGTGCACGCTGGACAGGCCAATGCGGTGGGCCAGGGCTTCCACCGTGGGATGCTCCTGATAATGCTGCTCCACCAACTTGATGAAGTGCCCCAGCAACTGCTGCTTGCGCTCGCTGCGGGTGCCAGGCACCACAGGCTGCTGGCCACGGCGGGCGATCCACACCAGCAGCACATTGACCAGGGAATGCAGCAGCAGCTCCCGGGCCGAGGCGCTGCCTTCGTATTCATCCAGCAATGCCTTGAACAGTGTGTTGAGGCTGTGCCGGTCACGGCCCACCTTGTAGCAGCCGGGGGCGGCGAGCACGGCCAGGGGGGCGCCCAGCTGGGTTTCCAGCTGAGCCACCAGCGCGGCGCCCAGGGTCAGTACATAACCCTCGATGTTCTCGGAAAACCGGAAGCCGTGGACCATCAACGGCGGCACCACCTGGATCGCCGCCTCACGCACTTCCTGGCGACTGCCTTCGACCTCCAGCAGCGCCTGCCCACGCTGCACATACAGCAGCTGGTAGAGGTCGGCATGGCGGTGCGGCTTGATCTCCCAGTGGTGCAGGCTGCTGCGTTTGGGGATGGATTCGCAGTGCAGCAGATCCAGTGCCGGCCAGGCCTGGTTTTCGCCGTAGAGCTTGAATACTGGAATGCCGGAGAGGCTGGCCTTCATGGCAAGCGACCTTTCTGACTGAGGGGCTGGAGTGCTCGATAATCGAACGCTATTTGCAAAAGTGCATTTTTTGGCCGGTTAATCACCATTTTCGCGGATTTTTCTCAGCAAAAATGCAGGGGTACAACAATAACCATAAATTCCAGCCGGCGCCTATGGCGTGACTGGAATGCCCTAGTGAGGCAACAACAATGAAGACTCAGGTTGCGATCATCGGTGCCGGACCTTCCGGCTTGCTGCTGGGCCAGCTGCTGCATCAGGCCGGTATCGACACGCTTATCCTTGAACGCCAGACCCCGGACTACGTGCTCGGCCGCATCCGCGCCGGGGTGCTGGAGCAGGGTACGGTGGACCTGCTGCGCGAGGCCGGCGTGGCCCGGCGCATGGACGCCGAGGGCCTGGTTCACGAGGGGGTGGAGTTGCTGGTGGACGGCAAGCGCGTGCGCATCGACCTCAAGGCCCTGACCGGCGGCAAGACGGTGATGGTCTATGGCCAGACCGAAGTCACCCGCGACCTGATGCAGGCCCGCGAGGCTTGCGGGGCGCCGATCATCTATTCGGCGGACAAGGTGCAACCCCACGACCTGCAGGGCGCACAGCCCTATATCACTTTCGAGAAGGATGGCCAGGTGCAGCGGGTCGACTGCGACTACATCGCCGGCTGCGACGGTTTTCATGGGGTGGCGCGCCAGAGCATTCCCCAGGAACTGCTGACCCACTACGAACGCGAGTATCCCTTTGGCTGGTTGGGGCTGTTGGCCGATACCCCGCCGCTCAACCATGAACTGATCTATGCCCAGCACGAGCGCGGTTTCGCGCTGTGCAGCCAGCGTTCCCTGACCCGCAGCCGCTACTACCTGCAAGTGCCGCTCGGCGATCGGGTCGAGGACTGGTCCGATGAACGCTTCTGGAATGAATTGCGCAAGCGCCTGCCGCAGGAGGTGGCGGCGGACCTGGTGACCGGCCCGGCGCTGGAGAAAAGCATCGCCCCGCTGCGCAGCTATGTGGTGGAGCCGATGCAGCACGGCAAGCTGTTCCTGGTGGGCGATGCTGCCCACATAGTGCCGCCCACTGGCGCCAAGGGCCTGAACCTGGCGGCATCCGACGTGTGCTACCTGTACCGCATTCTGCTCAGGGTCTACCGGGAAGGGCGCGTCGACCTGCTGGAAAAGTACTCCGAGCTGGCCTTGCGGCGGGTGTGGAAGGGCGAGCGTTTCAGCTGGTTCATGACCAACCTGCTGCACGACTTTGGCGAGCATCAGGACGCCTGGGCGCAGAAGATGCAGCAGGCCGATCGCGAGTATTTCCTCAATTCCCACGCAGGGCTGGTGAATATCGCCGAGAACTATGTGGGCCTGCCTTATGAGGAGCTTGATTGAGCCGGGGCAGGGCGGAGGTATCTGATTTGTCACAATTCTGTTTCTAAATGATATTCATTAGCATTACACTCCGATCCCTCTCTCCCTTAGTGCACCTTAAGGGTGCATTGAAACGACAAGGATCGTGTGCCAATGAAAGTCAGCTCCTGCCTGTTCCATACCCTGTTGCTGAGCGCCGGTGTCAGCCTTGCTGCCCCGGCGCTGCACGCCAACGAGGCCGACGAGGGCGTCGCGCCTGCGCCACTGGAACTGGATACTTCGTTCGTCACGGCCAGCGGTGGCGCCACCGATCTCAAGGATGCGCCGGCCAGTGTCAGCGTCATCACCCGCGAGGAAATCGAGCGCCAGCCGGTCTACGACCTGGGCACCCTGTTGCGTCGGGTGCCGGGGGTGACCGGCGGTTTCGGCCCGGTGGGCGAGCAGTCGAAGATCAAGCTGCGGGGGCTGGACGACAAGTACACGCTGATTCTGGTGGACGGCAAACGGGTCGGCAGTTCCGGCGACCTGAGCTATCGCCGTGACCTGGCGCGCCAGGACCTGAACTGGATCTCGCCGAACATGATCGAGCGCATCGAGATCGTGCGTGGGCCGATGTCGTCGCTCTATGGTTCGGATGCCATGGGCGGGGTGATCAATATCATCACCCGCAAGGTTTCGCGGACCTGGAGCGGTTCGGCCAGCACCAACACCACCGTGCCCAAGGATTCCGATCGCGGCCAGACCACCCAGTACAGCGCCAACCTGGCGGGCCCGCTGACGGAGTCCCTGGGGTTGCGCCTGGGGGCCAACGTGACTCGGAGGGCAGCGGACGAGGTGGAGGCACGGCGTGATGCCCAGGGCGAGTTCATCTACAGCGACGGTGCCGGCGGTTCCAAGGACCAGAGCATGAACGCCTTGCTCGACTGGCAGATCAATGACCAGCAGAGTCTGTCGTTCGAGGCGGTGCATGGGGTACAGCGTTCCTGGTCGTCGAAGAAGACCTTTGGCGACTGGGGCGACACCGTAGGGGGAGCCTTTGGCCCCAGTCGCCTGACTCGCGACAGCTACATTCTTTCCCACACCGGCGACTGGGGTTTCGGTACCTCGAAACTCGATGCCTACCTGAACAAGTACCGCAACGATATCGACTGGGGCAAGGCCAACTCCGAGGAGAAAATCGTCGAGGGCAGCCTCAATATGCCCTTCGAATTATTGCTGGATCAGCGGGTGACGGTGGGCGGGCAATGGAAGCGCGAGGAGCTGACCAATACCGACACCCTGGGCACCGTGCCAGTGGATTACCAGGGGGCGCCGGTCAGTGGTTCGACCTTGAAAGGGGACTACTCGGCGGCCTTTATCGAGGATGAACTGTTCCTGCTGGACAACCTGTCCCTGACCCTGGGCAACCGTTTCGACCACAGCGACAAGTACGGCAATCACAACAGCCCGCGGGCTTATGTGGTCTACCACCCGCACCCGGACTGGACCGTACGCGGTGGCGTGTCCAAGGGCTTTCGGGCGCCGAGCTTGAAAGAAGGCAGCGCTGGGGCGGCGACTGAATCCGGTGGCCGGGGCTGTGGTTCGCTGAAGCCATTGGGCTACACCAGCGGCAGTTGCTGGATGGCCGGCAATCCGAACCTGGCGCCGGAAATCAGTACCAACAAGGAGCTGGGGCTGTCCTTCGAACATGATGGCTGGGAGGCCGGCTTGACCTACTTCCACACCGACTTCACCGACAAGATCGAATACGGTCCGCTGGGCCAGTATCAGGGCCGTTGGTGGACCATGCTGGAAAACGTCGACAAGGCCCGCACCCGTGGCTGGGAAGGCACCGCTCGGGTTCCGCTGGGGGACTCCCTGAGCTGGCGCACCAACGCCACCTACATGCTGGAGAGCAGGAACCTGTCCACCGGCGAAGACTTGATCAGCTCGCCCAAGCTGTCGGCGTTCAGCGCCCTGGACTGGCAGATCAACGACCGAGTGAGCACCGAGCTATCGGCGCAGCATGTGGGCAAGCAGCGGGGGCTCGGCAATGATTTCGTGCAGTCGTACACCACCTACGACCTGACCGCGAACCTGGCGCTGACCAAGTGGCTGACCTTGAATGGCGGCGTGCAGAACCTGATGGACAAGGACCTGCGGGACGGTTCGACCAACTTCTATGTGCCCGGACGGGCGTTCTTCGCGGGGGCGACCACTTACTTCTGAGGTCGCTGGATAAAGCGGGGCATCAGCCCCATTGCCAGGCAATGGGGCTGAGGGGCATCAGACGTTGAAGCGGAAGTGCATCACGTCGCCATCCTTGACGATGTATTCCTTGCCTTCCAGGCGCCATTTGCCGGCTTCCTTGGCACCGGCTTCACCCTTGAACTGGATGAAGTCGTTGTAGGCGATCACTTCGGCGCGGATAAAGCCTTTCTCGAAATCGGTGTGGATCACGCCGGCGGCTTGTGGTGCGGTGGCACCGACGCGGACGGTCCAGGCGCGGACTTCTTCGACACCGGCGGTGAAGTAGGTCTGCAGGTGAAGCATTTCGTAGCCAGCGCGGATCACGCGGTTCAGGCCAGGCTCTTCCAGGCCCAGGGCCTCGAGGAACATGTCTTTCTCTTCACCGTCGTCGAGCTCGGCGATCTCCGCTTCGATCTTGTTGCAGACCGGAACAACCACCGCGCCTTCTTCTTCGGCAATGGCCATGACCACGTCGAGGTGCGGGTTGTTGTCGAAGCCGTCTTCGGCAACGTTGGCGATGTACATCACCGGCTTGGTGGTCAGCAGGTGGAAGCCCTTGATCACGGCTTTCTCGTCGGTGCTCATGTTCTTCATCAGGCTGCGTGCAGGCTTGCCTTCGGTGAAGTGAGCGATCAGTTGCTCCAACAGGGCTTTCTGAACGACGGCGTCCTTGTCACCACCCTTGGCGTTGCGAGCGACTTTCTGCAGTTGCTTCTCGCAGCTGTCGAGGTCGGCGAAGATCAGTTCCAGGTCGATGATCTCGATGTCGCGCTTGGGGTCGACGCTGTTGGAAACGTGGATCACGTTCTCGTCTTCGAAGCAGCGCACCACGTGGGCGATGGCATCGGTCTCGCGGATGTTGGCGAGGAACTTGTTGCCCAGGCCTTCACCTTTCGAGGCACCGGCTACCAGGCCGGCGATGTCGACGAACTCCATGGTGGTCGGCAGGATGCGCTTCGGATTGACGATGGCTGCCAGTGCGTCCAGTCGTGGGTCCGGCATCGGCACGATGCCGCTGTTGGGCTCGATGGTGCAGAAGGGGAAGTTCTCGGCCGCGATCCCGGATTTGGTCAGGGCGTTGAACAGGGTGGACTTGCCGACGTTAGGCAGGCCGACGATGCCGCAATTGAATCCCATGGTATTTCCCCTCGGATAAGAGTCAGGCCTTCTGGCTGTGCAGGTTTTTCATCGCCCGGTTCCATTCACCGGCGAAGATATCCGGCAGCACGCCGAGGGCAAAATCGATGCTGGCATCGAGCTTTTCCTGTTCGGCGCGTGGCGCACGACCCAGGACAAAATTTGAAACCATACTGGCAACGCCCGGGTGGCCGATGCCGAGCCGCAGGCGGTGAAAGGTATTCTGATTGCCGAGCTGGGCGATGATGTCGCGCAGCCCGTTGTGCCCGCCATGGCCGCCGCCGGTCTTGAGCTTGGCGACGCCTGGTGGCAGGTCGAGTTCGTCGTGAGCCACCAGGATTTCTTCGGGCTTGATCCGGAAGAAACCGGCAAGTGCCGCCACGGCCTGGCCGCTGCGGTTCATGTAGGTGGTGGGAATCAACAGACGAATGTCCTGACCCTGGTGACTGAAGCGCCCGGTCAGGCCGAAATACTTGCGGTCGGCGACCAGGCTGACGCCTTGCTTGTCGGCGACGCGCTCAACAAAAAGGGCCCCTGCGTTATGCCGGGTCTGTTCGTATTCGGTGCCTGGATTACCCAGGCCAACGATCAGTTTGATGGCAGTCACGATAGGGGCCCTTCTGTGGAGTGGTGGATGACATCGCCGCAACCGGTGCTACGGCGAAAGGGGACGACAAAAACTCGGTTGCCTTGCGGCTAACTTCGCGTTCTCGCCCGCTTTCTCGCTACGTTCCAGTCCGCGATGTGTTCCGCTCAACTCCCGCCGAGAGTGAAATTACTCTGCAGCGCCTTCAGCTTCTGGAGCAACACGTGGAGCGTGGACGTTGGCTACTGCCAGGTCGTTGCCGTGTGCCAGAGCGACGAACTCAACGCCTTTAGGGGCCTTGATGTTCGACAGGTGAACGATGGTGCCGATTTCAGCGTCAGCCAGGTCGACTTCGATGAACTCAGGCAGATCTTTTGGCAGGCAGGAAACTTCGATTTCCGACACTACGTGGGAGATCTCGCCGCCTTTCTTCACAGGAGCTGCTTCGTTGACGAAGTGCACTGGAACGATGGCGGTCAGTTTCTGGCCGGCAACTACGCGAACGAAGTCAGCGTGCAGCACGTGGCCTTTGGCTGGGTGACGTTGCAGGGCCTTGATCACGACGTTCTGCTTGGTGCCACCGACGTTCAGCTCGATGATGTGGCTGTAGGCAGCTTCGTTTTCCAGCAGCTTGGCGATTTCTTTGGCCAGCATGCTGATGGATTCAGGGGCTTTGTCGCCACCGTAAACAACTGCTGGAACCAGGCTAGCGAGACGACGCAGGCGGCGGCTCGCACCTTTCCCCAGGTCGGAACGCTGTTCAGCATTCAGAGTAAAATCGTTCATTGTGTATCTCCAAAATAACCACACTCGCCCTAGCGTTTGCGACCAGCGCTAAAGACGATATGGGCAAAAAAGCCCCGTCCCAACACAGGTTGGGACGGGGCGCTTTTCGTCAACGAGAGGTTCTGCCAGGGACTGACCCTTAGCGGAACATCGCGCTGATCGATTCTTCGTTGCTGATACGGCGAACCGCTTCGGCAACTACCGGGGCGATATCCAGTTGACGGATACGCGCACAGGCTTGTGCTGCGGCGGACAGCGGGATGGTGTTGGTCACCACCAGCTCGTCCAGCACGGAATTTTCAATGTTCTCGATGGCCCGGCCCGACAGCACAGGGTGTGTGCAGTAGGCAAAGACCTTGGCTGCGCCATGCTCTTTCAGGGCCTTGGCCGCGTGGCACAGGGTGCCGGCGGTATCGACCATGTCGTCGACCAGAATGCAGGTGCGTCCTTCGACGTCGCCGATGATATGCATCACTTCGGAGTGATTGGCTTTCTCACGACGCTTGTCGATGATCCCCAGATCCACGCCCAGGGACTTGGCCACGGCCCGTGCACGCACGACGCCGCCAATGTCCGGGGACACGATCATCAGGTTTTCGAAACGCTGGTCTTCGATGTCATCCACCAGAACCGGGGAGCCGTAGATGTTATCTACCGGAATATCGAAGAAACCCTGAATCTGGTCAGCATGCAGGTCAACCGTGAGTACACGGTCGATGCCGACTACGGTGAGCATGTCAGCCACGACTTTCGCGCTGATAGCCACACGTGCGGAACGCGGACGGCGATCCTGACGGGCATAACCAAAATAAGGAATAACAGCAGTGATACGAGTCGCCGAGGAACGACGGAAGGCATCAGCCATCACGACGAGTTCCATCAGGTTATCGTTGGTCGGAGCGCAAGTCGGCTGAATAATGAAGACGTCTTTACCGCGAACGTTTTCATTGATCTCGGCAGTAATTTCGCCGTCGGAAAATTTTCCAACAGAGATGTCACCGAGAGGGATATGCAGCTGACGTACGACACGCCGAGCCAGATCGGGGTTAGCGTTCCCCGTAAAGACCATCATCTTGGACACGCGCAGTACCTGAAGGCTGAGGGTATACCTGGATGAGTATAGGAAAATGGCAGGGGCGGCTGGATTCGAACCAACGCATGGCAGGATCAAAACCTGCTGCCTTACCGCTTGGCGACGCCCCTGTATCTGTTGCTTCGAGTGCCTGGCACTCGGTTCCTTTTAGAGCAGACTTTGCAGCTTGCGATGCAACATCGAAACGTTGCTTCCTTTGGCTACAAACCCTGTAAGGGTCTCTGTAAGAAGGGCCGAGACTTTATCAGCTTCAGCTTTGCTTGGGAAGCCCCCAAACACACAACTTCCAGTTCCAGTCAGTTTTGCTTCGGTAAATTTACCTAACAAATTCAATGCGTTACGTACTTCTGGATAACGCCTTGCGACTACCGGAAGGCAGTCGTTTCTGCTGTTTCCCTTGGGAACGGGGCGCACTTTAATGGGCGGCGTGTTACGTGTCAACAGTGGGTCGGAAAAAATTTCTGCCGTACTTACAGAGACTTGCGGCACCAGTACCAGGTACCAGGGTTCTTCCGGGTGTTCAGGGGTGAGTTTTTCCCCCACACCTTCGGCGAATGCGGCATGTCCGCGGACGAAAACCGGAACGTCGGCGCCCAGGGTCAGCCCCAGTGCGGCCAGTCGGTCCTCGTCCCAGCCCAGTTGCCAGAGATGGTTGAGGCCCAGCAGGGTGGTCGCGGCATTGGAACTGCCGCCGCCGATGCCGCCACCCATGGGCAGGATCTTGTCGATCCAGATGTCGATGCCGTGGGTGCAACCGGACTGTTCCTGGAGTTTTCTGGCCGCCTTGACGATCAGGTTGCTGTCGTGGGGCACGCCTTCGAACACGGTGTGCAGTTGAATCACGCCATCATCGCGTAGGGCAAAAGTGATTTCGTCGCCGTAGTCGAGAAACTGGAACAGGGTCTGCAGCTCGTGGTAACCGTCGGCGCGGCGACCGAGGATATGCAGCATCAGGTTGAGCTTGGCCGGCGAGGGCAGGGTCAGTTTTTCCACTGTCATGTCACTGCCCCAGCTTGCGCGGTTGCCATTCCTTGATCACCAGGGTGACGTCAAGGTCGCTGCCGTGCAGCTTGATGCGCTCGGGCAGCCAGTAGCCGTTCTGCTGGGAGTAGCCGCTGTATTCCACTTGCCAGCCGTCCTGTTCCAGGCTTGCCAGATGGCTGTCGCCGTCCAGGGTCAGGCGGCTCTTGCTGCCGGGCGCCGGCAAGCCGCGAACCCACCAGGCCAAGTGCGAGACCGGCAATTTCCAGCCCAGCTGTTCTTCCAGCAGGGTTTCCGGGCTGGCGGCTTCATAGCGGCCCTGGTTGGCCACTTCCAGGCTGACCTGGCCAGGGCGGCCGGTGAGGCGGGCGGCGCCGCGACCCAGCGGGCCAGACAGGCGGATGTCGTAGTAATCCTGGCGTTGCAGCCAGAACAGGGTGCCACTGCCGGAATCCTTGGGGGCGCGGATGCCGATCTTGCCGTTGATCTGCCATCCGTCGAGGCTGGTCAGTTGATCCTTGTGCAGGCGCCATTGCGCAGGGTTGCCCTGGCCCTGGACCGACTCACGGGCACCGAAACCGGCACAACCGGCCAGCAGGGCGATAAAGCTGAAAACGATAAGGTGGCGCAAAAACATGGTCTTAAAGAGTCTCTGATCCGGTCAGGCGTTTGATGGTGCCGCGCAGCACGGGGCTGTCGGGCTGATCCTTGAGGAATTTGCTCCAGATCTGCCGGGCTTCGCGCTGCTTGCCGTTGTTCCACAGCACTTCGCCCAGGTGCGCTGCCACTTCCTGGTCGGGGAAGCGCTCCAGGGCTTGGCGCAGCAGGCGTTCGGCCTCGTCCAGGTTGCCCAGGCGGAAATTCACCCAGCCCAGGCTGTCCAGTACGGCGGGATCATCCGGGGTCAGTTGGTGGGCCTGCTCGATCAGGGTCTTGGCTTCGGCATAGCGCGTGGTGCGATCCGACAAGGTGTAGCCCAGGGCGTTGAGGGCCATGGCGTTGTCCGGCTCGCGCTGAATGATCAGGCGCAAGTCTTTTTCCAACTGCGCCAGGTCATTGCGTTTTTCCGCCTGCATGGCCCGGGTGTAGAGCAGGTTCACATCGTCGGGGTACTGCACCAGGGCTTGCTGGATGACTTTCCAGGCGCGCTCGCCCTGGTTGTTCGCCGAGAGGGTCTCGACTTCGATCAGGTACAGCTGGATAGCGTAGTCAGGCTGGCTGTCGCGGGCCGCCACCAGGCGTTTCTGCGCCTCGTCGGTGCGCCCGTTGTTCATCAGGATATCGGCCTGGCGCAGTTGCGCCGGCAGGTAGTCGTTGCCCGGGCCGACCTGGGCATATTCGATTAGCGCGCCTTGTGGGTCGTTGAGTTCCTCGGCGATCCGGCCCAGGTTCAGGTGCGCGGAATCTTCATGGCTTTCCCGGGCGATCAGGTCTTCCAGGTAGCCCTTGGCCTCGTCCCAGGCCTTGGCTTCCAGGCACACCAGGGCCAGGGAATAGCGCAGTTCGTCATCTTCCGGGTACTGCTGGACCAGGCTGGAGAACTGGCTCTTGGCGTCTTCCATGCGGTCCTGTTCCACCAGCATGCGCGCGTAGGTCAGGCGCAGGCGCTTGTCGTCCGGGTACTTGCGAATGCTCTTTTCCAGCAATGGCAGGGCTTCCTTGCCGCGGTTCAGGCTTTGCAGCAGGCGCGCACGCAGCAGCAGCGGCGCCACTTCACCCTCATCCGGCGGGTTCTGCTCAAGCAGGCTCAGGGCTTCCTTGGCGTCACCATCCTGCTGCATCAGCAGGGCCTTGCCGAAGATCAGCTGGCTGTTGTGCGGGTGTTTCTGCAGCAGCCGGTCGAAGCTTTTCATCAGGCCGTTGCGGGTGTCCTGATCGGTATCGGCGGCCGACAGCGCGAGAAAATCGAAATGGGTATCGCCCTTGCCCTGTAGAACCTTCTCCATATAGACCATGGAGTCGTCATAGCGCCCGGAGCGCGCCAGCTGGATCGCGGCAGCGCGTTGCGCCTCGAGATCGTCCGGCGCGTTCTTGGCCCAGATCAGCGACGTGTCCAGGGCTGCCTGGTCGGCGCCCAGGTATTCGGCGATGCGGAAGGCGCGCTCGGAAATCCCCGGGTCCTGGGTGTTGATGGCCTGGGTCACGTAGTTGTCCAGGGCAATGTCGAAACGATTGCGTTGCCCGGCCAGCTCCGCACTCAACAGGCTGAAGACGGTGTCTTCGCTGAACGAGGAATAGACCTTGGGCTTTTCAGGGGCGGGGGTGCTGTCTTCCACCGGCGCGGTGGCGTCCGACGAAGTGGGTGCCCATGACTGGCAGCCACTGAGGAAGACAAAGGCAAGGAGCAACGCGGAGGATCTATTCATATAGGAAGAGGGCGACTAACCTGCGGTCGGAGCATCATGACACAAGCTTTCGGTCAAACATAACCGAGACTCAACGGGATGCCTCGGGGGCGGTCTATTAGGACAATAGTAGGCGGTAGTTGTTCTGCGTCTGTCGAAGTAGGACAATTGTCGGCTTCTCGACATCATCAGCGACCTTGAATGGCCTTCCTTGCACTCGGTATTAACCACAAGACTGCTTCCGTAGACGTCCGCGAGCGCGTGGCCTTTACTCCTGAGCAGTTGGTTGAGGCCTTGCAGCAGCTCTGCCGACTCACCGACAGCCGCGAAGCTGCGATCCTCTCCACCTGCAATCGCAGTGAGCTCTATATAGAACAGGATCATCTGTCGGCGGATGTGGTGCTGCGCTGGCTGGCGGAATATCACCATTTGAGCCTGGATGAGCTGCGCGCCAGTGCCTATGTGCATGAAGATGATGCGGCAGTTCGTCACATGATGCGGGTGGCCTCGGGCCTGGATTCCCTGGTGCTGGGCGAACCGCAGATTCTCGGGCAGATGAAGTCCGCCTACGCCGTGGCTCGCGAGGCCGGTACCGTTGGGCCGTTGCTGGGGCGGTTGTTCCAGGCCACCTTCAGCGCCGCCAAGCAGGTGCGTACCGACACCGCGATTGGCGAGAACCCGGTGTCCGTGGCCTTTGCCGCGGTCAGCCTGGCCAAGCAGATCTTCAGTGACCTGCAACGCAGCCAGGCGCTGCTGATCGGCGCTGGCGAAACCATCACCCTGGTGGCCCGGCACCTGCACGACCTGGGGGTCAAGCGCATCGTCGTGGCCAACCGCACCCTGGAGCGCGCCAGCCTCCTGGCGGAGCAGTTCGGCGCCCATGCGGTGCTGCTCTCGGACATTCCCCAGGAGCTGGTGCACAGCGATATCGTTATCAGTTCCACCGCCAGCCAGTTGCCGATCCTCGGCAAGGGCGCGGTGGAAAGCGCGCTGAAGCTGCGCAAGCACAAGCCGATTTTCATGGTGGATATCGCCGTACCGCGGGATATCGAGCCGGAAGTCGGCGAGTTGGACGACGTTTACCTGTATACCGTGGACGATCTTCACGAAGTGGTCGCGGAGAACCTCAAGAGCCGTCAGGGTGCCGCCCAGGCCGCCGAGGAACTGGTGAACATCGGCGCCGAGGATTTCATGGTGCGCCTGCGGGAGCTGGCCGCGGTCGATGTGCTCAAGGCCTACCGCCAACAAAGCGAGCGCCTGCGCGACGAAGAGCTGCAAAAAGCCCTGCGTCTGTTGAGCAACGGCAGCAGCGCCGAAGACGTGCTGGCGCAACTGGCCCGTGGCCTGACCAACAAATTGCTCCACGCCCCCAGCGTGCAGTTGAAAAAGCTGTCTGCCGAAGGCCGCCTCGATGCGCTGGCCATGGCCCAAGAACTCTTTGCCCTCGGTGAGGGCTCATCGGATAAAACCCCGTAATGAAAGCGTCACTGCTCAGTAAGCTGGACATTCTCCAGGACCGTTTCGAGGAACTGACCGCCTTGCTCGGCGATGCCGAGGTCATTTCCGACCAGACCAAGTTCCGCGCCTATTCCAAGGAGTACGCGGAGGTCGAGCCGGTCGTGGCGGCCTATCAAAAGGTGCTCAAGCTCCAGGCCGACCTCGAGGGCGCCCAGGCGCTGCTCAAGGACAGCGACCCGGACCTGCGGGAAATGGCCGTGGAGGAAGTGCGCGAGACCAAGGAACAACTGGCCGAGCTGGAAGGCGAGCTGCAGCGCATGCTGCTGCCCAAGGACCCCAACGACGGACGCAACGTGTTCCTGGAAATCCGCGCCGGCACCGGCGGTGACGAGGCGGCAATCTTCTCCGGCGACCTGTTCCGCATGTACTCGCGTTACGCCGAGCGGCGTGGCTGGCGCCTGGAGATCCTCTCGGAAAACGAGGGCGAGCACGGCGGCTACAAGGAAGTCATCGCCCGGGTCGAAGGCGAGAATGTCTATGGCAAGCTCAAGTTCGAGTCCGGTGCCCACCGCGTACAGCGTGTCCCGGCCACCGAGTCCCAGGGCCGTATCCACACCTCGGCCTGTACCGTGGCGGTGCTGCCGGAGCCGGATGAACAGGAAGCCATCGAGATCAACCCGGCGGACCTGCGCGTCGACACCTACCGCTCCTCGGGTGCCGGTGGCCAGCACGTGAACAAGACCGATTCGGCGATCCGCATCACCCACTTGCCCACGGGCATCGTGGTGGAGTGCCAGGAAGAACGTTCCCAGCACAAGAACCGCGCCCGGGCCATGGCCTGGCTGTCGGCCAAGCTCAACGACCAGCAGACCAGCGCCGCGGCCAACGCCATCGCCAGCGAACGCAAGCTGCTGGTGGGCTCGGGAGATCGCTCCGAGCGCATTCGGACCTATAACTTTCCCCAGGGCCGGGTCACCGACCACCGGGTCAACCTGACCCTGTATTCCCTGGACGAAATCCTCGCCGGCGGCGTGGAAGCGGTGATCGAACCGCTGCTGGCCGAGTATCAGGCCGATCAACTTGCAGCCTTGGGTGAGTAAATGACCATCATTGCCAGCCTGCTGCGCGCGGCCCAGTTGCCCGATTCACCGACCCCGCGCCTGGATGCCGAGCTGCTCCTGGCCGCGGCCCTGGGCAAGCCCCGGAGCTTTCTCCATACCTGGCCGGAGCGCATCGTGCCCAGCGAGGCCGCGCTGCTGTTCGCCGAGTACCTGCAGCGCCGGCGCTCCGGCGAGCCGGTGGCCTACATCCTTGGCCAGCAGGGCTTCTGGAAGCTCGACCTGGAAGTGGCGCCGCACACCCTGATTCCCCGCCCCGACACCGAACTGCTGGTGGAGGCGGCGCTGGAACTGCTGCCGGCAACCCCGGCCAAGGTGCTCGACCTGGGCACCGGCAGCGGCGCCATTGCCCTGGCCCTGGCCAGCGAGCGCCCGGCCTGGCAGGTGACTGCCGTGGACCGGGTACTGGAAGCCGTGGCCCTGGCCGAGCGCAACCGCCAGCGCCTGCAACTGGACAATGTGCAGGTGTTGAGCAGCCACTGGTTCAGCTCGATCCAGAGCCAGCGTTTCGCGTTGATCGTCAGCAACCCTCCTTATATAGCCGAGGCCGACCCGCACCTGGTGGCCGGTGATGTGCGCTTCGAACCGGAAAGCGCCCTGGTGGCGGGCCAGGATGGCCTGGACGATCTGCGCCTGATCGTCAGCCAGGCCCCGCAGCACCTGGATGCCGGTGGCTGGCTGATGCTGGAGCACGGTTACGACCAGGCCGCAGCGGTGCGTGAACTGTTGACGGCCCAGGGCTTTGTCGAGGTCCACAGCCGAGTCGACCTGGGCGGGCATGAGCGCATCAGCCTCGGGTGCCTGCCGTGCTGACCGATCAGGAGCTGTTGCGCTACAGCCGGCAGATCCTCTTGGCCCAGGTGGATATCGACGGCCAGTTGCGGCTTAAGCAAAGCCGGGTGCTGATCGTCGGTCTCGGCGGTCTGGGTGCTCCTGCGGCCCTGTACCTGGCAGCCGCCGGTGTCGGTGAGCTGCACCTGGCGGATTTCGACACCGTCGATATGACCAACCTGCAACGACAGATCATTCACGACAGCGCCAGCGTCGGGGTCAGCAAGGTGGATTCGGCCGTTGCCCGGCTGACTGCCCTCAACCCGGAAATCCGCCTGGTGCGCCATGCCCAGGCGCTGGATGCCGACAGCCTGGACGCTGCCGTGGCCGCGGTGGACCTGGTGCTGGACTGCTGCGACAACTTCGCCACCCGCGAAGCGGTGAACGCCGCTTGCATGGCCGCCGGCAAACCCCTGGTCAGCGGCGCGGCGATTCGCCTGGAAGGGCAGCTCTCGGTGTTCGACCCGCGGCGCGCCGAAAGCCCCTGCTACCACTGTTTATATGGGCATGGCAGCGAAGCTGAACTGACTTGCAGCGAAGCCGGAGTACTGGGCCCCTTGGTGGGTACCGTGGGCAGCCTGCAGGCGCTGGAAGCCTTGAAGCTGCTGGCCGGCTTTGGCGAGCCACTGGTGGGCCGCCTGTTGCTGATCGATGCCCTGGGTTCACGTTTTCGCGAGTTGCGGGTCAAGCGCGACCCGGCCTGCAGCGTGTGTGGAACACGCCATGAGTGAGGCTCCGATCGCGGTATTCGACTCCGGTGTCGGCGGCCTGTCGGTGCTGGCAGAGATTCAGCAACGGCTGCCCCAGGAGTCGCTGCTCTATTTCGGGGATTGCGGCTACATCCCCTATGGCGAGAAAACCCCCGAGTTCATCCGCCAGCGTTGCGGGTTGATGGCGCGCTACTTCCGCGAACAGGGCGCCAAGGCACTGGTGCTGGCCTGCAATACCGCCACCGTGGCGGCAGTGGCCGAGCTGCGCCGGGATTTCCCCGACTGGCCCATCGTCGGCATGGAGCCTGCGGTCAAGCCGGCCGCGGCCGCCACCCGCAGTGGCGTGGTCGGGGTGCTGGCCACCACCGGCACCTTGCAGAGCGCCAAGTTCGCCGCCTTGCTCGATCGCTTCGCCACCGACGTCAAGGTGGTCACCCAGCCCTGCCCGGGGCTGGTGGAGATGATCGAGGACGGCGACCTCAGCAGCCCCGCCCTGTGCCGCATGCTGCAAGGCTATCTCGAGCCGCTGCTGCAGGCCGGCTGCGACACCATCATCCTGGGTTGCACCCACTATCCGTTCCTCAAGCCGGTGCTGGAGCAGATGCTGGCGCCCGATATCAGCCTGATCGACACCGGCGCCGCAGTGGCCCGGCAACTGCGGCGGCTGCTGGATGAGAAACAACTGCTGGCTTCTGGGCCGGCCCGCGAGCCGCGCTTCTGGACCAGCGGCGATGTCGCGCACTTTGCCCAGGTGCTGCCGCTGCTGCTGCCGCAGACCGGCGCGGTACAAAGCTTCGATCTGTGAAAAATTCTCGGGTACCCACGGCTTGCAGCTGAACTTCTGCACGGGCCCGGGCTTCTATTGCCTGTCTAGTGGGTGGCAAGAAAACAGATAAATCAATCAGAAAAGGATGTTCTTGATGAAGCGACTATTTTGTCTGGCCGCGCTTGCGTCTGTGTTGTTGGGGCAGAGTTTTTCCGCGCAGGCAGCCGGTGTCGAGTTTGCCGTGGGGCAGACCAGCGATTCGACCCAGACCTATCGGCTGGGCCTGCAATGGGACTGGGACAAGAGTTGGCTGCAGAGCGATGTCGGGCGCCTGACCGGCTACTGGAGCGGCGCCTACACCTATTGGGATGGCGACAAGAAATCGAGCAATCACAGCCTGTCGTTCTCGCCGGTGCTGCTCTACGAGTTCGCCGGCGCCAGCATCAAGCCCTACATCGAGGCAGGGATCGGCGTGGCGGCCTTTGCCCACACCGTGGTTGAAGACAACAAGCTGGGTTCATCCTTCCAGTTCGAGGACCGCCTGGGCTTTGGTCTGCGCTTTGCCGGTGGGCATGAGGTGGGTATTCGCGCCACCCATTACTCCAACGCCGGTATCCGTACCCCCAACGACGGCGTCGAGAGCTACGCACTGCATTACACAATGCCGCTCTGAAGCCGCGCTCAGCGATACGCCGTGGCGATTCCCCGGCGTTCGCTGAGGCAGTCCGCCTCGCCCAGTTCGAACTCGCGGCAGATCAGCGGCCGCAGTTCATAGATGCTGCAACGCATGCTGTCGCGATCCAGGGCCGCACACCAGCCGTCATCCAGGCGGCGCATGACTTCGCCGCCCCAGTCGTCGGTGTCGATAAAGCGTTCGGGCACCCCGGTGTCGGTGATCAGCATGACTTCCAGCTGGCAGCAGCAGGCCGCGCAGGTGGAGCAACTGATGGCGGGTTCGGCGATGGGGGTAACGGGAATGGTGATCATAGGCGCGCAGTGTAAGGCAGTGAGCCGAGGCTGTGTGAAAGCCCTGACGGATGCTCAGTCGCCGGTGACCAGTGGCGGCTCGCCTGGCGTCGGTCGCGCCAGTACATGCAGCAGTGGCAGCAACAGGGCCCAGAGCAGTCCCAGGCCGATCAGGGTTGGCAGCACGCCGTAAGGAAAGGTCACTTCCGCCAGGCGGCCCCCGGCGTAGTAGGACAGCGGCCCGCCCAGCGCCCCCAGTGCGCTTGCCAGCCACCAGGGGTGTGCGCTCCAGGCCAGGCAATGGCGCAAGGTGGTGGCCAGCAAGGCCCAGAGCAGCATCAGCCACCAGGGAATCAGCAGGCTGACTTGCTGGAACTGAAAGACCCCGAGCCAATGCAGGAAACTGTCCAGGGTGATGCCGATCAGGGCAATGCCGACGATCATCGGGCCTTCGTCGGCCCAGCGGCCAACCCAGCGAAAATGCGCCAGCAGGGTCGCCAGTCCGAGCAAGAGCCAGGGGCTGTCGCCACTGAGCACGCAGGTGAACCAGCCCAGCTGGAACAGCAGGGCATTGGCCAGCTGCTTAGGCATCGAAGCACCCCAGCAAGGGTTCCGGCATGGCCGCGGGCTTGGCCAGCAACAACTGCGCAGCGCCGATGCTGCGTTCCAGGAAGCCGCCTTCGCAGTAGCACAGGTAGAACTCCCACAGCCGCAGGAAGTAGGGGTCGTAGCCCAGCTCACCGAGGCGCCCGTGGGCGCGGCGGAAGTTCTCGTGCCACAGGCGCAGGGTGCGGGCGTAGTGCAGGCCGAAATCCTCCATGTGCAACAGGTTCATGTCGGTGTCGCGGCCCACCACTTCGAGCATTTTCTGTACACAGGGCAGGGCGCCGCCGGGGAAGATGTAGCGCTGGATGAAATCCACGGTGTTCTTTGCTTGTTCATAACGCTGGTCGCGGATGGTGATGGCCTGCAGCAGCATCAGCCCGTCGCTTTTCAGCAGCTGCGCACATTGCTTGAAGTAGGTGGGCAGAAAACGATGGCCCACCGCTTCGATCATCTCGATGGACACCAGCTTGTCGAATTGCCCGCGCAGGTCGCGATAATCCTCCAGCAACAGGGTCACCCGATCTTCCAGGCCCGCGGCGAGGATGCGTTGCCGGGTGAAGGCAAACTGTTCCTTGGACAAGGTGGTGGTGGTCACCCGGCAACCATAATGCTGGGCCGCATACAGGGCCATGCTGCCCCAACCGGTGCCGATCTCCAGCAAGTGGTCGGTGGGCTTGAGGGCGAGCTTCTGGCAGATGCGTTGCAGCTTGTTCAACTGGGCCTGTTCCAGGCTGTCATCGGCACGGCGAAACTGCGCCGCGGAATACATCATGGTGGGGTCGAGGAATTGTTCGAACAGCTCGTTGCCGAGGTCGTAGTGGGCGGCGATGTTTTTCTGCGAGCCCTTGCGGGTGTTGCGATTGAGCCAATGCAGGCCAAGCACCAGGGGGCGCCCGAGTCGCGCCAGGCCGCCCTCCATGGCATCCAGTACCTCCAGGTTGCTGACGAACACGCGAATTACCGCGGTCAGGTCCGGGGTGCTCCAGTAACCGTGGATAAAGGCCTCGCCGGCACCGATCGAGCCGTTGCAGGCCACCAGGCCCCAGGCACTGGCGTCGTGCACCTGGATCTCCCCAAGCAGCGCCGCAGCACTGTTGCCGAAGAGCAGGCGCTCGCCGTTCTCGACTATCGCCAGTTGCCCGTGGCGCAACTGCGCCAACTGCCGCAGAACGCCACGGCGCAGCAGGCTGGCGGTCAGGTTATGGGTGCTGAACAGCGGGCTTCTGGCCAATACGCTAGGGGCTTTCATGGCGGCGATCCTTGGGTTGTGCAGTGGCTGTGCGGAAGGCGCCGGCGGCGGCCTGATGGGGGAAGAACTTGATGCCCTTGGCCGCCAGGCGCAGGGCCTGCCAGTAGATCGCCAGGCAGGTCTTGGCGGTCATCCAGGGAAAGCGGCGCAGGTAGCGGTGCAGGCTTGGGCGATCCAGGGCCTGGCGTTGCAGGCTGAGGGTGGCATCGAACAGCTTGAGCTCGCCCTGCCAGTCGGCCATATGCACGCCAAGCCGTTCGCCGGGCGGGCTGAAGCTCATGTGGTACTCAAGATCGCGGGGCAGGAACGGCGACACATGGAAGGCCTTGGCCACGGCGAAGTGCTGGTGCTCGGGAGCCTTGGCGCTGCAAGGGCGGGCCGGCAGCACATAGTGATAGCGCTCGCGCCAGGGGGTGTTGCTGACCTCGCAGAGAATCGCCGCCAGTTGCCCGTCGGCCTCGAAGCAATAGAAGAAGCTCACCGGGTTGAACGCCAGGCCCCAGCTGCGCACCTGGGTCAGCAGGCACACCGCGCCGCCCGGCGCATGGCCGATGGCCGCGGCCACTTGCTGGCGTACTGCGTCGATCAGGCGCTGGCCCTGGCGGGTGCAGCCTGGCAGGTAGTCGCTTTCACGGAAGGCGAAGGGCGCGAAGCGGCTGCGGCCGGCCAGGGGCGAGAGCCCGAGCACCGCGTCCTGTTCGTCCAGGTCGAGGTACAAGAGGCCGATCCGGTAGCCAAAGGCATGGCCCTTGGGGGCGAAGCGCCGGTGGCTGATCCAGCCGCTGTACAGGGCACTGTTCACAGTTGCTCACCAAAGGCCTGGGCCACGCGCAAGGCGCTGACCACGCCGTCTTCATGGAAACCGTTGGCCCAGTAGGCGCCGCAGTAGAAGCTGTGCTGGGCTCCTTGCAACTCGCTCCAGCGTGCCTGGGCCGCCACGGCGTCGAGGCTGTATTGCGGATGGGCATAGGTGAAGCGGGCAAGGACTTTTGCCGGGTCTATGGCTGGGCTCTGATTGAGGCTGACGCAGAAGGTGCTGCTGCTGTTCAGGCCTTGCAGAATGTTCATGTTGTAGGTCACCGCCGCAGCGTTCTCGCCACTGGCGTCGAGGCGATAGTTCCAGCTGGCCCAGGCCAGGCGGCGCTTGGGCAGCAGGCGGGTATCGGTGTGCAGCAGCACCTCGTTGTCGGCATAGGGCAGGGCCTGGAGAATTTCCTGCTCGGCGTGGCTGGGGCTGGCCAGCAGTTGCAGGGCCTGGTCGCTGTGGCAGGCGAACACCACCTTGTCGAAACGCTCACTGCCGGCGCTGCTGTGGATCACCACGCCGAGGGCATCGCGTTCGACCCGTTGCACCGGGCAGTCGAGGCGGATGTGCTGGCGGAAGGTTGCAGTCAGCGGCTCGATATAGCGACTGGAGCCGCCCTCGATCACGCACCATTGCGGGCGGTTGCTCACCGACAGCAGGCCGTGGTTCTTGAAGAAGCGCACGAAGAACTGCAACGGAAACCCCAGCATCTGCACCCGCGACATCGACCAGATCGCCGAGCCCATGGGCACTATGTAGTGCTGGATAAAGCGCTCGCCATAGCCCTCGCGGTGCAGGTAGTCGCCCAGGGTGGTGTCGGCGGCGATGCGTTGCTGCTGCAAGTCGCGCTGGGCGGCTTTATTGAAGCGCAGGATGTCCCGCAGCATGCCCCAGAAGCCTGGCGACAGCAGGTTGCGGCGCTGGGCGAAGAGGCTGTTGAGGTTGTTGCCGTTGTACTCCAGGCCCGAGGCCGGATCGCTCACCGAGAAGCTCATTTCGGTGGGCTTGAACCTGACTCCGATCTGCCCCAGCAGGCGGATGAAGTTGGGGTAGGTCCAGTCGTTGAACACAATGAAGCCGGTATCCACCGCGTGGGTCTGGCCATCCAGCTGGATATCCAGGGTATGGGTGTGGCCGCCGATCCAGCTGCCCGCTTCGTAGACGCGGATTTCATGGCGGCGATTGAGCAGGTAGGCGCAGGTCAGCCCGGCGATGCCGCTGCCAATGATGGCGACTTTCATGGGGCATCCTCTGTGCGGGCCATGCGCCGGGCGATGGCCAGTTGCAGGCGTCCGGGGAGCCAGGCCAGCAGCTTGAGGCCGAGGATGAAGCGAGTCGGGAAGGCGATTTCCAGGTCGCGATGGGCCAGGCGCTGGTGGATATGCCGCGCGGCCTTGGCGGCCGGCCAGCTCATGGGCATGGGGAAGTCGTTGCGCGCCGTCAGTGGGGTATCGACGAAACCCGGGCTGACCAGGGTGACATCGATACCCTCGGCCGCCAGGTCGATGCGCAGGGATTGCAGCAGGTAGCGCAGCGCCGCCTTGGAGGCGCCATAGGCACCGGCCCGGGGCAGCGGCAGGTAAGTCACGGAGCTGGCCACGCCCACCAGATGGGGGCGATTGCCGGCACGCAGCAGCGGCAGCGCCGCTTCGATGCAGTAGCCGGCGGACAGCAGGTTGCTGCTCAGCACGCGCTCGAGCAGCGCCGCTTCGAACTGCCGTACCTCGATGTACTCGCAGGTTCCGGCGTTGAGGATCACGCTGTCCAGGGCGCCCCAGGCCTGGGCGATGCGCTTGCCGATCTCGCGCACCTGCAGGGCGTCGGTCAGGTCGCCGGGCACCACCAGCACCCGCCCGGGGTAGCGCAGGGCCAGGGCTTCCAGCGGCTCGCGGGAACGGGCGCTGACCGCCAGTTGGGCACCGCTGTTCAGCAGCTCTTCGGCCAGGGCCGCGCCGATGCCGCTGCTGGCGCCGGTGAGCCAGATGCGCCGGGGCATACTCGGGTTCATCCGAGCCTCCTTTTCAGCCAGGCGATGGCCGTGCCGAGTAGGGGCAGGTGTTCATAGAGCAGGGCGCCGGCGTCGAAATAGTCCCGGTGGCGATAGACCTTGCCGTCGCGCCAGTGCAGGTGCGAGCAGCCAGCGACCTGGATCAGCCGGCCACCCTTGAGGCGCGGGTGGCGGTAGCTCATGGTCCAGCGCAGGTAACCCTGGTTACTGGCGCAGGTGTCGGCGCCGTGGAATTCGAAGCGCAGGTCGCCCACGTTGGCGTAGAGCTCGGCGAAGTAGTGTTGCAGGCGATCCAGCCCCTGCACCTGATGCAGCGGGTCGGTGAACTGGATGTCGTCGCTGTAGAGCTGAGCGAGGCGTGCCAGGTTATGCCGGTCGAGGCTGGCGAAGTCTCGGGCGAAGCCTTCGAGGAAGTCAGTCATCGGCACCTCCGGCATCCAGGCGCGAGGGCAGTGCCTTGAAGGCGGCCAGGGCGCGATCCCGGGACATCGACAGGTTGACCATGGGCGCGGGGTAATCGGCAACGCCGAACAGGCCGCCCATGGCCCCCGGGTTGTGGATATCTTTCTTGTTCAGGGCCGCCAGCTGCGGCAGCCAGTGCTTGATAAAGCGTCCTTCGGGGTCGAAACGCTCGGACTGGCTCACGGGGTTGAAGATGCGAAAGTAGGGCGCGGCATCGGTGCCGGTGGAGGCGCTCCATTGCCAGCCGCCGTTGTTCGCCGCCAGGTCGCCGTCGATCAGGTGGCGCATGAAGAAGCGTTCGCCCTCGCGCCAGTCGATCAGCAGGTTCTTGGTCAAAAACATTGCCACCACCATGCGCAGGCGATTGTGCATCCAGCCGGTTGCCAGCAGTTGGCGCATGGCCGCATCGATGATCGGCAGGCCGGTGCGCCCTTCCTGCCAGGCCGCCAGTTCGTCGGGGGCGTTGCGCCAGGCCAGGGCTTCGGTTTCCGGGCGGAAGGCGCGGTGCCGCGAGACGCGCGGGTAGCCCACCAGGATGTGCTTGTAGAACTCGCGCCAGAGCAATTCGTTGATCCAGGTGACGGCGCCGGGGTTGCCGCTTTCGAATTCGCCGAAGTTGCTGCGCAAGGCCGCATGCAGGCACTGCCGGGGCGAGACCACCCCGGCGGCGAGGTAGGGCGAAAGCTGGCTGGTGCCGGGCTTGGTCGGGAAGTCGCGCTCGTTCTGGTAGTAGCTGATCTGCTCCTCGCTGAAGGCGGCCAGGCGTGCCAAGGCTGCGTCTTCGCCGGCCGGCCAGAGCTCGCGCAGGGAAGGCTCGGGGCAGGCAAAACCGGCAATCTGCCGCGGCAGCGGATCGGCCTCGATCGTCAGTGGCGCCTGGGCCTTGGGCGCGCTCAGTAGCGGCGGCAGGCTGCTGTGCAGGCGGCTGTAGCAGACCTTGCGAAATTGACTGAACACCTGGAAGTAGCCGCCACTCTTGGTCAGCACGCTGCCGGGTTGGAACAGCAATTGATCGAGATAGCCCTGGACGCTGATAGCGGCTTGCTCCAGGACGCGCGTCACGGCGGCATCGCGGCGGCTTTCATGAACGCCGTACTCCTGGTTGAAGTGCAGCCCCTGTACCTGCAATTGCCGGCACAGATCCAGCAGCACCTGGGGCGCCTGGTCCCAGGTGGTGGCGCTGCGGATCAGCAAGGGAATATTCAGCCGGCTCAGGGCCGTGCTCAGGTGCTGCAGGTTGCGCAGCCAGAAATCCACCTTGCAGGGGGCGTCGTCATGGGCCTGCCACTGTTCCGGGCTCAGCAGGTACAACGCCACCGTCGGGCCGCGTTGGGTTGCGGCAGTCAGGGCGGTGTTGTCATGTAGGCGCAGGTCGCTGCGCAGCCAGATCAATTGCATGTGGGTTTCCGCTTTAGAAAAGTGCTTGCTGCAGCAGCGCCTGGTAGGCGTCGACTGGCCCTTCGGCCAGGTACAGCTCAGCGATGTCATGGGTATGTACGGACCACTGGGCGGGGTGGATGCAGACCGCGGGTCCGACGATGAATTTTTTGCCGGCAATGCCGCTCAGCAGCCGCGGCAATTGCGCCGGGTTGAGCGCCTTGCTCGAGTACAGCAACAGGCCCCGGGCCTGTAGGCGCTCGACGGCCAGGGCCAGTTCGGCGCCGGGTAGCGGCCAGTCGAAGACTTCCACCGGGCAGTCGGCGCTGCTGGCCAGCCAGGCGGTCAGCCACAGGTGAGGCTCCAGGGCCAGGTCCGACTGGTTAACCAGCAGCAGTGGCGGGCCTTGCAGTTGGCGATTGTTGTGGTAGATCCGCGCTCCCAGCTTGCTGCGCAGCCAGGAGTAGAAGAACACCTGCTCCATCTGGCTGCCGAACTGCCCTTGCCAGTGCTGCTCCAGTTCCGCCAGCAATGGCATCAGCAGGTGTTCGCACAGGGTTCGCGGTGGATACAGCGCCATGGCCTGGTTGAAAGCATCGTCGAGCTTGCGCTCCGCCAGTTGGCCGATGGCCAGGCGCAGGTTCTGGCGCAGGGGCTGCCAGTCATTCTCGGCCGGGGGGCTGGTGTTCAGGGCGCTGCCCAGCAAGTGCTTGACCTGGCTCACCGCAACCCCGCGATTGAGCCAGGTGAGGATGGTCAGGATCTCCTGCACCTGTTCCTGGGAATACAGGCGGTGACCCTTTGCCGTGCGCCGGGGCCGGATCAGCCCATAGCGCCGCTCCCAGGCGCGCAGAGTAACGGCGTTGACCCCGGTCTGGCGCGCCACTTCGCGAATCGGCAACCAGTCCTGATTGTCAGGCGAAGAGGCTTGGGCAAGGTCCTTGGCGGACGGCTGGGCGGGAGATTCCACGGCTCAGATTCCGTTGCGCAGGCTGAGGTTTTCCGGATGCGGCTGCAGGTACAGCTGCTGGGCGATATAGGGATCGGGATGCAGGCGGAAGTGATGCTTGAGCAGGGTCATGGGCACCACCAGCGGCACTATGCCGTGGCGGTACTGGCCAATGATGTGCTGCATTTCCTGTTTGTCCTCGCTGCTGATGGCCTGCTTGAGATAGCCGCTCAGGTGCTGCAGCACATTGCTGTGGGTGCCGCGGGTGGCGCAGCGGCTCAGGGCCGCCATCAGCTGGCTGAAATACTGCGGGCCGATAAGCGCCGGATCGCTCTTGCCCATGCTCCCCAGCAGTTTGCCCAGGGCCTTGTACTGCAGTGGATGGTGGGCCATCAGCAGGTACTTGCAGCGCGAGTGGAAGTCGGTGAGGGCGCGGCGGCTCAAGCCCTGCTCGAGCAGGGCCTGCCAGTCGCGGTAGACGTAGACCCGGGCCAGGAAGTTTTCCCGCAGCACCGGATCGTTCAGGCGCCCGGCTTCCTCCACCGGCAGGTCGGGGCGCCCGGCGCAGAATGCCTGGGCATAGATGCCGCGGCCGCCGTTGCGCTGGGGAATACCGTTGGCCTGATACACCTTGACCCGCTCCAGACCGCAGGAGGGGGAGTTCTGCATAAAGATGTAGCCGCAGATTCCGTCCAGTTGCGCCGCCATCTGTGCGCCGTACTCGGCCAGCGGGCGGGTGACGTCCAGGCTGGCATCCACACTGCCCTGGGCCCGAGGTTGCTCGGCGGCACCGACCAGGCGAATGGGTTCGCGGGGGGTACCCATGCCGATGGCCACTTCCGGGCACAGGGGCAGGAAGTCGAAATGTTCGCTGAGGATGCGGCTGCACAGGCGTGATTCCTTGTGTCCACCGTTGTAGCGGACCTCGGCGCCCATCAGGCAGGCGCTGATGGCAATCTTCGGCTTGGTAGACATAGCGGCTCTCCGGGATTTACCTGTACAAAATCGGATGGCTTGTACAACTTGTCTTCATCATAGAATTAAAGTTGTACAAGTCAAATCGTTTGTATAGGTATTGCCCGGGAAGGCGAGCGGGTCAGCGCCAGCCCATCTGCCAGTCGCCGTCGTTCTGCAGGGCTTGCCAGTTCAGGCGCTGGCAGCGCTGGGTGAGCACGGCTTGCAGCTCGATGTCCTGCACCTTGCCTGCGGCATCACAGAACAACTGGCTGACCAGAAAGTGTTTCTCGCGGTGTTGCGGGTGGGCTGCTGTCCATTTCGACAGCAGCAGCTTGCGCGGATTGAGACGGTTCACTGCAGGCTTTCATGCAGCCGGCGCGCTGCTTCCTGGCCACTGAGCCAGGCGCCTTCGACTCGGCCGGACAGGCACCAGTCGCCGCATACGTAGAGCCCCAGATCGGCATCGGCCAGGGCGCCCCATTCATGGCTGGTGGCCGGGCGCGCATAGAGCCAGCGGTGAGCCAGGCTGAAGGCCGGGGCCGGCATCACGCTGTGCAGCAGTTCGGCAAAGGCACCGTGCAATTGTTCGATCACCGCCTCTTTGGGCAGGTCGATATGTTGCCGGCTCCAGGCGCTGGTGGCGTGCAGGATCCAGGTATCGAGATGGGTATCGCGCCCGGGCTTGCTGCGGTTGCGGGCCAGCCAGTCCAGGGGGCTGTCTTGTACGAAGCAGCCCTGCATCGGGGTTTCCAGAGGGGTTTCAAAGGCCAGGGCAACGGCCCAGGTCGGCTCCATCTTGACCCCTGCGGCAACTCCGGCGAGCTTCGGCGCGGCGGCCAGCAGGGCTGTGGCCTGAGGTGCCGGCGTGGCGATCACCACATGGCTGAAGGGGCCGTGGGTGAAGCCCTCGGCATCCTGCAAGTGCCAATGCTGCTCGCCCCGGTAGACTTCGGTGATGCGGCAGGAGAAATGCACTTCCAGGTCGCCGATCAGGGCGCGGGTGATGGCGCTCATGCGCGGGGTGCCGACCCAGCGGGTCTGCTCGTCCGGGGAAGGGCTGAGCTGGCCGCCATGGGAGTTGTAGAGTTGCGGCGTCCATTCGGCGACCCAGCCCTTGGCTTGCCAGCGCTGGACTTCGGTGACGAAACGGCGGTCGCGGGCGGTAAAGTACTGGGCCCCCAGGTCCAGGCTGCCGGCATCGCTGCGCTTGCTCGACATGCGTCCACCACTGCCATGGCTTTTGTCGAAGAGTTGGACGCTGTGCCCGGCATCCTTGAGGGATTGGGCTGCGGAGAGTCCGGCAATGCCGGTACCAATGATTGCGATGGGTACTGTCATAGGGGCCTCGTTTACCTTTCTGTACAGATTACGCCGCTACTAAAACCTGTACAATATTGTTATTTGGTACAGGTTTCGGCGTCATCGGTTGTGCAGGTTGTCTATCGTTAAAACACAGCCTGTCCGATTGAAAAGATCCCTGCTTATAAAAATAGACTAGTGATTCGGGTAAAACGCCACGCGAGGAAGATGTCATGCATATATTGCTGACCGGCGGTACTGGTTTGATCGGGCGGGCGTTGTGTCGTCATTGGCAGGCCCAGGGTCATCAGTTGAGTGTATGGACGCGTCAGCCCGAAAAAGTGGCCGCGTTGTGTGGGCCCCAGGTGCGGGCCATCAAGACTTTGCAAGAGCTGGACCAGGCCCCGCTGGACGCGGTGATCAACCTGGCCGGCGCGCCGATTGCCGACCGGCCCTGGACTCACAAGCGCAAGGCGTTACTGTGGGGCAGCCGTATCACCCTCACCGAAACCCTGCTCAACTGGCTGGAAAGCCGCGAGCAAAAGCCCAGGGTCCTGCTCTCGGGGTCGGCGGTGGGCTGGTACGGCGATGCCGGCGAGCGTGAGGTGAGCGAAGATTCGCCACCGGTCAGCGAGGACTTTGCCAGCCAGCTATGCATCGCCTGGGAGGAAACCGCGCAACGAGCCGAGGCCATTGGAGTGCGTGTGGTGCTGTTGCGCACCGGTTTGGTGCTTTCTGCCGAGGGCGGCTTTTTGTCGCGCCTGCTGCTGCCGTTCAAGCTGGGGCTGGGTGGCCCGATTGGCAACGGTCGGCAGTGGATGCCGTGGATTCACATCGACGACCAAATTGCCCTGATTGATTTTCTTGTGCATCAGGATGAGGCACGGGGTCCTTATAATGCCTGCGCGCCGAAACCGGTGCGCAACCGGGAATTCGCCAAGAGCCTGGGGCGGGTCCTGCATCGGCCGGCGTTGATACCGCTGCCGGCCTTTGTCTTGCGCCTGGCGCTGGGGGAGTTGTCGGTGCTGTTGCTGGGTGGCCAGCGTGCCGTTCCCGCGCGGTTGCTGGAGGCGGGTTTCGCCTTCCGCTTCACTGATTTACCTGCGGCCCTGGACGATGTGTCCAGCCGCCTTTGAAATAGGACGTTGCATGACCGATCACGCGTTGCTCCTGGTCAATCTCGGTTCGCCGGCCTCCACCTCGGTGGCGGATGTGCGCAGCTACCTCAATCAGTTCCTGATGGACCCTTATGTGATCGACCTGCCCTGGCCGGTGCGACGCTTGCTGGTGTCGCTGATCCTGATCAAGCGCCCGGAGCAGTCGGCCCACGCCTATGCCTCGATCTGGTGGGACGAGGGCTCGCCGCTGGTGGTGCTCAGCCGTCGCCTGCAGCAGGTGATGCGCGAGCAGTGGCAGCAGGGGCCGGTGGAACTGGCGATGCGTTATGGCGAACCGTCGATCGAATCGGCACTGCTCAAGCTGGTGGCCCAGGGGCACCGGAAGATCACCCTGGCGCCGCTGTACCCGCAGTTTGCCGACAGCACGGTGACCACCGTGCTCGAAGAGGCCCGGCGCGTGGTGCGCGAGCATCAGCTGGATGTGCAGTTCAGCGTGCTGCAGCCCTTCTATGACCAGCCCGAATACATCGAGGCCCTGGTGGCCAGCGTCAAGCCGCACCTGGCGCAGTCGTTCGACCATCTGCTGCTGAGTTTCCACGGCCTGCCCGAGCGGCATTTGACCAAGCTCAACCCCGGGCATGCCCTGGGTGGGCAGGGTGACTGTTGCGCGGCGTCTTCGCCGCAGGTGCTTGCCAATTGTTATCGCGGCCAATGCTTCCGTACCGCCAAGCGCTTCGCCGAGCAGATGGGCCTGGCCGATGGGCAATGGTCGGTGTCCTTCCAGTCGCGGCTGGGGCGGGCGAAATGGATCGAACCCTATACCGAGGCGCGGCTCGATGAGTTGGCCAAGCAGGGGGTGAAGAAGCTGCTGGTGATGTGCCCGGCATTCGTCGCCGATTGCATCGAGACCCTGGAGGAAATCGGTGATCGCGGTCGTGAGCAGTTCCGCGAGGCGGGAGGGGAGGAGCTGTTGTTGATTCCGTGCCTGAATGACGATGCGCAATGGGCCAAGGCCCTGAGCACCTTGTGCGCACGAGCGCCCTTGGCATTGTAGAAGCTTCGCCGGCCAGCCGGCTCCTACCGGGTGTTGGTAGGAGCCGGCTGGCCGGCGAACGGGTTTAGATCAACGGCTCGTCGGACTTCTTCTGTTTCCAGCCGTCGTTGCCCGGCAGGATCAGGTTCAGGGCGATGGCGACAATGGCGCACAGGGCAATGCCCTTGAGGCCGAAGTCGTCCGGGCCGGTGCCGGTTCCCACCAGCACACCGCCAATGCCGAACACCAGGGTCACCGAGACGATCACCAGGTTGCGCGCTTCACCCAGGTCGATCTTGTGGCGAATCAGGGTGTTCATCCCCACCGCAGCAATCGAACCGAACAGCAGGCAGAGAATCCCGCCCATTACCGGCACCGGGATGCTTTGCAGCAGCGCGCCGAACTTGCCGATAAAGGCCAGGGTGATGGCGAAGACCGCCGCCCAGGTCATGATTTTCGGGTTGTAGTTCTTGGTCAGCATCACCGCGCCTGTGACTTCGGCGTAGGTGGTGTTGGGCGGGCCGCCGAACAGGCCGGCAGCAGTGGTGGCAACGCCGTCACCGAACAGGGTGCGGTGCAGGCCGGGCTTCTTCAGGTAGTCGCGGCCGGTCACGCTGCCCACCGCAATCACTCCACCGATATGCTCGATGGCCGGGGCCAGGGCCACCGGGACAATGAACAGGATCGCCTGCCAGTTGAATTCCGGTGCGGTGAAGTGCGGCAGTGCCAGCCAGGGCGCAGCGGCGATCTTCGCGGTGTCGACCACGCCGAAGTAGAACGACAGGGCAAAACCCACCAGCACCCCGGAGATGATTGGCACCAGGCGGAAGATGCCTTTGCCGAATACCGCGACGATCAGGGTAGTGAGCAGTGCCGGCATCGAGATCATCATTGCCGTCTGGTAATGAATCAGCTCGCTGCCGTCACCGGCCTTGCCCATGGCCATGTTGGCGGCAATCGGTGCCATGGCCAGGCCGATGGAGATGATCACCGGGCCGATGACCACCGGCGGCAGCAGGCGGTCGATGAACCCGGTGCCCTTGATCTTCACCGCCAGGCCGAGAAAGGTGTAGACGAAACCCGCCGCCATCACCCCGCCCATGGTCGCCGCGAGGCCGAACTGGCCCTTGGCGAGAATGATCGGGGTGATGAAGGCGAAGCTCGACGCCAGGAACACCGGCACCTGGCGCCCGGTCACTACCTGGAACAACAGAGTCCCGAGACCCGCCGTGAACAGCGCCACGTTGGGGTCGAGACCGGTAATCAGCGGCATCAACACCAGGGCACCAAAGGCCACGAAGAGCATCTGCGCGCCAGACAGCACCTGGCGCCAGAGCGGATCGTTGAACTCATCCTGCATGATCAGGAGTCCTTCTGCTTGGTGCCGAAGATCTTGTCACCGGCATCACCCAGGCCAGGAATGATGTAGCCATGCTCGTTGAGCTTCTGATCGATGGAGGCGGTGTAGATGGTCACGTCCGGGTGGGCCTGCTCCACGGCGGCGATGCCTTCCGGGGCTGCAACCAGGACCATGGCGCGGATATCCCGGCAGCCGGCTTTCTTCAGCAGGTCGATGGTGGCGACCATGGAACTGCCGGTGGCGAGCATCGGGTCGATGATCATCGCCAGGCGCTCGTCGATCTCCGGTACCAGTTTTTCCAGGTAGGTATGGGCCTGCAGGGTTTCCTCGTTGCGGGCCACGCCCACGGCGCTGACCTTGGCTCCGGGAATCAGGCTCAGCACGCCTTCGAGCATGCCAATGCCGGCACGCAGGATCGGCACTACGGTAATCTTCTTGCCGGCGATTTTCTCGACCTGGACCGGGCCGCACCAGCCTGGAATCTCGTAGCTTTCCAGGGGCAGGTCTTTGGTGGCTTCGTAGGTCAGCAGGGCACCGACTTCCTGAGCGAGCTCGCGAAAGTTCTTGGTGCTGATGTCTGCGCGGCGCATAAGGCCAAGCTTGTGTCGGATCAGCGGATGGCGGATCTCACGGATGGGCATAGGGAAAGGCTCCGGCGGCGGGCAAAAAAAACGGCCTAGATTAATCTATCCGGGGTGGTTGTCCTATAGACATAAAGTACGTTAGTCCAGAAATGCTTGATCTGACCGGGCCGGATGCGTACCTTTGCCCGCTTTTCCGAAACTGCCACCCCTTGGAGAGCGCCATGTCCGCTGATCTCGAGCATATCCGTCAAATCATGCGCGAGGCTGACTGCCTGTACACCGAAGCTGAAGTCGAGGCGGCCATCGCCCGGGTCGGTGCACACATCACTGAAGAACTGGCTGAGCGCAATCCGGTGGTGTTCTGCGTCATGAACGGCGGCTTGATCTTTGCTGGCAAGCTGCTGACCCACTTGCAGTTCCCACTGGAAGTCTCCTACCTGCACGCCACTCGTTACCGCAACGAAACCAGCGGCGGCGAGCTGTTCTGGAAGTCCAAGCCGGAAGTCTCCTTTATCGATCGCGACGTGCTGATCATCGACGACATCCTCGATGAAGGTCATACCCTCAGCGCCATCGTCGATTTCTGCAAGCACGCCGGTGCCCGTGCAGTGCACACCGCGGTACTGATCGACAAGGAGCACGACCGCAAGGCCCGTGCGGACCTCAAGGCCGATTACATGGGCCTGTATTGCGTCGACCGCTACGTGTTCGGCTACGGCATGGACTACAAGGGCTACTGGCGTAACGCTGCCGGCATCTACGCCGTGAAGGGCATGTAAGCGATGAGTGCGCCGAGCTTTCTCGATCAAGCCTTGTTTCATGACCTGGCCGGGAAAGCTGCGGCCAACCCCCGTGGTCGCCAGCACCACAACTTCCACAGTATGGAAGAGCCCTGCCATCGCATGGCGGTGGGCCTGCAACCTGCCACCTACATTCCTCCGCACCGGCACCTGAGCGCCGACAAGGCCGAGACCCTGCTGGTGCTCAAGGGGCGCCTCGGGGTGTTGATCTTCGATGAGCAGGGCCAGGTGCAGGGCAAGCGGGTGCTTGAAGCCGGCGGTGACTGCGTCGGCGTCGACTTGCCCGCCGGCGTATTCCACGGCCTGGTGGTGCTCGAGCCCGACAGCCTGATGTTCGAATGCAAGGCCGGCCCCTATCGCCCGGTGGGTGAGGGCGAGATGGCCAGTTGGGCGCCACGGGAAGGCGAGCCGGGTGTGGCCGAGTATCAGGCCTGGATGCGCGCGCAGTTCGACTGACGGCGCAAGATCTGCCGCGAAAACCCGTGCTAGAGTGCGCAGCCCTGCCTGGAGCCTGTCATGAACCTGTTGATTCGCGGTAGCGCGGCCTTTCTTCTGATTCTCAGCCTGCCTCTGGCAGCCGCCCCGGCGCCCATGCATGGGCAGTTTCTGCCGTCTGATGACCTGACCCTGCGCGATTCGGTTCCCGAACAGCAGCAACTGCTGCAGGTCACCGAGTATTCGGTGGTGATCGGCAGCCAGCGCCAGTCCAATCAGCAGCCGATTCCCGTGACCTCACCTGTGTGGGTGCGGCTCAAAGGCAAGCCGCTGAACAAGGGCGCGAGCATCAGTTCGGTGCTGGTGAATTTCGATGGCGAGAGCAAGAGCCTGAAAAAGCCCCAGTACGATGCCCAGAGCAAGACCCTGACGCTCTACTACCCGCTGGTGCAATACCGTGCGGTGATGGATCTGCTGCGTAACGACACCGTCTACTGTCAGTTCCTCAGCTACGCCAACGGCCATATCTGGGCCGACCTGCACACTGGCAGCGTGCGTCCGCGTTGAGGCCGGATGCGGGCAGAGGGTAAACTGCCCGCCCCGTGAAATGTCTGCGAGCTGGAGTCGGCAATGCGTAAAGATAAGAAACAAGTGATAGGTGACGAGATCGCTGACGAGCAGATCAAGTTGTTTCTCGATTTCGAACCGGCCGACGCTACCTCGCCGTCCCTGCACAAGCTGATCAAGGCCTATCGCGGCCTGCGCATCGATGATTTCGAGCGCTTCCTGACTTTCTTCGTCGCCGCCGGCCTGGACCTGGATGGCCAGGATGAGCACGGCCAGACCTTCGTCGAGCTGATTCGCGACCAGCGCAATGCCGCTGACTATATCGAGCTGATGGATAACGCTCGCGGTTAATCCGGGCCTTCGGCAAAGGCATAAAAAAAACGCCCCATCCTGCACAGGATGGGGCGTTTTTTATTGACCGCGGATCAGGCGCAGCTTTCGGTTTCCTTGCTTGGCTCGACCAGCTCCAGGCTCAGGTTATTTTCGCTGTTGATCTGGTGGTACAGCGCCGCGTCGCTGGCCAGGACCTTCTCCCGCGCCGGGAAGATCTCCTTGAGCTTGGCCGCCCACTCGCCACCGGCCTTGGCCGGGAAGCAGCGCTCGATCAGCTCCAGCATGATCGACACGGTGACCGAGGCACCTGGCGAGGCGCCGAGCAGGGCGGCGAGGGAGCCGTCCTTGGCCGCCACCAGCTCGGTGCCGAACTGCAGGATGCCGCCTTTCTTCGGGTCTTTCTTGATGATCTGCACCCGCTGGCCGGCCACTTCCAGGCGCCAGTCCTCGGCCTTGGCCTCGGGGTAGAAGCGACGCAGGGACTCCAGGCGCTGCTCCATGGACTGCATGACTTCGCTGACCAGGTACTTGGTCAGGTCCATGTTGTCGCGGGCCACGGCCAGCATCGGGCCGATGTTGCCGGCGCGAACCGACATTGGCAGGTCGAGGAACGAGCCGTGCTTGAGGAACTTGGTGGTGAAGCCGGCATAAGGTCCGAACAGCAGGGATTTCTTGCCGTCCACAACGCGGGTGTCCAGGTGCGGCACGGACATCGGTGGCGAACCCACGGCGGCCTGGCTGTAGACCTTGGCCTGGTGCTGCTTGACCACTTCCGGGTTGTCGCAACGCAGCCACTGGCCGCTGACCGGGAAGCCACCGAAGCCCTTGCTTTCTTCAATGCCGGACGCTTGCAGCAGCGGCAGGGCCGCGCCACCGGCACCGAGGAAGACGAACTTGGCATCGACTTCGCGAGTGTTGCCGCTGTTGACGTCCTTGATGCTCACGGTCCAGCCGTTGGCCTTGTTGCGCTTGAGGCCGGTCACCCGCTTGCAGTACTTGACCTGGGCATCGGGAGCGCTGGTCAGGTGCTTGAGCAACTGGTTGGTCAGGGCGCCGAAGTTGACGTCGGTGCCGTTGAGCACGCGGGTCGCGGCGATGGTTTCGTCCGCCGGGCGGCCGGGCATCATCAGCGGCATCCACTCGGCCATCTTGGCCTTGTCTTCGGTGTATTCCATGTCCGCGAAGGCATGGTGCTGGCTCAGCAGCTCGAAGCGCTTCTTGAGGAAGGACACACCCTTGTCGCCCTGGACGAAGCTCAGGTGCGGCACCGGGCTGATAAAGGACTTGCTCGAGCCGAACGTGCCTTGCTTGGTCAGGTAGGACCAGAACTGCTTCGACACCTCGAACTGGGTGTTGATGTGCACGGCTTTCTTGATGTCGATGCTGCCATCGGCGGCCTGTGGCGTGTAGTTCAGCTCACAGAGGCCAGCGTGGCCGGTGCCGGCGTTGTTCCACGGGTTGGAACTTTCCGCGGCACCCGAATCCATCAGCTCGACGACTTCCAGCTTGATCGCGGGGTCGAGTTCCTTGAGCAGTACGGCAAGGGTGGCACTCATGATGCCGGCCCCAACCAATACGACGTCTACTGCTTCGTTATGCGCCATTAACGCGTCTCCAAAATCTGCAGCACCAAATTGACGGCATGGCTGCCAGGAGTGACGGGGCGATTCACGTGGTGCCCCAGGTTACCCATGGCCAGGATCGCCATGTCCGAATCTTCGCAATTCTTTGCAACTACTGCGGACGCTGCCAACCGGGCCTCAAGGTGCGTATGAACGCATCTCGGGGCGCCTCGGGCAATTCGACTTATGGTCGAGACATCCGTTCGTGCAACCAAATCCGTCAGCGGACAGGCATCAAGCGCAACTATCTGAGTAGGGCTCGTTCCTGTGTAATCGGGCTGTTGTAGAGGCTAATGGTGCCAGTTCAGACGCAAAACTATTCATTTGCTCGCCACACTCTTGTGAAGTTGTGAAAACCCGTTTTTTCACGCTCTTTTGAAGACGTGAACCTCAAAAAGGGCTGCCTCGGCCTGGCACCTGGCCCGAGCGCTGATACCGGCATGCAGGCATGCGGGCACGACGGGCAAACAGCTTCAGTAGCCGAGCAATGGCAGCTCTGCAGATTCGCGAAAAGTGGAGGTTTGCACGGTGGTACAGCAAGCACGCCAGCTTCACTCGATCTGTGTGGGCGGCTCTCTGTGGGCGGTGCGGGGTGCCAATGCAGCGGCGTTGGCGGAACTGCGAGGCCCGATCAGGAGACGTCCTTATAATCGGGGGGAGATTGTAACTAAGAAACGCGCAGAAATGATCCTGTTTCGTGACTTTTATTAGGTTATTGGTCAGGTGGCCAGTATCGGTTGCACCTGGGACTGGGCGCAGCGTGGGCTGATCCGTGCGCTGGCGGGGAGTATCTGGTGCAACCAGTTCAGGCGGATTTCCTCGATTTCCACCCAGCCATCACCCACCGGGGCTGTCGGGCAGTGCTTGAAGGCTTGGCAGCGCCCCTGGCTATCGAGCAGGGCAAAGCTGCGAAAGGCGTGGCGTGGAGCGAACAGGGAGCGGAGGAAGTTCATGACCTGGCACCTGAATGTATCTGGTTTGATAAGAATGCCCTTGAGCCGTTACATGATGATGTATGGCGGGTGAACGGCAGGTTACAGGAACCTGCTTGTACGGCACCTGTCTGAGCCCTGGGCAACTCATGCCTGATGCTGGTTCGCTGCCATTGAGCACCGCTATACTGCGGGCCTGTTTGTGCCTGATTCCTGGAGAAATGAGCATGTTGCAACGCCTGTTGTTCGGTTTGATCACTGTGACCAGTCTGTCGCTGGTGGGCTGCGCCCATAGCCCGCAACAACTCAGTCCGGAGCCTAAGCTCACCACCCAGCTGGCCCCGGTCGGCCATGGCCAACCGGTGGTGGTGAAGGTGGTCGATGGACGTCCATCGCCGGTGCTCGGTACCCGGGGCGGTCTGTATCCGGAAACCAGCGCCATCACTGTGCAGGGGGCGCAGATCCTGCCGAAGCTGCAGGCTCAGGCCGAGGCGGCGGTGCGTTTGCTGGGCTTTACCCCGACGGCCAATGCCTACAACGCGCCGCAGTTGACCGTGACCCTGGCTGAGCTCAAGTACCAGTCGCCCAAGGAAGGCATGTACGTGACCGAGGCCACCATCGGCGCCACCTTCCGCTCCGATGTGCAGAACGCCAACCGTCGCTACAGCGGCCGCTACGGCGCGTCCCTGGACCAGCGTTTCGGCATGGCGCCGAACCAGGACACCAACACCAAGCTGGTGGGTGATGTGCTGAGCGATGCCCTGACTCGCCTGTTCAAGGACCCGACCATCGGTCAGATCCTCGGCGAGTAAGTCGCCTCTGGCACCCGTCAGGGCCGCAGAGACGCAAAAGCCCGGCGACCTTCAGGTCGCCGGGCTTTTTATTGCTCGTGGCTCAGGCGGCTTCGACGTAGAAATCCAGCACGCTGACGCCGGTCAGCAGGTCGGTTTCCGGCAGGTCGGCGTGCTGATGGCCGCCCAGGGCGCAATACACCAGCCAGTGCCGGTCCTGAACGTTGAAGGCCAGGGCACCGACCAGCGCCTGCTGTTCCTCGCTGGGGGCGATCAGGTAGAGGCGATCCTGGTTTTCTGCATGCAGCATGACAAGCTCCGTGGGGCATCGAGGGGCGACAGACTGGCTGCTTTAGATGACGAAAAGATGACGATCTAAATTAATCCGCCAATGCTTCGTTATTGGTCGGAAAGCCCACGCGTTGATTCGGCGATTGAGTAGAATCCGCGCCGCGGCCGCACTGGGTGGCCCGGACACAGGTTTCATTCGAGGTTCAAAGATGTCGCTGCAACTGATCTGGTCGATGTTCAACGCCCATCCCGGCAAATTGATCAACCTGTTCGCCCTGCTGTTCGCCTGCCCCGGGGCCTGGCTGTTGCATGCGACCCGGCGCCGCGAGTTGCGGGCCCTGGCCAGCCTGGCAACCCAGAGCGAGGGACGGGCCGTGGATCAGCCGCTGCTGATGCTGGACCCGGCAACCCTGCGCATCAATCGCTTCTTCTACCGTTTCGGCTTTGCCTGCCTGGGCCTGGCCTTGCTGGTGTCATGGGTCAGTACCCGCTACTGAGCCTTGCATGACAGAGACGACAACGGCGCCCTTGGGCGCCGTTGTGCTTTGCGGTGTGGCGCTTACAGCGCCAGGCCAGCCTTGGCCCGATACTGGTTGCGTACCGGGTTGGCGTACTGCAGCACCAGGTAGGGGCGCTGCTCCGCCGGGCAGGCGTCGAGCCGGCGTTGCCACTCTTGCTCGGCCTTGGCCAGTTCCTGCGCCGGGAACAGCTCGGCGGCCTTTGGCACCTGCAGCTGCGGGTCGGCATCGCTCCACTGGGCGTAGGCCAGGTAGTGCACCGGGAACAGGCGGTAGCCGCCGAGAATCTGCCGGTCCATTTCCTGGGCCAGTTGCTTGGTGTCCTCGAAGTGCTGGCTGATGGGTGCGGCGAAGTTCACATGCACCCGGCCCTTGTAGCCGGTGATGCCGGTGGCGATGCTCAGGTCGTCCTCGCCCGGGGCCTTGGTGTAGCTGCCGGTGGTGGCGCGGATGTACAGCTCGCGGGCCTTGGCCTGGTCGCACGGGTCGTATTCGTAGCTGATGGACACCGGAGTCAGGTTCAGCGACAGGATGACTTCACCGAACGGCTCGTCCTTGCGGCTCATGTGGAACATCTTGAGGATCGCCGATTCGGTGCGATCGTCACCATCCTTGGCCCGGCCTTCGGCCTGGGCGATCCAGATCGACTGACCGTCGTTGCGGATCGAATGGTTGATATAGGCCGAGAGCAGTTGATAGGCCGCGAGCTTCTCCCGCCGGCCGCTGATCGAGCGGTGCACGATAAAGCTCTTGTTCAGGCGCATCAGGTCGCTGACAAAGGGCTTTTGCAGCAGGTTGTCGCCAATGGCGATGCGCGGCGTGGGCAGGCCGGCGTGGTACACCGCATAGTTGACGAAGGCCGGGTCCATGACGATATCGCGATGGTTGGCCAGGAACAGGTAGGCGGTGCCCGACTTGAACTGCTCGACGCCGGTATAGGTCACGCCATCAGTGGCCCGTTCGATGGTGTGGTCGACGTAGAACTCCACCTTGTCCTGCAGGGTGGCCACCGAAGTGACCCCGGCGAACTCGCGACGCAGGCGATGGGCAATCAGGGGTTTGAGCAGCCAGCCGAAGGCATTGGCGAAACGCGGAAAGCGGAAGTGGGTGAGGATATCTAGAAACGCCTTGTCGCTGAGCAGCCGAGCCAGCACCGCTGGTACTTCGCTGTCGTGGTAAGGTCGGATGGCATCGAATTCGCCCATCATGCTCTCTTGTTAGAAACGGCTAGGGTAAGAAAAGGTTTGGATCGAAAAAGGGCCGGGCACGCTCTGAAAATCCAGCTCAAACAAAAAAGCCCCGCAAATAGACCGGCGATTATACGCATAAGTCACTCTGGAGACGGCGATGCTGGAAACCGACCATTATCAGTGCCCTTACTGTGGCGAACCGGCGGAAGTGGTACTCGACCTGTCCGGCGGTGATCAGACCTATATTGAAGACTGTCCCGTGTGCTGCCGGCCCATCGTCTTCACGCTGCAGACCGACGGTGAGGAATGGATGCTCGAGGTTCACACCGAAAACGACTGAAGGGGGCCTTATGCTGCGTATCTACGAGCCGGAAAACCTGATGGAAGGCGAGTTGCTCCAGCGCATGCTGGCCAGCGAAGGCATTGAGGCCCATCTGCAGGGCCGCGACCTGCTGGGCGGGGCAGGGGAGTTGCCACTGTTCGGGCTCTTGGCCCTGAGCGTGGAAAACCACCAGGCACAGCGGGCACGCGAGTTGATCGCTGGCTACAATGCCGCGTTGCCGTTGCCCTTTGATGAACCGGACAGTTTTGCCGGGGTGCTGGTCTGTTAGGCTGAGCGCCGATTTGCCGAGAGTCGTATTGCCCCATGTGTGGACGTTATGCCCTGTTTCGCTGGAACCCCGCCTTTGCCGCCTTGCCCGGATTTCCCGCCGATCAGCGGGCGCAGTGGAATATTTCGCCCAATGATTCGGTGCTGATCCAGCGCGTGGAAAATGGCCAGCGCACCCTGGCCCGGGCCCGCTGGGGCCTGACTCCGCCCTGGCTCACCGACCTGTCGCGCACCCCGGCCCATGCCCGGGCGGAAACCCTGGCCGAACAGCCGATGTTTCGCCAGGCCTTTCGCGAGCGGCGCTGCCTGCTGCCGGCCAACGGTTTCTATGAGTGGCGTGGCGGCAGCCGCAAGCGCCCCTACTGGCTGACGCCGGGAGAGGGCTCGTCGATTTTCTTTGCGGCTATCTGGGAAGCCTATCCGGTGCAGGAGCAGGTCTGGTTGAGCACTGCGGTGGTGACCCAGGCCGCTTCGACCCTGCGCCGCCCATTGATTCTCGATGCGGCCGGGCAGCAGGCCTGGCTCGATCCCGAGACCCCGCTGCACGCCCTGCATGCCTTGCTGGCCAGTCCACCCGCGGCGTTGCGCGAGCGGGTCCTGGCTAACCTGGTCAACGACCCCAAGCTCAATGGGCCGGAGTGCCTGACCCCGGCCTGAGGCCGTTCAGACCTTGAACTGATTGATCAGGCGCCGCTGCTGTTCCGCCAGCTTGGTCAGCCCGGCACTGGCGGCGCTGGACTCGTCGGCGCCGCCCGCCACTTCGTTGGCCACCTGACCGATATTGATCACATTGCGGTTGATGTCTTCGGCCACCGCGCTCTGCTCCTCGGCGGCGCTGGCGATCTGGGTGTTCATGTCGTTGATCACCGACACCGCCTGAGTGATGGTTTCCAGGGCCTGGGCCGCCTTGGCCGCGTGCTCCACGCTCTGGTCGGTCTTGTGCTGGCTGTCTTCCATGACCCGCACCACTTCGCGGGTGCCTTGTTGCAACTGCTGGATCATCGACTGGATTTCTTCGGTGGCCTGCTGAGTCTTTTGCGCCAGGTTGCGCACCTCGTCGGCGACCACCGCGAAACCGCGGCCCTGTTCACCAGCACGGGCTGCCTCGATGGCCGCGTTGAGGGCCAGCAGGTTGGTCTGTTCGGCAATGCCGCGAATGGCGGTGAGGATGGCGTTGATGTTCTCGCTGTCCTTGGCCAGGGTTTGCACCACCCCCACCGCGCGGCCGATTTCCTCGGCCAGGGCGCCGATGGCACTGGAGGTGTCGCGCACGATCTGCATGCCCTGGCTGGCGGCCTGGTCGGCGTGGCTGGCGGCTTGCGCGGCCTGGGTCGCGTTGCGCGCCACATCCTGGGCGGTGGCGGTCATTTCGTGTACCGCGGTGGCCACCTGGTCGATCTCCACCATCTGCTTGTGCACGCCCTGGTTGGTGCGGATGGCGATATCGGCGGTGTGCTCGGAAGAGTCGCTAACGCTCTGCACCGAGGTCACCACCTGGCTGATCATGGCCTGGAGCTTGGCCAGGAAGGTGTTGAAGCCCTTGGCGATGGAGCCCAGTTCGTCGGCACGGTCGCTGGTCAGGCGCCGGGTCAGGTCGCCTTCGCCCTGGGCGATGTCGTCGAGCATGGCCACCATCTGCCGCAGCGGTCGGGCGATGCCGTGGCCCACCAGCCAGATCACCAGCAAGCCGATGCCGGCGATGGCCAGGCCGACCATGGCCATGCCGAAGGTGTCGGCCTTGCGCTGTTCGGCCAGGTCGCTCTGCAGCTTGTTGAGGTCGGCCATCACCGCGCTCAGCGGCAGTTGCAGCATCAGGGTCCAGTTGGCGTCGGTCTGGCCGATGCCGAAGGGCAGGTACAGGGCGATAAGGCCGTTGGCCTGGTCGACGTTGTAGGTCACTTCGCCGCGCTTGACGCTGCCAAGTTTGGCCACTGTGTCCCGGGGCAGTACATCGCTGATCTTCTCGCCGAACTTGCTCGAATCCTTGGTGTAGGCCACCAGCCGGCCGTTGCCGCCGATCAGGGCCATTTCCCCGGCGCCGCCGTAGAGCTTCTGGTTGGCGCCCAGCAGCATGTCCTGGATGAAGTTCACCGACAGGTCGGCGCCGACAATGCCCTGGAACTTGCCGTTGAGCAGGATCGGTTGAATGAAGGAGGCGAGCATCACCACCTTGTCGCCGACCTTGTAGGGTGCGGGGTCGATCACGCAGGGCTTGAGGCTTTCCTTGGAGCACAGGTAGTACTCACTGGACCGCACGCCGGTGGACAGCAGGGTCTGGTCGTTGACGTCGGCCAGCTTGTCCAGGCCCAGGCTGCCATCCTGGTTGCGGAACCACCAGGGCAGGAAACGGCCGTTAGCGGCGTCGATGCCCACCACCTGGGTGCCCACATAGGTGGCGTCGTTATGATCGATTGCACCGGGTTCCCAGCCGATATAGGCACCGAGGATCTTCGGGTTCTGGGCGACGTTTTCTTTGATCAGGGCAATCAGCTGTTCGCGACTGAGGTTCAACTGCGCCTGGCCCTGGGCATTCTGGCTGCCCATCAGCGCGTTGACCCGCACCAGGCCACCGGCAATCAGCAGTGGCGCTTCCAGCTCGCGCTGGATCTGGCTGACCTGGGTCTGCGCCAGGCCGCTCAGGCGTTGCTCGATCACTTGCTCGAACTGGGCTTGGGTTCGTTCCTGCACCATCTGCTGGGTGCTGGCCCCGGAGAACAGGGCGTACAGCACCAGGGCTGCAACCACGCTGAGAACGATGGCACCGGCCAGGGCGGCCACGGAAAACTGGATCGACTTGAACTTCATAGAGGCTCCGGGCGCAGGAATTGAGGTCTGCCGAGCTGTATCGGCAGTAGCAGCGCTGGCCATTAGCCTGGAGTGAAAAAATGACCGTATCAGATGTTCATAGGTCGTTATTGGCTATGGGGAAACCTCGACTCCAAGCGGCTTGTCGGCGGATATGAAGGTTTTCCTACTGCAATGGTCTGTATCCGAATTGCGACCGATAGCCTGTTTTGCATCTGGCGTGGATACAGTTCCGCCCTTAGGATACGCGCCATGTTTTCAGGGAGGTTTTCATGAAGAAGTCGTTAGTTGTATGTGCATTGGGTGCTGCTGTTCTGCTCAGTGGTTGTGAGACGGTCAACACCACCAGCGGAGGCGTGGTGGGTGTGGATCGCAAGCAGTCCATGTTCAGCATGGTGTCCAGTGCCGAAGTCAACCAGTCCTATGCCCAGTCCTACCAGCAGACCCTGGGTGAGGCCAGCAGCCAGGGCGTGCTGGACAAGACCAGTGCCAATGCCAAGCGCTTGCAGGTTATCGCTGACCGTCTGATCGCTCAGGCGCCGACTTTCCGTCCCGATTGCGCGCAGTGGAAGTGGGAAGTCAACCTGATCAAGAGCGATGAGCTCAACGCCAACTGCGGTCCTGGCGGCAAGATCATTTTCTATTCCGGCCTGATCGACAAGCTGAAGCTGACCGACGATGAGATCGCCGCGGTGATGGGGCATGAAATTGCTCACGCCCTGCGTGAACACGGTCGCGAGGCCATGTCCAAGCAATATGCGGTAGGCGCCGGTAAGCAGATCGCTACCTTGTTCGGGGTTTCCCAGGAAACCGTTGCCTTGGGCGACAACGGTGTGAGTCTGCTGATGACGCTGCCCAACAGCCGCGAAAACGAGAACGAAGCGGACTTGATCGGTCTGGAGCTGGCGGCTCGTGCCGGCTACAACCCGAATGCTGCCATCAGCCTGTGGAACAAGATGGGCCAGGCTGCCGGTGGTTCCGCACCGCCCGAGTTCATGAGCACTCACCCGGCTTCCAGTAGCCGTATCGCTTCCCTGCAAGCGGCTATTCCCAAGGTGATGCCGCTGTATCAGGCGGCCAAGAAGTCCTGATCCCTTCGCGTCATTTTCAATGACGCCTGCGCCGGCACGCCGGCTCCTACAGCTTGTGTAGGGGTCGGCTGCCGGCGTTTTCATTTATACCCAGCCGCTAATTTGCATGGCCTTGTACACCGCCACCACGGCGAGGACGAAGAAGGCCGACGCCGCCAGGCGACGAATCAGGGTCAGGGGCAGTTTGTCCGCGGCAAAGTTGCCTGCCAAAACCACCGGTACGTTGGCGATCAGCATGCCCAGGGTGGTACCGATGATCACCAGCCACAGGTCCGGATATTGCGCCGCCAGCATCACCGTCGCGACCTGGGTCTTGTCACCGATCTCGGCCAGGAAGAAGGCGATCAGGGTGGTCAGGAAGGGGCCGAACTTGCGTGCGGTATTGGCTTCGTCATCGTCCATCTTGTCCGGCACCAGGGTCCACAGGGCGGTGGCGGTGAAGCTCGCGGCGAGAATCCAGTGCAGGGTCGCATCCGAGAAGAAGCTGCCGAACCAGGCACCGACCGCACCGGCGGCCGCATGGTTGGCCAGGGTGGCGGCAACGATACCGGCGATGATCGGCCAGGGTTTGCGAAAGCGCGCAGCGAGAATCAGGGCGAGCAGTTGCGTCTTGTCGCCGATTTCGGCCAAGGCAACGATTGCGGTGGGAACGAGCAAGGAGTCCAGCATCAGGGTTTTCCTAAGGGGCGGGTCGACACGGCTATGACACGTACAGCCTTCCCGCCCCGGGTAAGGTGTGCGTGTCATAGGTCTTGTCAAACCCTGCGGTCCGTCTGTGCGGACTCCTGGGTCGCATGCGCCATGGTCTGAGGACCAAGTATGTTGACGCATGCCGGACGAGCATGGCGCTCGTGGGAGACTACTCCCCTAGGACGGAGCGGATTCTGCCTAGGCAAAATCCATTCGGCAAGCCTTGTGGATAAAAAAGCCTGCTAGCGGCGCTTGGCTCGATAGATGCGAAAGCCCTGGTCGTCGGCGTCGATCGCACAGGGGCCCAGATGCTCTTCGATCAGCGGTTGGTAACGCAGGAAGCTGTTGGCAACCACGCGCATTTCGCCACCTTTTTGCAGGTGTTCGGCGGCTTTTCGCAACAGGTTTTCCGTGGCCTGGTAGTCGGTGTGAACACCGGTGTGGAAGGGCGGATTGGTCAGGATGCCATTGAGTTCCATGGGCGCGGCGTCGATTCCGTCGCCGGTCAGGACCTCGGCCTCAAGGCCGTTGGCGGCCAGGGTCAGGCGGCTGCTGGCGGCGGCGAAGGCATCGACGTCGAGCAGGGTCAGGCGATTTTCCGGGTAACGGCGCTTGAGCGTGGCCCCCAGTACCCCTGCGCCGCAGCCGAAGTCCAGCAGGTGACCACCGGGCAACTGATCCAGATGCTCCAGCAGCAAGGCGGTACCGCGATCCAGGCGCCCATGGCTGAACACCCCAGGCAGGCTGACCACTTTCAGCGGGCCTTCGGCCAGCGGCAGTTGGTATTCCCGGGCCAGGCTCTCCAGGGCCACAGGTTCAGGGGCCTGGGTCACGCTGACCTGCCACAGTTGGCAGTGCCGGGCGCTGTCGAGCTTGCGCGGCTTGCCGAAGGCGGCCAGCAGCTTGGCGGCGCTTTCCACGCCGGCACGTTTTTCCCCCACCAGGTACAGCTCGCGCCCGGCCAGGCGCGAGGCCAGGGCATTGAGCAGGTAGTGGGTCAGCTCCTTGGATTTGGGCAGGAACAGTACGGCGCTGTCGAAGGTTTCGGCCGGAGCCTCCACGCCAAAATGGCTGCGCCCGGGAAAGCGCGCCTGCAGCGCGGCCTGGTCGCCGGCATGCCAGCTCCAGCCCTGGGCCGCTGGCAGGCGGCCCAGCAGATCATCGGCACTCAGACCGGCCAGCAGCACCGAGCCTTGAAACAATTCAGCCTGGCGTAACAATATTTCGCTGCGTGTGTCCATCATCCGCACCTGAAAAAAAAGTGGCGCAGTGTATCAATTCACTACACGTAGCGGAGTGCCGCTGAAGAAGGCTTGGGCATTTTCCGCCAACTGGCCGACGATTCGCTGGCGTGCCTCGCGGCTGCCCCAGGCGTTGTGCGGAGTGACAATCAGGCGTGGAATATCGGCGTCCAGCAATGGGTTGCCGTTGACCGGTGGCTCGACACTCAGCACATCGGTAGCCGCGCCGCCCAGGTGGCCACTGCGCAGGGCGTCGGCCAGGGCCTGCTCGTCGATCAGGCCGCCGCGGGCAGTGTTGACCACCAGGGCGCCGGGCTTGAGCAGGGCCAGTTCCCGGGCGCCGATAAAGTGCCGGGTGTGTTGGTTGAGCGGACAATGCAGGGTCAGGGCATCGACCTGGGGCAGGAGTTCATCCAGCGGCAGGCGGTCGGCGCGGGCCGGGCGCCCGGGAATCTGCCCCAGCACCACTCGCATGCCGAAGGCTTCGGCCAGGCGCGCTACGGCGCTGCCCAGCTCGCCATTGCCCAGCAGGCCCAGGGTCTTGCCCGACAGTTCCATGATCGGAAAGTCCAGCAGGCAGAACTGCTTGGCCTGCTGCCAACGGCCGTCGGCCACCGCTCGCTGGTAGTCGGCGACGCGGGTGGCCAGGTTGAGCAGCAGCATCAGGGTGTGCTGGGCCACCGATGGGGTGCCATAGCCTTGGCAGTTGCTGACGCTGATGCCGAGCTTGCGGGCGGCGACGAGATCGACGTTGTTGGTGCCGGTGGCGGCCACCAGGATCAGTTTCAGCTCCGGGCAGGCGGCCAGGGTTTCGGCACTCAGCGCCACCTTGTTGCTGATGGCCACCTGGGCCCCTTGCAGGCGTTCTACTAGGTGTTCGGCAGTGGTGTGGGCGTGCACTTGCAAGGGGCTGAAACTGTCATGCAGCGCACCCAGATCCAGGTCACCCAGGTCCAGTGAGCTGTGATCGAGGAAGACGGCGCGGCGAGAGTTGATCATGAACTGTACCTTTTGCACGGGGGATCTAAGGCGTAATCTGCCGAGCCTAACAGATGAAATAATTAGACATACACAGGAGCCTGCATGTACCTCACCGAGTTCTTGACCGTTGCCCTGATCCACCTGCTGGCGGTGGCCAGCCCTGGCCCGGACTTCGCCGTGGTGGTGCGCGAAAGCGTGACCCACGGCCGTCGCGCCGGCACCTGGACCGCCCTGGGAGTGGGCACGGCGATCTTCCTTCACGTGGGTTATTCGCTGCTGGGCATCGGCCTGATCGTTTCCCAGTCCATCGTGCTGTTCAACGCCTTGAAATGGCTGGCCGCGGCCTACTTGCTGTACATCGGCTACAAGGCGTTGCGCGCCCAGCCGGCAAAACCGGCGAGCGATGACTTGCACCAGGAAGCCGGTGAGCGCACGGCGCGCGGAGCCTTTACTTCAGGCTTCGTCACCAATGGCCTGAACCCCAAGGCCACGCTGTTCTTCCTGTCGCTGTTCACCGTGGTGATCAACCCGCATACGCCTTTGGCGATCCAGGCCGGCTACGGGGTGTACCTGGCGGCAGCCACGGCGTTCTGGTTCTGCCTGGTGGCCATGCTGTTCAGCCAGCAGCGGGTGCGCGCCGGTTTTGCCCGCATGGGCCACTGGTTCGACCGCACCATGGGCGCGGTGCTGATCGCCATCGGTGTGAAGCTGGCCTTCACCGAGATGCATTGATCGCGCTGAGCTGATTCAGGGTCGCCACGTAATGCCGTGGCGTCTCCCCGAGCAGGCGGCAGAACATTGCGCTGAAGGCCCGGGCGCTGCCGTAACCCAGTGAGTCGGCCACGCTGTGCACGCTCTCCCCGGCGAGCAGCCGTGGCAGGGCTTCCATCAGGCGCAACTGCTGGCGCCAGGCATTGAAATTCATCTGCACTTGCTGCTGGAACAGCCGCGCCAGGGTCCGTGAACTGGCGCCCACCTGCTGTGCCCAATCTTCCAGGGTGTGAGGGTGATCCGGGGTTTGCAGCAAGGTCCGGCAGATGCCTTGCAGGCGCCGGTCCTGGGGCATGGGAATGTGCAGGGGGAGATTTTCCAGGGTGGCGATTTCCTCCAGCATCAGCTGCTGGATCAGCGGGTTTTCCGCCTGCTCCGGGCCTTGCACCGCACGCAGAATCAGCTCCCGCAGCAAGGGTGTCACTGCCAGCACGCAACACTGCTGCAAGGATGTCGGGCACAGTTGCGGCTCGATGAACAGCGAGCGCATGCGCACCTCACCGACCATGAAGATCTCGTGCTCCACCAGCGGCGGTATCCAAACCGCGCGGGTTGGCGGAATCACCCAGGCGCCCTGGGCCGTGATCACTCGCATGGTGCCGCAGGCGGCATAGAGAAACTGTGCCTCGCGATGACGATGGGTTTCCTGATGCGCCCCAGCGGGATAGTCGCGGGGATAGGCGCTGATCGGGCCGTGGTGGAAATGGCTGATTAACATGTCTGATCCAATGACTTTGTTGTCAGGAATACTGTTAAGCGCCAAATTAGCATAACCGCACAACCCTCCACTGTGCGTGCCGCCATGAATCAAACTCGAAATGTCATCCGCTACGTCAATGCCGCCCATGTCATCGATCACATGTTCATGCTGATCTATCCCGCGGCCGTGCTGGGCATGACCCAGGCTTTCGCCCTGGACTATGCCGCGCTGATTGGCCTGTCCCTGGGTGGTTTCATCGCCTTTGGCGCCTGTTCGCTGCCGGCCGGTTGGCTGGGCGATCACTGGAGCCGTCGACAGATGATGCTGCTGTTTTTCTTCGGCATCGGTGCGTCGTCGATCCTCACCGGCTTGAGCAGCAGCTCGAGCATGTTGGTGATCGGCCTGACCCTGATGGGGGTATTTGCCGCCATCTACCATCCGGTGGGGACGGCGATGCTGGTGTCCTACGCGCAGAATCGCGGGCGCGAGATCGGTATCAACGGCATGTGGGGCAACCTTGGCGTGGCTTTCTCGGCGCTGATTACCGGCCTGCTGGTGGCGCAGTTCGGCTGGCGCTCGGCGTTTATCCTGCCGGGAACCGTGGCGATTTTGCTGGGCATAGGTTTTGCCTTGCAGGTGCGTGACGAGCCGGTTCCCGTGCGCCCCCATGTACCGCTCAAGGGCAAGGGCGGCCAGCAGATCTCCATGTTCCTGGTGTTTGGCGTGCTGGCCCTGGCCACGGCCACCGGTGGCGTGGTGTTCAACGCCACCACCATGACCTACCCGAAGCTGTTCCAGGAGCGTTTGCAGGAAATCTTCAGCTCGCCACAGACCCTGGGGGTGGTGGTCAGCCTGGCCTATGCCTTCGGTGCGGTGGCGCAGTTGACCATGGGCCGTTTGCTGCACCGCTTCAGCCTGAAATGGCCGTTTATCGTCATGACTCTGTTCCAGGCGCCCTTGCTGCTGGCCATGGCCCACAGCCAGGGCTGGGCGGTGATAGTGCTGGGTGCGGCCTTTATGTTCGTGGTGTTCGGCCAGGTCACGGTCAACGATGCCATGGTGGCCAACTTCGTCGCACCGCAGTGGCAGGCTCGGGTATTTGCCTTGCGCTATTGCCTGTCATTCGGCGCCAGCGCCACGGCCATCCCGTTGATTGCCCTGGTGGAACCGCGCCAGGGCTTGAGCGGCCTGTACATCATCCTTGCGGGGTTCGCCGCCCTGACCCTGGCGGCTGCACTGGTCTTTCCTCGCACACCGGCGGAATCAGCAGTGCAGCAACGGGCATAAGACCAGCGGAGCCGCGCCAGTGCTGGCCTGGAGCTAGTATTGGTGCGGTTCTGCAAATCATCCCTTTGGCTGATTTGGCAGACACACGGGAGCTCTAGAGTGAGCGTTCTCCAGTCAAGACCGAGCAGTCAGAAAAGGGATTCTTATGTTGCAGACTCGCGTTATCCCGCCCGCCGAAGGCGCCTATCAATACCCGCTGCTGATCAAGCGACTGCTGATGTCCGGCAGCCGCTATGAAAAGACCCGCGAAATCGTCTATCGCGACCAGTTGCGCTACACCTACCCGACCCTGATCGAGCGGGTGGCGCGCCTGGCCAACGTGTTGACCGCGGCCGGGGTCAAGGCTGGAGACACAGTGGCGGTGATGGACTGGGACAGCCATCGCTACCTGGAATGCATGTTCGCCATCCCGATGATCGGCGCGGTGATCCACACCATCAACGTGCGCCTGTCGCCGGAACAGATCCTCTACACCATGAACCACGCCGAGGACCGCTATGTGCTGGTCAACAGTGAGTTCGTCGGCCTCTACCAGACGGTCGCCGAGCAGCTGACCACGGTGGAAAAGACCCTGCTGCTCACCGATGCGGCGGAAAAAACCGCCGAGCTGCCGAACCTGGTGGGCGAGTACGAAAGCCTGCTGGCCGCTGCCAGCCCCCAGTATCAGTTCGAGGATTTCGACGAGAACTCGGTGGCCACCACCTTTTACACCACCGGCACCACCGGCAACCCCAAGGGTGTGTACTTCAGCCATCGGCAGCTGGTGCTGCACACCATGGGCGTGGCCACCAGCATGGGAGCCATCGATAGCGTGCGCCTGCTGGGCACCAACGATGTCTACATGCCCATTACCCCGATGTTCCACGTGCATGCCTGGGGCCTGCCCTATGTGGCCACCATGCTCGGGCTGAAACAGGTCTATCCCGGGCGTTACGATCCGGAGTTTCTGGTCGAGCTATGGCGTCGGGAAAAGGTCTCTTTCTCCCATTGCGTGCCGACCATCCTGCAGATGCTGCTCAATGCCAAGGCGGCCCTGGGCACGGATTTCGGCGGCTGGAAGATCGTTATCGGCGGCGGTTCGCTGAACCGTGCGCTGTACGAAGCGGCCAAGGCCAAGGGCATTCAACTGACCGCTGCCTACGGCATGTCGGAAACCGGCCCGCTGGTGTCCTGCGCCCACCTCAATGACGAACTGCTGGCCGGCAGCGAGGATGAGCGCACCACCTACCGGATCAAGGCCGGGGTGCCGGGGCCACTGGTGGAGGCGGCGATCATCGATGCCGAAGGCAACTTCCTGCCGGCCGATGGCGAGTCTCAGGGGGAGCTGGTGCTGCGCGCGCCCTGGCTTACCGAAGGCTATTTCAACGAACCGCAAAAAGGCGCCGAGCTCTGGGAGGGCGGCTGGCTGCACACCGGCGATGTAGCAACCCTGGACAGCATGGGGGTGATCGATATCCGCGACCGGATCAAGGATGTGATCAAGACCGGTGGCGAATGGATATCCTCCCTGGGCCTGGAAGACCTGATCAGCCGTCATGTCGCGGTGCGCGAAGTCGCGGTGGTGGGTATCGCCGATCCACAGTGGGGCGAGCGCCCATTCGCCCTGCTGGTGCTGCGCGAAGGGCACGAGATTGGCGCTCGTGAACTCAAGGAACACTTGAAACCCTTCGTTGAGCAGGGGCACCTGAGCAAGTGGGCCATTCCCAGCCAGATCGCCCTTGTTACGGAAATTCCCAAGACCAGCGTTGGCAAGCTCGACAAGAAGCGCATTCGGCTCGACATCAGCCAATGGCAGGCCAGCAACAGCACCTTCCTCTCCACCCTTTAACGCCCCGCTGCCGTGCCCGCCCGGGCACGGCAGGCCCATCTGGCAAGCTCGCGCCTTGTGCTTACGGAATTATCAGCCATTCTTGCAGCACCATTTTTCAATGGTTATGGCAAAGGGCAGTTCCAGAACGGTCGAGTACTGCAAATCACACTTTAGAGGGATCAAGCAGTAATCCCTGCTGGATATAGTCCGTTCACGGATTTTTCTGAAGAACGGAGCGCAGGGTGGCGCTCGCACCACGCAACTTCGGGCCCGGGGCAACTGGATCTCCAGGGCGTATTCAGAAGAGCGTACTGCCATAACAATAATGCACATGGAGTAGCGTCGATGACATCAGTAAACCAGTTCTGGCGCCGGGCAAAACTGCCCCTGGCCGTCGGTCTCGCCTCCACGCTCGCCGGGCCAGCATTCGGCGTCAGTTTCAATATCGGTGAAATCGAAGGCAGCTTCGATTCGTCTCTGTCCCTGGGGGCAAGCTGGTCGACGGCTGGCCGCAACAAGGACCTGATCGGGGTCAACAACGGTGGCAAGGGCTTGTCCCAGACCACCGATGACGGCCACTTGAACTTCGACAAGGGCGATAGCTTCTCGAAGATCTTCAAGGGCATCCATGACCTGGAATTGAAGTACGGCGATACCGGTGTGTTTGTCCGTGGCAAGTACTGGTATGACTTCAAGCTCAAGGATGACGACCTGGACTTCAAGAACATCAGCGACCACAACCGCAAGGAAGGCGCCAAGTCTTCCGGCGGGCAGATTCTCGACGCCTTCGTCTATCACAACTATTCGATTGCCGATGAGCCGGGGTCGGTGCGTTTCGGCAAGCAGGTGGTGAGCTGGGGCGAAAGTACCTTTATCGGTGGCGGCATCAACTCGATCAACCCCATCGATGTGTCGGCGTTCCGTCGTCCTGGTGCCGAGATCAAGGAAGGCCTGATCCCGGTCAACATGTTCTATATCTCCCAGACCCTGACCGACAACCTGTCGGCCGAGGCCTTCTACCAGCTGGAATGGGACCAGACCGTTACCGACAACTGCGGCACCTTCTTCTCGCAGCCGGACAACATTTCCGATGGCTGTGATGACAACCTGCGCTTGCTGGCCAAGCGTTCGACCATTGCCGCCACTGCCCCGGGTCGCGCAGCCCTGGCCGCCATGCAAGCACGTGGGGTGGATGTCAACGAAGAGGGCACCCTGGTACGGCGCAGCGGTGACCGCGATGCCCGTGACAGCGGCCAGTTCGGCGTGGCCTTTCGCTACAACTTCGAACCGCTGGACACCGAGTTCGGCGCCTACTTCATGAACTATCACAGTCGTGCGCCGATCTTCAGCGCCACCGCTGCGCCTCAGTCGGCTTATGCCATGGCACCCGGCTTCGGCACATTGGCGCCAGTGTGGATTGCCGGCAACTCGAAATATTTCGTCGAGTACCCGGAAGATATCCGCCTCTACGGCTTGAGCTTCTCCACCACCCTGCCTACAGGTACGGCGTGGAGTGGCGAGCTCAGCTACCGGCCGAACGCGCCGGTACAGATCAACTCCACCGATATCCTGTATTCCGCGGTTCGCCCCCTGGGCGGTGCATTTAGCAATGCCTCGCTGCTCACGGGAATCCCGGGGCAGGATCTCAATGGCTATCGCCGCAAGGAAATCACCCAGTTCCAGACCACCTTCACCCACTTCTTCGATCAGGTCATGGGCGCCAGCCGTCTGACCCTGGTGGGTGAAATCGGGGTTACCCATGTGGGGGGGCTGGAGAGCAAATCGGATATCCGTTATGGCCGTGACCCAGTGTTCGGTCCAGGCGCGCTGCCTACTACCGGCGGGCAAAACACCTGCCGTGCACTCAACGCCAGCACCATCGCCGGTGCCGGCCCAGGTGCGGATGCCAGCAACCTCACCAGCAACTGCAACAATGACGGCTTCACCACCGCCACTTCCTGGGGCTACCGCGGTCGCGCGATCTGGGAATACCCGGATGTGTTCGCCGGTGTGAACCTCAAGCCCAACGTGGCCTGGTCCCATGACGTCAAGGGTTACTCCCCTGGCCCTGGCGGCAACTTCGAGGAAGGCCGCAAGGCCATCAGCCTGGGGCTGGATGCCGAGTACCAGAACACCTACACCGCGAGCCTGGCCTACACCAACTTCTTTGGTGGCGACTTCAGCACCGTGGATGACCGGGACTTCCTCGCCTTGAGCGTTGGCGTGAACTTCTAAGCACACTGTATTTTTGGGAAGAACAACCATATGAAAATCACCAAGAGTCTGTTGCACGTCGGCGTGCTGGGACTGTCACTGCTGGCCACCGGGGTCATGGCCGCGGTCTCGGCCGACGAAGCCGCCAAGCTGGGCACCAGCCTGACGCCGATGGGCGCCGAGATGGCCGGCAACGCCGCTGGCACCATCACCGCCTGGAAACCTCTGGCCACCAACGCCGGCACCGTGGACGCCAGGGGCTTTTTGTCCAACCCTTACGCCAGCGAGCAGCCGCAGTTCACCATCACTGCGCAGAACGTCGAGCAGTACAAGGACAAGTTGGCGCCGGGGCAGTACGCGATGTTCAAGCGCTACCCGGACACCTTCAAGATGCCGGTGTATCCAACCCACCGTGGCGCCACGGTGCCGGCTGATGTTTTCGCCGCGATCAAGCGCAATGCCACCAAGACCAACCTGGTATCCGGTGGCAACGGCCTGGAGAATTTCGAGATCGCAGTACCTTTCCCGATTCCGAAAAGCGGCGTGGAAGTGATCTGGAACCATATCACCCGCTATCGCGGCGGCAGCGTGACGCGCCTGGTGACCCAGGCCACGCCACAGGCCAACGGCTCCTACAGCCTGGTGTACTTCCAGGACCAGTTCGTGTTCCGCGACAAGATGAAGGACTACGATCCGAAGAACCCGGGCAACATCCTCTTCTACTTCAAGCAGAAGGTGACGGCACCGGCGCGTCTGGCCGGTGGCGTGCTGCTGGTGCATGAAACCCTCGACCAAGTGAAGGAGCCGCGTTCGGCGTGGGTCTACAACGCCGGTCAGCGTCGCGTGCGCCGCGCCCCGCAAGTCTCCTATGACGGCCCGGGTACCGCTGCCGACGGCCTGCGGACCTCCGACAACCTGGACATGTACAACGGTGCCCCGGATCGCTACGACTGGAAGCTGGAAGGCAAGAAGGAGATGTACATCGCCTCCAACAGCTACAAGCTCGATTCGCCAAGCCTGAAGTACGCCGACATCCTCAAGGCCGGGCACATCAACCAGGATCTGACACGCTACGAGCTGCGCCGGGTCTGGCATGTGGTCGCGACCCTGAAGGAAGGCCAGCGCCACATCTACGCCAAGCGTGACTTCTACATCGACGAGGACACCTGGCAAGCGGCGGTGATCGACCACTACGACGGTCGTGGCCAGCTGTGGCGCGTAGCCGAGGCCCATGCCGAGGACTACTACGACAAGCAAGTGCCGTGGTACGCCGTGGAAACCCTCTACGACCTGCAGTCCGGCCGCTACCTGGCCCTGGGCATGAAGAACGAAGAGAAGCAGGCCTATGACTTCGGTTTCAGTGCCAGCACCAGCGACTTCACCCCGGCCGCCCTGCGTCAGGATGGGGTTCGCTGACCTGCGTTAAATAGAGGCCGCATCCTCGAAATTGCCCCGGCTGGTCCGGGGCTTTTTTTTGGTTCTTCACGGAATCCCGGGAAACTCAGAAACAAAAACGCCGATTTGATAGATGATGTTCGTGCGAGCAAACAGATCTAAAAAACCGGCGTTCTTATGCGTGATATTAATACTTTCC
>NZ_JAGEKI010000019.1:0-129126 GCF_049887815.1 Pseudomonas sp. NFXW11 | reverse complement strand
TGGAACCACCTGATCCCATCCCGAACTCAGTAGTGAAACGATGCATCGCCGATGGTAGTGTGGGGTTTCCCCATGTGAGAGTAGGTCATCGTCAAGATTAAATTCCGAAACCCCAATTGCGAAAGCAGTTGGGGTTTTGTCTTTGCGCGATAAAAAAGCCGCCGCTATCTCGATACAGCCATAGCTTGGTGCGGCTGCCTCCAACCTGTGACAGTGCTATGGTTCCGGCCTAGCTTTTTGCATTCTCCAAGGACGCTTTTATGCCGGACACCTCGTCCCTCAACCCTGGTTTCATGGTGGTTCACGGTAATCGCCTGGACGAGTTGCGCAACCTGGTGGTGAGCTGGATGCGGCGTTACCCACTGGCGCCCCTGGAAAATGAAATCGCCCTGGTGCAGAGCAACGGCATCGCTCAATGGTTGAAGCTGGCCCTGGCCGAAGACCCTGAAGAGGACGACTCCGGAGGCTGTGGCATCGCCGCCGCTATCGACGTGCAACTGCCTGGCAGTTTCATGTGGCAACTCTATCGCCTGGTATTGGGCCGCGATGAGATCCCGGCCAAATCCCTGCTGGACAAGGCCCCGCTGACCTGGCGCCTGATGCGCCTGCTCCCCGAGCTGATTGACGAGCCACATTTCGAGCCCCTGCAACGCTTCCTGACCCACGACAGCGACCTGCGCAAGCGCTACCAACTGGCCGAGCGCCTGGCCGACCTGTTCGACCAATACCAGGTGTACCGCGCCGACTGGCTGGAAGACTGGGGCGCAGGGCGCCATCAATTGCGCAATGTCCGTGGCGAACCCAAGCCCCTATCACCGGCCAACTGCTGGCAGGCCGAGCTCTGGCGCGCACTGTTGCTGGATGTGGGCACCCAAGGCATGGCTCAGAGCCGCGCCGGGGTCCACCAGCGCTTTATCGAAACCATCAACAACCTGGACGCCGCCCCCGCCAGCCTGCCATCACGGGTGATCGTCTTCGGCATTTCCTCGCTACCGGCCCAGGCCCTGGAAGCCCTGGCCGGCTTGGCCCGCTTCAGCCAGGTGCTGCTCTGCGTACACAACCCCTGCCGCCATCACTGGGCGGATATCGTTGCCGACAAGGACCTGCTACGCCACCAATACAAGCGGCAGGCGCGCAAGGCCGGCATGCCCCAAGCCCTGGACCCGCAAACCCTGCACCAGCATGCCCATCCGCTGCTGGCCGCCTGGGGCAAGCAGGGCCGCGACTACATCAACCTGCTGGACAGCTACGACGACCCCAACAGCTACCGCTCGGCCTTTCGCGACGGGCGCATCGACCTGTTCAGCGAAAGCCAGCCAGGCAGCCTGCTCCAGCAATTGCAGGACGACATCCTCGAACTGCGCCCCCTGGACGAAACCCGCGCGCTATGGCCCGCGATCGATCTTGAGCAAGACCCATCCATCCGCTTCCACATTGCCCACAGTGCCCAGCGCGAAGTGGAAATCCTCCACGACCAGCTGCTAGCCCGCTTCAGCGCCGACCCCAACCTGCGTCCGCGCGATGTAATCGTCATGGTCCCGGACATCGACAGCTACGCCCCGCATATCCGCGCGGTATTCGGGCAGTTGGAGCGCGATGACCGACGCTTCATTCCCTTCACCCTCACCGACCAGGGGCAACGCGGTCGCGACCCGTTGCTGATTGCCGTCGAACACCTGCTGAAGCTGCCGGACAGTCGCTTTCCGGTCAGCGAGATCCTCGACCTGCTTGACGTCCCCGCCTTGCGCGCGCGCTTTGCGGTGGATGAAGCCGACCTGCCCACCCTGCACCGCTGGATCGAGGGCGCCGGCATTCGCTGGGGCATGAACGCCCAGCAACGTGCCGAACTTGGGCTGCCCCAGGAGCTGGAACAGAACAGCTGGCGTTTCGGCCTGCGGCGAATGCTGCTGGGCTACGCTGTCGGCCGCTCCGAGGCCTGCGCCGGCATCGAACCCTATGATGAAATCGGCGGCCTGGATGCGGCACTGATCGGCCCTTTGGTGGCACTGCTCGATGCCCTGCAGATCGCCTACGAGCAACTCAGCCAGCCTGCGGTTCCCGCTCAATGGGGCGAGCGCCTGCAGCAGCTGCTGCAACAGTTCTTCCTGGCCAGCACCGAACACGATGACTACCTGCTGGGCCAGCTCGAGGACCTGCGGGAAACCTGGCTGGAAACCTGCGAGTCAGTGGGCCTGCAAGATCAGCTGCCGCTCACCGTGGTGCGTGAAGCCTGGTTGGCTGGCCTCGATCAAGGGCGCCTGTCCCAACGCTTCCTCGCCGGCGCGGTGAACTTCTGCACCCTGATGCCGATGCGCGCCATCCCCTTCAAGCTGGTGTGCCTGCTGGGCATGAATGATGGCGACTACCCCAGGGCGCAACCGCCGCTGGACTTCGACCTGATGGGCAGCGACTACCGTCCCGGCGACCGCTCACGCCGTGAGGACGACCGCTACCTGCTGCTCGAAGCGCTGCTTTCTGCCCGTGACCAGCTCTATATCAGTTGGGTCGGTCGCAGCATCCGCGACAACAGCGAACGCCCGGCCTCGGTGCTGATCGGCCAACTGCGCGACCACCTGGCCAGTGGCTGGCGGCTAGTGGATGAGCAGCAAGCGTTGCTGCACGCCCTGACCCAGGAACATCCGCTGCAACCCTTCAGCGCCCGTTACTTCCACGACAGCGATCCGCTGTTCAGCTACGCCCGGGAGTGGCAGGTGCTGCACCAGGCCGCCGAGCCAGGCAACGCCGTCGCGCCCCTTGCACCCTATGTCCAGGATGAACCCCTGAGCCTGGCCCAGTTGCAGGATTTTCTGCGCAACCCGGTACGGCATTTCTTCAGCCAGCGGCTCAAGGTGTTCTTCGAAGCCATGGACGCTCCCCTGGCCGATGAAGAGCCCTTCGTCCTCGACGCCCTGCAACGCTACAGCCTCAGCGACAGCCTGCTGGAGGCGGCCCTGAGTGCTGCGGCCGATCCTGAGCAAGCCTTGCAGACCCAGGCGCAAAGGCTGCAAGCCAGCGGCCTGCTGCCCATGGCCGGCTTTGGCGAGTGCCTGCAACGCGAATTGATGGAACCGCTGCCGGACCTGCTGCAGCGCTATGGGCAACTGCTCGAACTCTGGCCGACGCCGGTCACCAGCGCGCTGCCGGTCAGCCTGGAATTGCAAGGCGTGCGCGTGGAAGGCTGGTTGAGCGGCCTGCATCAGCGCGCGGATGACGGGCTCCTGGCCGTAACCGCGATTGCCAATGGCATAGGTTCGGCCAAGACCCGCAAATGGCATCGCCTGATCAAGCCCTGGATCAATCATCTGCTGGCCTGCGCCAGTGGTTACTCCCTGACCACCGCACTGGTGGCCAGCGACGACAGCCTGCTGCTGCCGCCACTGGAGCTGAACGTTGCACGGCAGATCCTTGGCGACCTGCTGTTGGCCTGGCAAGCCGGCATGCGCCAGCCCTTGCCGGTAGCGGTGAAGACGGCCTGCGCCTGGCTGGCTCAGAGCGACCCGGACAAAGCCGCCGCCGCTGCCCGCAAGAGCTACGACGGCGACGGCCAGAACAGCGAGGGCGAGCGTCGCGAAAGCCCGGCCCTGGCCCGACAGTTCGCCGATTACAACGCGCTGATCGCCGATGAAACCTTCAGTGGCTGGGCCGAGACGCTGTATCGCCCGCTGCTGGATGCGCCCTGGCGTTCGGCCCTCGCCGAGGAGGCCCGAGCATGACCCGAGAAGCTCCCCTGGCCCTGGCGTTTCCCCTACGCGGCAGCCAACTGATCGAGGCCAGCGCCGGCACCGGCAAGACCTTCACCATCTCCGCGCTCTACCTGCGCCTGGTGCTGGGCCATGGTGGCGAGTCCGCCGGCTTTGGCCGCGAGCTGTTGCCACCGCAGATCCTGGTGGTGACCTTCACCGACGCCGCCACCAAGGAGTTGCGCGAACGCATCCGCACCCGCCTGGCCGAGGCGGCCCGCTACTTCCGCGATGAAACCCTGGCCCCCGATAGCCTGCTGGTGGAATTGCGCGAGCATTACCCCAGCGAGCAATGGGCCGCCTGCGCCAACCGCCTGGATATCGCTGCGCAATGGATGGACGAGGCCGCCGTCTCCACCATCCACAGTTGGTGCCAGCGCATGCTGCGCGAGCACGCCTTCGACAGCGGCAGCCTGTTCACCCAGACCCTGGAAACCGACCACAGCGACTTGCTGGGCCAGGTCCTGCGCGATTACTGGCGGCTGTTCTGCTACCCGATGCAGGGCGAAGTGCTGAACTGGGTGCGCAGCCACTGGGTCGGTCCAGCGGAACTGCTGCCGCGGGTGCGGGCGCTGTTCGGCAGCCAGGCCCGGGGCCAGTCGTTACAGGGCCCCAGCGAGCTGATCGAGGCCTGCCTGCAAGAGCGCCGCGAGGCCCTGCTGCAACTCAAGGCACCCTGGGAGCAATGGGCAGAGCAGTTGCGGCAGATCTGCCTGCAAGGGGTGGCCAGCAAGAGCGTCGATGGACGCAAACTGCAGGCCCGCTATTTCGAGCCCTGGTTCGACAAGATCAGCGCCTGGGCCCAAGACCCCTCCGTGGAGCAGTTGGACATAGGCACCGGCTTCGCCCGCCTGACCCCCGAAGGCATGAGCGAAGCCTGGAAGGGCGATGCTCCCCAACACCCGGGGCTCGACGCCATGGCCCGGCTCAAGGCCAGCCTCGACGCGCTGCCCAGCCCGGATGCAGCCGTGCTGCAGCACGCCGCTCAGTGGGTGGGCGAGCGCTTCGAGGAAGAGAAGCGCCGGCGCGCCGAAATGGGCTTCGACGACATGCTGCTGCGCCTCGACAGCGCCCTGCAGGACGACGGCGGCGAGCGTCTGGCGAGCCTGATCCGCGAACAGTTCCCGATTGCCCTGATCGACGAATTCCAGGACACCGACCCGGTGCAGTACCGGATCTTCGAAAGCATCTACCGCATCGAGGACAACGATCCGGGCACCGGCCTGTTCCTGATCGGCGACCCCAAGCAGGCGATCTACGCCTTCCGCGGCGCCGATATCTACACCTACCTGCGAGCCCGTCAGGCCACCCACGGACGCCTGCATACCCTGGGCACCAACTTCCGCTCCAGCCAGGCCATGGTCAGCGCGGTCAACCATGTATTCCAGCTCGCCGAACAGCGCCCAGCAGGGTCGGGCGCCTTCATGTTTCGCCAGGACGACGGCGAAAATCCGGTGCCCTTCCTGGCGGTCGCGGCCCAGGGTCGCAAGGAGCGCCTGCACATCGATGGGCAAGCGGTCGCGGCGCTGAATGTCTGGCAACTGCCCTCGGAGCAACCGCTGTCCGGAGCCTTGTATCGCCAGCAACTGGCCGCGGCCTGCGCCAGCGCTATCGTCGAATTGCTCAATGGCGGCCAGCAGGGCCGCAGCGGTTTTGCCCGTGACCAGCAGCCGCTCAAGGGCCTGTTGCCGGCGGATATCGCGATCCTGGTGCGCGACGGCAAGGAGGCCCAGGCGATACGCGGCGAATTGGCCGCACGCGGGGTGCGCAGCGTCTACCTCTCCGACAAGGACTCGGTGTTCGCCGCCCAGGAAGCCCGTGACCTGCTGGTGTGGCTCAAGGCCTGTGCCGAGCCGGACGTGGAGCGCCCGTTGCGCGCCGCCCTGGCGTCCTTGACCCTGAACCTGTCACTGCAGGAACTGGAGCGCCTGAACCAGGACGAACTGGCCTGGGAAGCCCGGGTCATGCAATTTCGTGAATACCGGTCAATCTGGCGTCACCAGGGCGTGCTGCCGATGCTGCGCCGCCTGCTCCACGACTTCCAGTTGCCCCAGGCGCTGATGGCCCGTAGCGACGGCGAACGGGTGCTGACCAACCTGCTGCATCTGTCCGAACTGCTGCAACAGAACGCCGCCGAGCTGGACGGTGAGCAAGCCCTGATCCGCCATCTGGCCGAGCACCTGGCGCAGTCCGGGCAGGCCGGTGAAGAACAGATCCTGCGCCTGGAAAGCGACGAGCAACTGGTCAAGGTGGTGACCATCCACAAGTCCAAGGGCCTGGAATACCCCCTGGTGTTCCTGCCGTTCATCTGCTCCAGCAAACCGGTGGATGGCAGTCGCCTGCCGCTGCATTACCACGATGCCGCCGGCAAGGCGCAGATCAGCCTGCGGCCGACCCCGGAGCTGATCGCCCAAGCCGACCAGGAGCGCCTGGCCGAAGACCTGCGCCTGCTCTATGTGGCCCTGACCCGGGCCCAGCACGCGTGCTGGCTGGGGGTGGCCGACCTCAAGCGGGGCAATCACAACAGCTCGGTATTGCACCTGGCGGCCTTGGGCTACCTGTTGGGCGGCGGCATGCCGTTGGACGAGTCCACCGGCCTGCGGCGCTGGCTGCTGGACTTGCAGCAAGGCTGCGAGGCCATCGCCATTAGCGACATGCCGCAGGCCGATGACCAGCGCTTTTATCCGCCGCGCAATGACGCCAGCCTGCTGGCCCCGCTGATTCCTGCCCGACGCGCGGCGGAGAACTGGTGGATCGCCTCCTACAGCGCCCTGCGCATCAGCGATAGCCTGGGCGCCGGCAGCACCGAAGCCCCGGAAAATCCCCAGGCGCAGAAGCTCTTCGACGACGAGCGCCTGGACCCCGAAGCGCCCCGGGAAGTGCTTGCAAGCGGTGGCGATATCCATCGCTTCCCCCGTGGGCCGAACCCCGGCACCTTCCTTCACGGCCTGCTGGAGTGGGCCGGGGAGGAGGGCTTCACCGCGGCTCCCGAGGTGATCGAGGATGCCGTTGCCCGGCGTTGCAACCGGCGCGGCTGGCAAGGCTGGATCCCGACGCTGAGCGACTGGCTGCAGCACCTGTTGCAAGTGCCCCTGCCGGTGGCGGAAGGGCAGCCGCCCGTGGTGCTCGGGCAACTGCGCCAGTACCGGGTGGAAATGGAATTCTGGTTCGCCAGCCACAAGGTCGATGTGCTCAAGCTCGACCAACGGGTGCGCGAACAGACTCACCAGGGCGCCCCACGGGTGACCGCCGAGCCGGTGCAGCTCAATGGCATGTTCAAGGGGTTTATCGACCTGACCTTCGAACACCAGGGCCGCTACTACGTGGCCGACTACAAATCCAACTGGCTGGGCGCGGACGACGCGGCCTACACCGAGCAAGCCATGCAACAATCGATTCTCGACAACCGCTACGACCTGCAATACGTGCTCTACCTGCTGGCCCTGCATCGGCAGCTGAAAGCGCGGCTGGCCGACTACGACTACGACCGGCATATCGGCGGTGCCCTGTACCTGTTCTTGCGTGGCAGCCGCGCCGCCAGCCGAGGCGCCTATTTCACCCGGCCGCCGCGGCAGTTGATCGAAAGCCTGGATCGCCTGTTCCAGGGGCAACCCGAGCCGCCCAAGGTCGAACCGGCCTGGGAACAGGGAGTGCTGCTATGACCCCGGACCTGTTCGAATCCTTTATCGAACCTTCGCTGGCGGTTGGTGATCCCGACCCCTTGAGCCGTGCCGATGGGCTGCTGCCGTTGCTCGAACGCTGGGTCGAGCGCGGTTGGCTGCGCGCCCTGGATCTGGCCTTCGTGGCCTTCCTGCGGGAGCTGGACGCGGATTGCGATCCGCTGGTGCTGATGGCCGCCGCGTTGACCAGCCATCAACTGGGGCATGGACACGTGTGCCTGGATCTGTTCGAGACCCTCAAGGAGCCAGACTTCGCCCTGTCGCTGCCCCCCGAAGGCGAGGCGCAGAACGGCGCACCCTTGCTGCCGTCCCAGGTGCTGGCGCATCTGGAAGGCGCGCACTGGTGCAAGGTGCTGGCTGGCAGCCGGCTGGTGGCCCTGGCCGCGGACCACACCGAAGCCTCCCGCCAGCGGCCCTTGGTGCTGTCCGGCAAGCGCCTGTACCTGCGGCGTTACTGGGCCTATGAACGACGCATCGACAATGCCCTGCGCCAGCGCCTGGCAAGCACCGAAGCCACGCCGGAAAACCTCGCCCAGCGGCTCGATGGCCTATTCGGCGTAGCCAAGGGCGCCGGCCCCATCGACTGGCAAAAACTCGCCTGTGCCCTGGCTACCCGCGGCGCCTTCAGCATCATTACCGGCGGCCCCGGCACCGGCAAGACCACCACCGTGGTGCGCTTGCTGGCGCTGCTCCAGGGCCCGGCGGTGGAAGCCCGCAAGCCCTTGCGCATTCGTCTGGCGGCGCCCACCGGCAAGGCCGCGGCGCGCCTCACCGAGTCCATCAGCCTGCAAGTACGCTCGTTGGCGGTGGCGGATGAAGTACGGGAAATGATCCCCAGCGAAGTCACCACGGTGCACCGCCTGCTGGGCAATCGACCGGGCACCCGGCACTTCCGCCACCACGCCGGCAACCGTCTGCCCCTGGATGTGCTGGTGGTGGACGAAGCCTCGATGATCGACCTGGAAATGATGGCCAACCTGCTCGACGCCTTGCCCCCTCATGCGCGGCTGGTGCTGCTGGGCGACAAGGACCAACTGGCCTCGGTGGAGGCCGGCGCGGTGCTGGGGGATCTGTGTCGCGATGCCGAGGCCGGCTGGTACAACCCGCAGACCCGCGCCTGGCTGGAGGCGGTCAGCGGCGAGAACCTGGCGGCCAGCGGCTTGCAGGAAGACCGCGAGCATCAACACCCCCTGGCCCAGCAAGTGGTGATGCTGCGCCACTCCCGGCGTTTCGGCGAAGGCAGCGGCATCGGTCAGCTGGCGCGCTGGGTCAATCAGCAGCAGGCCGATGAAGCGCGGCGCCTGCTGGCGGCCCGCAGCCATAGCGACTTGCATTGCCTGAGCCTCGACAAGGACGACCACGCCCGCAAGCTGGAGCGCCTGGTACTGGAAGGCCATGGCGAAGGGCCGCAAGGCTACCGGCACTACCTGACTGTACTGCGCAGCCAACGCCCGCCCGCAGGCACCGATCTGGCGGACCCGCGCTGGACCGCCTGGGCCCGCGATGTGCTGCAGGCCTTCGACCGCTTCCAGCTGTTGTGTGCGGTGCGCAAGGGCCCCTGGGGCGTGGAGGGCTTGAACCAGCGCATTACCCAGGCGCTGTTCAAGGCCCGGCTGATCGACAGCGACCAGCAGTGGTACGAAGGTCGCCCGGTGCTGATGACCCGCAATGACTATGGCCTGGGGCTGATGAATGGCGATATCGGCATCGCCCTGAAACTGCCCGAGCAGAACGGCGAGCACGCCGGGCGTCAGGTGCTGCGGGTGGCCTTCCCGCGCAACGACGGCCAGGGCGGGGTGCGCCTGGTATTGCCAAGCCGGCTCAATGATGTGGAAACCGTCTACGCCATGACCGTGCACAAGTCCCAGGGCTCGGAGTTCGCCCACACTGCGTTGATCCTGCCCGACGCCCTGAACCCGGTATTGACCAAGGAGTTGATCTACACCGGCATCACCCGCGCCAAGGATTGGTTCAGCCTGATCGAACCCCGGGCCGGTGTGTTCGAGGAAGCGGTGCGGCGCAAGGTCAAGCGCCTCAGCGGGCTGATGCTGGAACTGGATTGAGGCCCGGTTTGCAGGCGTTCTTGAGGCGCTGCCGAGGGTGTCGTCCTCGCGGCATTTTCCTGGGCTGTGCTATCGTTGCGGCATCATTTCCGTGAAAATCAACGAGAATCCCTGCATGGACGTGGCTGTCTCCAAGGCAGAGCGTATTTTGCGCTGGCGACAGTGCGCACTGGCGACCCTGCTCTGCCTGTTCAGCCTGCTGGCCGCCGCGCAACCGGAGCCGCAGGCGTCTGCCAGCCTCGCCGAACAGCGGGCCAAGGCCGTGACCCAAGTGGTGCTGGGCATCCTCAGCTATGCGCGCTGGCCGGTGGAACCGGCGCAACTGCGCCTGTGCGTAGTGGGCCCCACCGAATACACCGATGACCTGCTCAAGGGCGCTACCCAGGCCACTGGCCGTCCGGTCCTGGTGCGCCGCTTGCTGGCCAGCAACGGCACCATCGCCAGCGAATGCGATTCGGTCTACGTCGGCAAGCTGGGCAACGATGAGCGTACCCGGCTGTTCAGCTCGCTGACCGGGCAACCGGTGCTGAGCATCAGCGAAGGCGGCGACCAGTGCACCGTGGGCAGCCTGTTCTGCCTGCGGGTCAGCGACAACCAGGTGTCGTTCGAGGTCAACCTCGATTCGGTGGCGCGCAGCGGGGTGAGGATTCACCCCAGCGTGTTGCAACTGTCCCGTCGACGGCCAGCGACGCCATGAGCCTGTTCAAATCCGCTAGCCGTCCTACCTTGCGCTCGGTCATCGGCCGCGGCCACCTGGTGGTCGCCCTGCTGGCGATCGGCATGGCCAGCCTGTCGCTGACCTTGCTCGGGGTGCTGGCGCTGCGGGTGTACGCCGATCACAACCTGCATTTGATTGCCCGCGCCATCAACTACACCGTGGAGGCCGCGGTGGTGTTCAACGACGGCGCCGCCGCCACCGAGTCCCTGGCACTGATCGCCGCCACCGAAGAGGTGGCCGATGCCAAGGTGTACGACAGCCAGGGCCGTTTGCTGGCCAGCTGGCAGCGCCCGGACAGCGGTTTCCTGAGCAATCTGGAAGTGCACATCGCCAGTGCCTTCCTGGAAAAACCCATCAGCCTGCCGATCCTCCACCAGGGCCGGGAGATCGGCACCATCAATGTCACTGGCCACGGTGGCAGCCTGTTGCGGTTTCTCTTCAGCGGCCTGGTGGGCATCGTCCTGTGCATCGCGGTCAGCGCCTGGGTGGCGCTGTACCTGGCACGCCGGCAACTGCGGGGCATTACCGGGCCGCTGCGCAGCCTGGCGGACGTGGCCCACGCCGCCCGCCGCGAACGGGCCTTCGACCAGCGCGTGCCGCCGGCGCGAATCGCCGAGCTGGACAACCTGGGCAACGACTTCAACGCCCTGCTCGATGAGCTGGAGGTGTGGCAGACCCACCTGCAGAGCGAGAACGAAACCCTGGCCCACCAGGCCAGCCACGACGCCCTCACCGGCTTGCCCAACCGGGCCTTTTTCGAAGGCCGGCTGATCCGCGCCTTGCGCAGCGCCAACAAGCTCGACGAACACATGGCGGTGCTGTTTCTCGACAGCGACAGGTTCAAGGAAATCAACGATAACTTCGGCCACGCCGCCGGCGACGCCGTGCTGGTGGCGGTGGCTACGCGGATACGCGCGCAATTGCGCGAAGACGACCTGGTGGCCCGGCTGGGCGGCGACGAATTCGCCGTGCTGCTGACGCCGCTGCACCGGGTCGAGGATGCCCAGCGCATCGCCGACAAAATCATCCACAGCATGGAAGTGCCGATCCAGCTTCCCGGCAATCTGTCGATCCTGACCTCATTGAGCATCGGCATCGCCGTCTATCCGCAGCATGGCGCCACCCCCGGCAGCCTGCTGAATGCCGCCGATGCGGCCATGTACCAGGCCAAGCGCGGTTCCCGCGGTGGGCAACACACAGTGGGGGCGGAGCCCTCAATCGTCCCGGTTCAAAACAGGAGCTGACTCCCTTGTTCTTATCGATCCCTTTAAGGTTTCGGCTGTTCGCCAGCCTGCTGTTCATCACCCTGCTGGCCCTGGGCGGCTGCCAGAGCGTGCCGCCCAAAGGCCTGAGCGAGAAACAGATCGCGGTACTGAAACAGGAGGGCTTCGAGCTCACCGACGACGGCTGGGCCTTCGGCCTGTCGGGCAAGGTGCTGTTCGGCAGCGACATGGACAGCCTGAACCCGGCCAGCAGCGAGATCGTCCAGCGTATCGGCAAGGCCTTGCTCAGCGTGGATATCCAGAAGGTCCGGGTCGACGGTCATACCGACGCTTCCGGCAAGGAGGCCTACAACGTGCAACTGTCGGTGCGTCGGGCCAAGAGCGTGGTCAAGGTGCTGACCCAGGTCGGCATGCGCGAAGAAAACATCCAGCTGCGTGGGCTGGGCAGCAGCGAGCCGGTGGCCTCCAACAGCAACGTGGCCGGGCGCACGGAAAACCGTCGAGTGTCGATCGTGGTGATCGCCGACTAGTCGGCGAAATGCATCACCGGGCTTTCGCCCATCAACAGCGGGCGATTTTGCTCGGTCACCTCGCGGATGTAATCCCATAGCAGGGTGATGCGTTTCAACTTGCGCAGGTCCTCCCGGCAGTACATCCAGAATTGCCGGGTCAGGTTGATGTCCCGGGGCAGCACCGGCAGCAGGCGCGGGTCCTGGGCGGCGAGGAAGCACGGCAGGATCGCCAGCGAGCGGCCCTGCTGCGCCGCCACGTACTGGGCAATCACGCTGGTGCTGCGCAGGTTGGCGCTGGCCCCGGGCACTACATTGGCCAGGTACAGCAGCTCGGAACTGAAGGCCAGGTCGTCCACGTAGCTGATGAACTGATGCTCGCTCAGGTCGCCGGGGCGGCGGATCGGCGGGTGGCGGTCGAGGTATTCCTGGGTGGCGTACAGCTGCAGGCGGTAGTCACACAGCTTGCAGCACACATAAGGGCCATGTTCCGGGCGCTCCAGGGCAATCACGATATCCGCCTCGCGCTTGGACAGGCTGATGAAGTGCGGCAGCGGCAGGATATCCACCGAGATCGCCGGGTAGGCGTCGAGGAAATGGCTCAGTTGCGGGGTGATGAAGAAGCTGCCGAAACCCTCGGTGCAGCCCATGCGCACATGCCCGGACAGGGCCACCCCGGAGCCCGAAACCTGCTCGCAGGCCATGTGCAGGGTGCTCTCGATCGACTCGGCATAGCCCAGCAGGCGCTGCCCCTCGGCGGTGAGCACGAAGCCATTGGTGCGCGACTTTTCGAACAGCAAGGTGCCCAGCGCGGTCTCCAGCGAACTGATGCGCCGCGACACCGTGGTGTAGTCCACCGCCAGGCGCTTGGCCGCGCTGCTGGCCTTGCGGGTGCGCGCCACTTCAAGGAAAAACTTCAGGTCGTCCCAGTTCAGGGTGCTCAGCGAGGTGATGTTTTTTTGCATGATGGACCGGATTTTATGTGCGTTCTTATTAGTAATTTGCACATCTATACTCCAAAAACCGTCCGACACCAACTCGCGACACGCCCTCTTTCAAGGCGTATCACGCCTTGGTTCCCTGCACAAGAATTCAACAAGCCAGGAGCCCCCATGAACGCATCCCTCAAGCCCGACGGCACCACCCTGCAACAGGTCAAGCTGCTGATCGACGGTGAATGGGTCCAGTCCCAGAGCCAGGAATGGCACGACATCGTCAACCCGGCGACCCAGGAAGTGCTGGCCAAGGTGCCCTTTGCCACGGCTGCTGAAGTCGACGCCGCGATCGCCGCTGCCCAGCGCGCCTTCCAGACCTGGAAACTGACCCCGATCGGCGCGCGGATGCGCATCATGCTCAAGCTCCAGGCACTGATCCGCGAGCATTCCAAACGCATTGCCCAGGTGCTCAGCGCCGAGCAGGGCAAGACCATCGCCGACGCCGAGGGCGACATTTTCCGCGGCCTGGAAGTGGTGGAACACGCCTGCTCCATCGGCACCCTGCAAATGGGCGAGTTCGCCGAGAACGTCGCCGGTGGCGTCGACACCTACACCCTGCGTCAGCCCATCGGCGTGTGCGCCGGGATCACCCCGTTCAACTTCCCGGCGATGATTCCGCTGTGGATGTTCCCGATGGCCATCGCCTGCGGCAACACCTTCGTCCTCAAGCCTTCCGAGCAGGACCCGCTGTCCACCATGCTGCTGGTGGAGCTGGCGGTGGAAGCCGGGGTGCCGGCCGGTGTGCTCAACGTGGTGCACGGCGGCAAGGAGGTGGTGGATGCCCTGTGCACCCACAAGGACATCAAGGCGGTGTCCTTTGTCGGTTCGACCGCGGTCGGCACCCATGTCTATGACCTGGCCGGCAAACACGGCAAGCGCGTGCAATCGATGATGGGCGCGAAGAACCACGCCGTGGTGCTGCCCGATGCCAACCGCGAACAGACCCTCAATGCCCTGGTGGGCGCCGGCTTCGGCGCGGCCGGCCAGCGCTGCATGGCCACTTCCGTGGTGGTGCTGGTGGGCGCCTCGAAACAATGGCTGCCGGACCTCAAGGCCCTGGCGCAGAAACTCAAGGTCAATGCCGGTTGCGAGCCGGGCACCGATGTCGGTCCGGTGATCTCCAAGCGTGCCAAGGCGCGGATTCTCGACCTGATCGAAAGCGGCGTGAAAGAAGGCGCCAAGCTGGAGCTCGATGGCCGCGGCATCCAGGTTCCGGGCTACGAGCAGGGCAACTTCATTGGCCCGACCCTGTTCTCCGGGGTCACCCCCTCCATGCAGATCTACACCCAGGAAATCTTCGGCCCGGTGCTGGTGGTGCTGGAGGTGGACACCCTGGATCAGGCCATCGCCCTGGTCAACGCCAACCCCTTCGGCAACGGCACCGGCCTGTTCACCCAGAGCGGCGCGGCGGCGCGCAAGTTCCAGAGCGAAATCGACGTCGGCCAGGTGGGCATCAATATCCCGATTCCGGTGCCAGTGCCGCTTTTCAGCTTCACCGGTTCCCGCGGTTCCAAGCTCGGCGACCTGGGCCCCTACGGCAAGCAAGTGGTGCAGTTCTACACTCAGACCAAGACCGTCACCAGCCGCTGGTTCGACGACGACAGCGTCAACGACGGTGTGAACACCACCATCAGCCTGCGTTGAGGAGCCTGATATGAAGATCGCATTTATCGGCCTGGGCAATATGGGCGCGCCCATGGCCCGCAACCTGATCAAGGCCGGGCACCAACTGAACCTGTTCGACCTCAACCAGGGCGTGCTGGCGGAGCTGGCGCAACTGGGCGGGCACATCAGCGCCTCGCCCAAGGCCGCCGCCGAGGGCGCCGAGCTGGTGATCACCATGCTCCCGGCCGCCGCCCATGTACGCAGCGTCTGGCTGGGTGAAGACGGGGTGCTGGCAGGGATTGGCCGCGGCGTGCCGGCGGTGGATTGCAGCACCATCGACCCGCAGACCGCCCGTGAAGTGGCCGCCGCTGCCGCCAAGCAGGGCGTGGCCATGGCCGATGCGCCGGTGTCCGGTGGCACCGGCGGCGCCCAGGCCGGCACCCTGACCTTTATGGTCGGCGCCACGGCCGAGCTATTCGCCACCCTGCAACCGGTGCTGGCGCAGATGGGCCGCAATATCGTGCACTGCGGCGAAGTGGGCACCGGGCAGATCGCCAAGATCTGCAACAACCTGCTGCTGGGCATCTCGATGATCGGCGTCAGCGAAGCCATGGCCCTGGGCGATGCCCTGGGCATCGACACCCAGGTGCTGGCGGGGATCATCAACAGCTCCACTGGCCGCTGCTGGAGTTCCGACACCTACAACCCCTGGCCGGGGGTGATCGAAACCGCCCCGGCGTCCCGTGGCTACACCGGCGGCTTTGGCGCCGAGCTGATGCTCAAGGACCTGGGGCTGGCCACCGAAGCCGCGCGCCAGGCCCATCAGCCGGTGGTACTCGGCGCCGTGGCCCAGCAGCTGTACCAGGCCATGAGCCTGCGCGGCGAAGGCGGCAAGGATTTCTCGGCCATCGTCAACAGCTACCGCAAGCCGCAGTAGCCATCAGTCATCGATCGCAGCCCCCGGAGTCGGGGGCGTTTGCGGGAACCGCCGTCGGGTCGGTTCCCGTTTTTTTTGCCCGTCAGTTGGGGCGTGGGCGCGCAGGCGGGTTGAGGCGGGTGTCGAGGCCGAAGCGTTCCTGGATCACCACCTGGTACAGCCCCTTGGCCAGCAACGGATTGATCAGGATATTCCAGCTGTGCCGCGACACCGAAGAAGGCACCAGCACGAACGGGTGGTCCGCCAGCAACTGGTCGGCGAACTTCTGCTGGCCGGCGCTGGGAATGCCCGGCACCAGCCAGTTGGGGTTGGGCACCTTGTGTTCGTCCAGGCGATAGATCGCCGAAGGGTCCTGGATCAGGGCGCCGGTCAGCACATGGGGCACGTTGTCGAGGGCGGCAAAACCCTTGTGCACCGCCACTTCCAGAATCGCCGTGGCCGGGTCGGCACTGCCGTACACCGCCTTCACCCCCTTGGAGTTCCAGCGCCCGCCGCACAGCTCGGCACCGATGCCACTGTCCCAACTGGTGGCGTGCTGGGCGGCGTCCAGGCGCCAGAAATGCACTTCACTGCTGCCGGGCACGCTGATCACTGATAGACCCCGTATTCCAGGCGCGTGAGGAACTCGTCCACCAGTTCGAAGCCGATGGGGTTGGTCAGCAGGTCCACCGGCTTGTGGCCATCCAGGCCCATCACCGGCTTGGCCATCCAGTCCTGGGCCTGTTCGCTGCTGCCGAAGACTTCCTGGGCCTTGGCCAGCACCTGGGCGAAACGCACCGCGCGGGCGCTCTGCTCCGGGTTCAGCGGCTCGTCGGGGGTTTTCAGGCGGCGGTGCAGGGTGCGCTCGGACAGGCCGATGATCTTGGCCAGCACCTGTTCGTCCTTGAGCATGGGCACCGAGGACACGAACTTGATGATCGCCGTCAGCGGAATGCCGGCCTCGGTCAGGCGGTAGATGGAGATCCGATCGTCGAACCGGGCCTTGCCGCCCAGCAGCAGGTCGAGGCTCTGTTCTTTCAATTCAGGCTTGCCCCGGCGCTTGAGGGCGATGCCGGTACTGGTCAGCGCAACCATGGATGCTGCTCCTGTCTTTGCCATTTGGCAGAGATTATATAGACATTTGGCAGCTGGCGCCGAGCCGACTATCGGCGGGGCAGGGGAGCCCATGCCTCATGGGCCCCCGCTGAGGGACATCAAGCGAAGACGAAGTACTTGCGCACGGTTTCCACCACCTCCCAGGTGCCTTTCATTCCGGGTTCCACCACGAAGATATCCCCGGCCCGCAGGTGGATGGGGTCGCGACCGTCGGGGGTGATCACGCAGTAGCCTTCCTGGAAATGGCAGTACTCCCATTTCTCGTAGGCCACCCGCCACTTGCCCGGGGTGCAGATCCAGGTGCCCATGATCTTGCTGCCGTCCTCGCTGGTGTAGGCGTTGAGGTTGACGGTGTGCGGATCACCGGCGAGTTTTTCCCACTTGCAGGCATCGAGGACCGGCAGCGGATGGGTATCGCGAAGAACGGTAATGGGTTGCGACATGCTGTGCTCCTAGCGGGCAGAGAACGGAACCCGAACCCTATAGCGCCCGGCCAGTCGGGGGATGTCTGTTGTCGACCTCGGGGTATCCAGAAGCGCAATGCCGACGGCGGGTCGTAAGGGCCCACGGCACTTGAAACAATCCCTCGACAAAGCCGCGATTTTTAGCAGGATGTGCGAAATATCCGTCGCGGCCCGGATGATTTCGCAAGAATCTTTACTGCTTTCGCTCGTATCATTCGCTTCGGAGTGACCGAGAGCCGCACACATGGAAAATACACCACGCTGGTGGGATATCAGCCCGCCTTTGAGTACCGCGACCCCGACCTGGCCGGGAGATACGCCGTTCCAGGAAGAACGGGTCTGGCAGTTCGGGCCCGAGTGCCCGGTGAATGTCGGGCGGGTGACCCTGTCGCCGCACACTGGCGCCCATGTCGATGCGCCCCTGCATTACCGGCCCGATGGCCTGCCCATCGGCGAAGTCTCGCTGGATGTCTACATGGGCCCGTGCCGGGTCCTGCATTGCCTTGAAAGCGGCGCCCTGGTGCAGCCCGAGGCATTGCTCGGACGCCTTGAGCAGTTGCCGCCGCGGGTGCTGCTGCGCACTTATCCACAGGCGCCGCTGAGTGCCTGGGACCCGGATTTCACCGCCGTGGCCCCGGCCACCATCGAACTGCTGGCCAGCCTCGGCGTACGCCTGATCGGCATCGACACCCCGTCCCTCGACCCGCAGCAGTCCAAGACCATGGACGCCCACAACGCCGTGGCCCGCCATGGCATGGCGATCCTGGAAGGCGTGGTGCTGGATGAGGTGGCCGAAGGCGACTACGAACTGATTGCCCTGCCACTGCGCTTTGCCCACCTGGACGCCAGTCCGGTGCGGGCGATCCTGCGCCCCCTGGCCGATTGATTCCTACAATAAATACATAGCTGGCCGTCTGCGCCCCTGTGCTCCCGCAACCCGGGTGGCACAGGTCGCGGGTGGCAACCGCTGCCTGAGGCGAGGAGCCCACGCCATGAGCCAATGTCCCTTTTCAAGCAACCCGCCGGATGCCTGGCATAACGCCGAGCTGAATTTCTCCGACAGCATGAGCTACGGCGACTACCTGGACCTGGGGCGCATTCTCAGTGCCCAGCATCCGCTGTCGCCGGACCATAACGAGATGCTCTTCATCATCCAGCACCAGACCTCCGAGCTGTGGATGAAGCTGATGCTGCACGAGCTCAAGGCCGCCCGCGAGAACGTGCGCCAGGGCCAGCTGCCGCCGGCGTTCAAGATGCTGGCGCGGGTTTCGCGGATCTTCGACCAACTGGTGCATGCCTGGGCGGTGCTGGCCACCATGACCCCTTCGGAATACAAGTCGATCCGGCCTTACCTGGGCCAGTCCTCGGGCTTCCAGTCGTTCCAGTACCGGGAAATCGAGTTCATCCTCGGCAACAAGAGCGCGGCGCTGCTGCGGCCCCACGCCCATCGCCCGGAGCTGCTGCAATCGTTGCAAGAGTCGATCGCCACCCCGTCGATGTACGACGAGGCAATCGCCCTGATGGCCCGCAGCGGTTTGCACATCGACCCGCAGCGCCTGGCCCTCAACAGCACCACCAGCACCGCCCACGACCCGTCGGTGGAAGCCGCCTGGCGCGAGGTCTACGCCAACCCGTCGGCCTATTGGGACCTGTACCAGTTGGCGGAGAAATTCATCGACCTGGAAGACTCGTTCCGCCAATGGCGTTTCCGCCATGTGACCACCGTGGAGCGGATCATTGGCTTCCAGCCCGGCACCGGCGGCACCGAAGGCGTCGGCTACCTGCGCAAGATGCTCGACACCGTGCTGTTCCCCGAACTGTGGCGGGTGCGTTCCGCGCTCTGATCGCCGTGAAGGCCCCGTTTTTCTTGGGCTTGTCCCTCGCCACATCAGCTGCAGTCCTTGCAACAGCTGACGCGAGGGCCGTTGTGCAGATAAAGTGGTCGGCCTTTGTGCGCCACTCTTATCCTCTCAGGCAGACCGCATGGCCCAGAACTTCGAGCTTGAAACCCTCAATATGCGCCTCAAGGACCCGGAGCTCGCGTCCCTGGACCTGCACCAGCGCATCCAGCGGGCGCTGCGTGGCCTGATCCTCGACGCGGCCCTGGGCCCGGGGATGAAGCTGCCGGCCAGTCGCGCTCTGGCCAAGTCCCTGGCGGTGTCCCGAGACACCGTGGAAAGCGCCTATGTGCAGTTGCAACGCGACGGATTTATCCAGCGCCGCGAAGGTTCCGGCAGCTACGTCTGCGAAAATATCGGCGCCCAGTTGCGCGGCGCCGCCCGCCAGCGCCGGCGGGTGCAGGAGCAGCCGCAGGCCGTGCGCCAGCCGGGCTCGGGCCTGAGTCGTCGTGGCCGGGGGATCTTCGACCAGGGCGGGGTTGCCGATCAGCAAGCGGTCAGGGCCTTCGCTACCGGCCTGCCGGAAACCCGCAACTTTGCCCTGGCGACCTGGGAACGCCTGCAGCGCCAGGTGCTCAAGGATTACCGCGGCAATGTGCTGCTGCACGGCGACCCGCAAGGCGCCGAGCCCCTGCGCAAGGCCATCGCCGCCTACCTCAACCTGGAGCGTGGGGCCAAGGTCCGGCCCGAGCAGATCCTGGTGCTGAGCAGTACCCGTCAGGCGCTGTTCCTCTGCGCACAATTGCTGGCGGATGCCGGCCAGCCGATCCTGATGGAAAACCCTGGCTACTTCGGCGCCCGCAAGGCATTCGAGGCCGCCGAGCTGCTGATCAACCCCATTGATGTCGATGAGCAGGGCATTCGCAGCGACCTGCTGCAGGCCGATCGCAGTGGTGCCCGTTGCGTCTATGTGACGCCGTCGCACCAGTACCCCACCGGCGTGACCCTGTCCCTGGAGCGGCGCCTGGAGCTGATTCGCTGGGCCGCCGAGCACGACAAATGGATCATCGAGGACGACTACGACAGCGAGTTCCATTACCAGGGGCTGCCCACCGCCTGTGTCCAGGGCCTGGACCCCTACCAGCGCACCCTGTATGTCGGCACCTTCAGCAAGACCCTCTACCCGGGCCTGCGCATGGGCTACATGGCCTTGCCCGAGGAACTGCTGCCGGTGTTCAGCGCCGCCCGCAGCATCATGGACGGGCACACGCCCCAGGTGCTGCAACTGACCCTGGCGCGCTTCATGGAAGAGGGCCACTACAACGCCCATGTGCGCGCCATGCGCAAACTCTACGCCGAGCGCCGCCAAGCCATGCTCGAGGCCATCGAGCGGCATTTGTCGGGCATCGTCCGTGCCCTGCCGCCACCAGGTGGCTTGCAGATTCCTTGCCTGCTGGAGCCGGGCTGGAGTGAGGCGCTGACCCAGCAACGGGCCGCCCGGGTTGGAATCCAGCTGCCGGGGCTGAGCCGGCTCTACGCCGGCGAGCACCAGCAGCAAGGCTGGCTGCTGGGCTACGCGGCCTTGAGCAGCCATGAAATCGACACCGCCATGGCGCGCCTGGCCCAGGCCCTGAACACCCCCTAGGCCGGGTGCCGTCCTTCAGGAGTTGGGGCTATCGGCGGCCAGTGGGCGCAGCCGGCCATGGATCAGCAGGTGCGCGGTCAGGCCCGCCAGCAAGCCCCAGAAGGCGCCGCCCACCCCTAGCAGGCTGACATTGGCGGCCGTGGCCAGGAAGGTGATCAAGGCGGTTTCCCGGGTGGCCGCATGGGCCATGGCATTGGCCAGGCTACCGCCTATGGCCCCCAGCAACGCCAGGCCGGCGAGGGTGCCGACAAAGGCCTTGGGCAGCACCATGAACAGGCTCGCCAGGGTCACCCCGAAGGTGCCCACCAGGATGTACAGCAGGCCACAGGCGATACCGGCGATATAGCGCTTGGCCGGGTCCGGGTGAGCATCCCGGCCGGTGCAGATGGCTGCGGTAATCGCCGCCACATTGAACGCATGGGCGCCGAATGGCGCCAGCAGCAGCGAGCCCAGCCCAGTGACCTTGAGCACTGGGTTGGCGCTGATCCGGTAACCGTCATTGCGCAGCACCAGCATGCCCGGCATGTACTGGCCGGTGAGGGTGATAACGAACAGCGGCAGGGCCACCCCGAGCAGGCTCTGCCAGGAGAACTGCGGCGCGGTGAACTGCGGCACGGCCAGGCTCAGTTGCAGCGTGGCGAAGTCGATGCGCTGCTGGGCCATCAGCCACACCAGGCCGACCAGCAGGATGCCCGGCACGGCAAAACGCGAGGTGAAGCGCCGCAGCAGGGCATAGGCCAGCAGCAGTACCAGTACCAGCAGTGGATCGCCGCTGGCGCCGCCAAAGGCATTGATCCCGAACTGCAGCAGAATGCCTGCCAGCAGGCCGGCGGCAATGCCTGCGGGGATCATCCGCACCAGCCTGTCGAAGGCCCCGGAGGCGCCCAGGAGGATAAAGCCCAGGGCCGAGATCAGGTAGGCGCCAATCACTTCGGCATAGGGGGTAAAGGGCATCACCGTGGCCAGGAACGCCGCGCCGGGGGTGGACCAGGCGGTGATCACCGGGGTCCTGTAGCGCAGGCTCAGCCACAGCCCGCTCAGGCCCACGCCCACCGACACCGCCCAGACCCAGGATGCGGTCTGCGCCGCCGACAGGCGCGCCAGTTCCGCCGCCTGGAACACCAAGACAAAGGTCCCGGCGTAGTTCACCAGCACCGAGATCAGCGCCGCCAGCGTGGGCGAGAAAAGATCCGCCAGGCGCAGGCCGCTTGTAGTTCCATGCATAAGTCGCTCTCCATCCAGAAACAGGCTCCCTGGCTCAAGCGCCGGAAGGCGGTCGATTCTAGGCGGGAGGCGGACTGTCGCTTCAGGCCGCTTTTGCACGGGCCAGCAGACCAATGTCGATCAGTTAACAGGCCGAGCGAGCAACGATGACCTGTGGCGAGGGCTGCCCTTGACTGATCGGCGTCAGGCCAGTATTGCGCCCACAAAAAAGCCCGACCCTATTTCAGGGCCGGGCCGGGCTGGGTCAGCGCCGAGCGCGAGGCTTAGCGCACGGCCGGCTGCGCGGCCTTGCGCGAATGGCTCAGGCGGTAGAAGCCCCAGATCACCAGGACCCACAGCGGAATCGCATACACCGAGGCACGGATGCCGGGGATCATCCACATCACACCAATGATCATCAGCATGAAGGCCAGGCACAGGTAGTTGCTAAAGGGCGACCAGAAGGCCTTGAACCCGGGCACCACACCCTGCTCGGCCATGGCCTTGCGAAAGCGCAGGTGAGTCAGGCTGATCAGCGCCCAGTTGATCATCAGCGCTGCCACCACCAGGGCGAACAGCAACTCCAGCGCCTCGTGCGGGGCCAGGTAGTTGACCAGCACGCAGAGCAGGGTGATCAGTGCGGAAATGCCCAGGGCCAGTACCGGCACCCCTTGCTTGTTGAGCTTCATCATCGCCTTGGGCGCGTCGCCCTGTTCGGCCAGGCCGTAGAGCATGCGGCTGTTGCAGTACACGCCGCTGTTGTACACCGAGAGCGCGGCGGTGAGCACCACGAAGTTGAGGATCTGCGCCGCCGCATCACTGCCGATCAGCGCGAAGATCTTCACGAAGGGGCTGCTGCTGTAGGCGTCGCCGCCAGCGTTCAGGCTCACCAGCAGTTCATCCCAGGGGTACAGCGACAGCAGCACCGCCAGGGCGCCGACGTAGAAGATCAGCACCCGGTACACCACCTGGTTGATCGCCTTGGGGATCACCTTGCGTGGCTCGCTGGCTTCGGCGGCAGTGATGCCCACCAGCTCCAGGCCGCCGAAGGAGAACATGATGAAGGCCATGGCCATCAGCAGGCCGGTGCCGCCATTGGGGAAGAAACCACCATGGGACCAGAGGTTGCTGACCGAGGCCTGGGGGCCGCCGCTGCCGCTGAACAGCATGTAGCAACCCAGCACTATCATGCCGACGATGGCCACCACCTTGATGATGGCGAACCAGAACTCGGCTTCGCCGAAGAACTTCACGTTCATCATGTTGATCAGGTTGACCAGCACGAAGAACACCGCGGCACTGACCCAGGTCGGGATTTCCGGCCACCAGAACTGCACGTACTTGCCCACCGCGGTGAGCTCGGCCATGCCCACCAGCACATACAGCACCCAGTAGTTCCAGCCGGCGAGAAAGCCGAAGTAGCCGCCCCAGTACTTGTGGGCGAAGTGACTGAAGGAACCGGCCACCGGCTCCTCGACAATCATTTCCCCCAGCTGGCGCATGATCAGGAAGGCAATGAAACCGGCAATCGCATAGCCGAGGATCATCGAAGGTCCGGCGGACTTGAGAACCCCGGCGGAGCCGAGGAAGAGTCCGGTGCCGATCGCCCCGCCCAGGGCGATCAGCTGAATATGGCGGTTCTTCAAGCCACGCTTGAGTTCACCCTGCATCAAGGTTTGATCCACTAACTTGCGCTCTCTTCTAGTTGTTATCAGGACCGATCTTCAAGACCGATCTCGGCTCAGTACTGACGGAATCAGATAGTACTCTCGGTAAACCGCTCGTAATACAGCTGAACACGCTCAAGTTGCTGTTCTTGCAGCCAGATTCGGATCGAATCGACCATCGGCGGCGGCCCGCAAACATACAGGTCGGTGTCGCGGTCGCGTAGCTCGCTGCTGTCGAAATGCTCGTTGATATAGCCGCGCTTGCCCTGCCAATCCGGGTCGGCATCGCTGATCACCGGGGTGAAGCGAAACGCCGGCAAGCGCTCGCCCAGGGCCTGGATGCGCGGCAGCTCGCACAGGTCGCGGCTGTGGCGCACGCCGTAATACAGGTGCACCGGCTGCTGGCAATCCTGCGTCACCAACTGTTCGAGCATCGCCAGCAAGGCCGAAAGCCCGGTGCCGCCGGCCACCAGCAGCAGCGGGCGGCTGACCTGGCGCAGGTAGAAGGCACCCAGCGGCGCCTCCAGTTCGACCCGGTCGCCCACCCGGCAGCGCTCGCGGATGTAGTTGCTCATCACCCCGTCGGGCAGCAGGCGGATCAGGAACTGCAGGGGCTGCTGCGCTCCCGGGCGGTTGGCGAAGGAGTAGGCGCGGCTGCTGTCGCTGCCAGGGATCTTCAGGCGCGCGTACTGGCCGGGCAGGAAGTCCAGCGGCGGGCTGTCGTTGCCCAGGTCCAGGTGGAGGATCGCGGTGCTCTGTGACACCTGCTGCACGGCGCTCACCACGCCTGCGAGCCGCTGCGGTTCGGCGCTGTGGCACAGGCTGGAGTCGAAGTCGAAGTAGAACGCCGCGTCGGACTGCACCCGGGTCTGGCAACTGAGCATCTTGCGTTGCTCCAGGTCCTGGGCCGAGAGGGCGTCTTCATCCACGTAGTCCTGGCTGTACTGGCCGGATTCGCAACGGCCCTGGCAGGTGCCGCAGACCCCTTCGCGGCAGTCCAGGGGAATCCTGATGCCGTTGCGCAGGGCGGCGTCGAGCAGTATTTCATTGGCCTGCACCGGGAAGAACAGGGTCTTGCCGTCGGCAAAGCTGAACGCGACCTTGTGCGTCATGGGAGTGTCCGTCGAGTCAGAGGTGGTAGAAATCGAGCACCGAGTTGATCGTGTCGTTGAGCAGCAGCACGTGCTTGCGCTGGATCAGCCAGCTGTCGCCGTGGGGCTTGAGGTCGTAGCTGGCATGGCCGTAGAAGTCCTCGGAGGTGGCCAGGCGGTAGAACAGCGTGTGCCAGTTCAGGCGCACCTGCAGGTGGCCGTTGTCGCCCTCGCTGATGCGCAGGTTGCTCACCAGGTGCAGGGTGCGCGGCATGGGAATGGTCGAGGCGGCCTTGCCGGTGCGCAGGCGGAACACCCGGTCTTCCAGGCCCGAGCGATTGGCGTAGTAGATCAGCGACATCTCGCGTTTCGGGTCCTGGGTGTAGACGTGTTCGGAGTCCCACTGGGGCAGGTGGAACTCGCTGTCGGCGGCGAACAGCGCCAGGTAGGCGTCCCAGTCCTGGGCGTCGCAGAGCTCGGACTTGCGGTAGAAGAATTGCTCGATCTGGTACTGTAATTGCGCATTCATGCTCACACCTCACGCAGTTTCAGGGGCTGGCGCTGCAAGCCATCGAGCAGGAACTTCTGCCAGTTCTCATGCTGGTTGACGTACAGCCCTTCATGGGTGATCTCGGTGCCGGTCATGGCCGGCTGGATGCCCAGGTTCTCGCTGTTGGCGGTGGGCCCGGTGACCCAGCGCCGGTGCCCGCGGGAGATGTCGCTCCAGCGCTCCAGGCGTCCCTGGAAGCCGCGCTGGGCCTCGCGGAATTCCACCAGGTCGTCGGGGGTGCCCATGCCCGAGACGTTGAAGAAGTCCTCGAACTGGCGGATGCGGTTTTCCCGGTCGGCGTCGCTCTCGCCCTTGACCCCGATGCACTGGCTGACGATCTCGGTCTTGTTCCAGGCGATGGGGCGGATAATCCGCAGCTGGGAGCTGATCTGGTCGAGGAAGAACAGGCTGGGGTAGATGTTCAGGTTGCGCAGGCGGTGCATCATCCACTCGGCCCGGGCCTGGCCATATTCCTGCACCAGGCGCGGCATGATGCTGGCGTAGCCGGAGCGCACCGCCGGGTTGGGCATTTCGCTGAACAGCACGCTGTGGCCGTTGGCGAAGGCGAACCAGCCGTCGTCGGTGTTGGCGTCGCCGGCGCCGAGCTTGCTGTAGTCCAGGGTCGCGCTGTTGCCGGTGCCGTTGTCGCTGTTGACCTGCTGGCGGTGCTGCACCGTGGCTACGTAGTTGTAGTGCACGGTGCTGACGTGATAACCGTCCAGGCCGTTTTCGTTCTGCAGTTTCCAGTTGCCGTCGTAGGTGTAGGCCGATTTGCCCGGCAGCACCTCCAGTTCGCCGCTGGGGGACTGGGCGTTCATCATGTCGAAGAACACTTTGGCGTCGCCGAGGAAGTCTTCCAGGGAGTTGTCGGCGGCCACGTCCAGGCTGATGAAGACAAAGCCCTTGTAGCTGTCGATGCGGGCTTTCTTCAGGCCGCGGGTGGCCTTGTCGAAACCTTCGTCGTACTCGCCTGGGGCCTTGACCTTCACCAGGCGCCCGTCGCTCTTGTAGCACCAGGCGTGGAAGGGGCAGGTGAAGGTCGACTGGTTGCCCTTGCCGACCCGGGTCAGGGTGGTGCCGCGATGCTGGCAGGCGTTGATCAGGGCATTGAGCCGGCCCTCGCCGTCGCGGGTGATGATCATCGGCTGGCGCCCGGCGCGCATCGTGATGAAGTCGTGGGGGTTGGGCAGTTCGCTTTCGTGGCAGGCGTAGATCCAGTTCTTCTCGAAGATCAGCTCCATCTCCAGGTCGAACAATTCGGGCTCGGTGAACATGTCCCGGGCGATACGGAACACCCCGTCCGCGGGGCGAAAATCCAGGCAGCTGTGGATGAACGCCTGCCACTGCTCGATGCTTCTTGCACCACTCATGGGTCATTACCTTTTTTATTCGGGCCAATCGGGTGCAGTCATTAGAGAGAGGGCAGGGTGGGGCTGGCTATCCGCTTAATCGGCCAAGCTCATCCATAAAATGGCTGGGTAGCTTCTACCCGCAATCGCCCAGGGGGCCGATCGACGGCTGCAGCGCGGGGCGCCGATCAGCTACTGTGAGCGCAGCCGGGCAGGAACCTGGGGCGGGTTTATCCACTTAGTCGGCGATTGCTATCCACTGGGTTGGCAATGGCCGTTGCTGGCGCAAAACTTGCCCTGTCACACAAGACGCGCCGTCAGAGCGCGCTGAATAAAAATTGCCGTGGGTGCGCCGTGATGAATAGCAAAGCGGATGGACAGTTTCGCGAGATTCGTATCGATCGCTATGACCTCGAAGGGGCCAGGACCTGGATGGCGGGCATCTGCGGCCCGCACCGCCTGGAAACCGCCAACCCCGAGCGGATTCGCTTCCACCACAATGCCAACGTGCTCAGGTCGCGCTCCACCACCCTGGGCATCATCGAGTACGGCACCGATGTGGTGGTGGATATCGAGGACACCGAGCGTTTCAGCAGCTACAGCTTGAGCCTGCCATTGTGCGGCGAGCAGGAACTGAGCAAGGACGGCCGCCTGCTGCGTTCCGATCGCGACCAGGGGGTGATCATCGCCCCCAACCAAAGCCAGGTGCTGGCCATCTCCGGCGACTGCCGCAAGTTGCAGGTGGTGATTTCCCGGGCGGCCATGGCCGAGGCCCTGGAGGCCTTGCTGCAGCGTCCGGTGCAGCAGCCGTTGTGCTTCGAGCCGGGCATGGATGCATTGCACGGTGCGACGGCCGCCTGGTGGCGCATGGCCCAGCATTTCATCGGCGAGCTGGCCCAGGGCAACGAGCTCTATGAACAGCTGGCCTTTACCCGGGAAATCGAAAGCTCGCTGATCAAGGGCTTGATCCTGGCCCAGCCCAACAACTACTCGAGCGAGTTGCGGGCGATGCTTGGGGTCAAGCTGCCGCACTACCTGGTGCGGGCCCGCCAGTACCTGCACGAGCATGCCCGCGAGGCGCTGCGCCTGGAGGACCTGGAAGCCGCCGCCGGGGTGTCGCGCTTCAAGCTGTTCGAGGCCTTCGGCAAGTACTTCGCCCTGTCGCCCATGGCCTACCTCAAGCGCCATCGGCTCAATGGCGTGCGCCAGGACATTCTCGAGCAGGGCGCGGCGCGAACTATTTCCGAGATCGCCCTGGGCTGGGGCTTCACTCACCTGGGACGCTTTTCCGCCGAGTACCGCAAGCTCTTCGACGAGGCCCCCAGCGTCACCGCCCAGCGCCATCCCGTGCGGCGCCCGGCGGGGTTCTAGGCGGGCCTAGCGGCGCAGCACCAGGTCCAGCAGGCCGTCCTGTTCCTTGATCTTCTGCAGGACGATTTCCGAGCGGATATCGGTGACCCCGGAGGCGCGGTTCAGGTGATTGACGATGAAATCCGAGAAGTGCTTGAGGTTGCGCGCCTGGACCCGCAGCACGTAGTTGCTGGCGCCGGTGATCACATAGGCGGCGACCACTTCCGGCCATTGCTGGACCTTGCCGATAAAGGTCTCGTGCCAGCCTTCCACGTCCTGGCGCAGGGACACATGGACGATGGCCTCCAGCTCGATGCCCAGGCGTTCGGCGTTGAACTGGGCGCGGTAGCCGCTGATGATCCCGTCGCCTTCGAGCAGGCGCAGGCGGCGTAGGCAGGCGGAGGGCGAGAGGGCGACTTTCTCCGCCAGTTCCTGGTTGCTGATACGGCCATCCTGTTGCAGAACGTGCAGGATGCGCAGGTCGGTGGCGTCTAGGGTCATGGCTGGCATAAATCCGCGTTTTTTATTGGAGGATTAGAATTTTATTCGAGGCAGGTACGGTAACACGCTGCACTTTGCACGAAAATTCTCCAGGGCTTCGTTCATTATTTCCTCAGTTCGCCGGTTGCCCGGAGCCCATGCCCGCCCTTGCGCACAGGCATGACACTGACCAAGACAGGAAAGCCAATGATCGATAAAAACCACTGCCTGCGTCTCGATGAACAGGACCCACTGGCCCCTTTGCGCCAACAGTTCGCCCTGCCCGAGGGGGTGATCTACCTCGACGGCAACTCCCTCGGCGCCCGCCCCGTGGCGTCCCTGGAGCGCGCCCGACAGGTGATCGAGCAGGAGTGGGGCGAGGGCCTGATCCGCAGCTGGAACAGCGCCGGCTGGCGTGATCTGTCCCTGCGCCTGGGGGACCGTCTGGCGCCGCTGATCGGTGCCGGCGCGGGTGAAGTGGCGATCACCGACACCACCTCGATCAACCTGTTCAAGGTGCTCAGCGCGGCCCTGCAGGTGCAGGCCGAACGCGCCCCCGAGCGCCGGGTGATCGTTTCCGAAAGCAGCAACTTTCCCACCGACCTGTACATCGCCGAGGGCCTGACCCGGTTGCTGCAGCAGGGCTATTCGCTGCGCCTGGTGGACAGCCCGGAGCAACTGCCGGCGGCCATCGACCAGGACGTCGCGGTGGTGCTGCTGACCCACGTCAACTACAAGACCGGCTACATGCACGACATGCAGGCGGTCACCGCATTGATCCACGAGGCGGGGGCCCTGAGCATCTGGGACCTGGCCCATTCGGCCGGCGCAGTGCCAGTGGATCTCAGCGCCAGCGGCGCCGACTACGCCATTGGCTGCACCTACAAATACCTCAATGGCGGCCCCGGTTCCCAGGCGTTCGTCTGGGTCGCGCCGGCGCTCTGCGACCTGGTGACCCAGCCGCTGTCGGGCTGGTTCGGGCATGCCCGGCAGTTCGCCATGGCCACCCAGTACGAGCCCAGCAGCGGCATCGCCCGCTACCTGTGCGGCACCCAGCCGATCACCTCGCTGGCCATGGTCGAGTGCGGCCTGGAGGTTTTCGAACAGACTGATATGCACAGCCTGCGGCGCAAGTCCCTGGCCCTCACCGACCTGTTTATCCAGCTGGTGGAGCAGCGCTGCGCCGCGCACGACTTGAAGCTGGTGACTCCGCGCGAGCACGCCAAGCGCGGCAGCCATGTGAGCTTCGAACACCCCGAGGGCTACGCGGTGATCCAGGCCCTGATCGCCCGCGGGGTGATCGGCGACTACCGCGAGCCGCGGATCATGCGCTTCGGCTTCACACCGCTCTACACCCGCTTCAGCGAGGTGTGGCAGGCGGTGCAGATCCTCGGGGAAATTCTCGACGGCAAAACCTGGGCCCAGGCGCAGTTCCAGGTCCGCCACAGCGTGACCTGAGCAGGGCTTCACCCCTGGTTGGCGGCAATTTGCGGCTAACCAGGGCACGCGGCACAAGGATGGGCCGGCACTTCGATCAACACGTGCACACAACAATAAAGAGGCACCGAACGTGACCACCACCAACAAGGGTTTCGACGCGATTTCCAATCGCGAGCACGGCCTCAGGCGGCAGTTGAGCGCCGGCCAAATGAGCATGATCGCCATTGGCGGGGCCATCGGCACCGGGCTGTTCATGGGCAGCGCCTACGCCATCGGCTATGCCGGCCCCAGCGTGCTGTTGAGCTACGCCATTGGCGCCCTGATCACTCTGCTGCTGATGGGCTGCCTGGCGGAAATGACCGTGGCCCACTCCACCTCCGGCTCCTTCGGCGCCTATGCCGAGTTCTACGTCAGCCCCCTGGCCGGTTTCCTGGTGCGCTACGCCTACTGGGCGGCGATTGTGCTGGCGGTGGGCGCCGAGGTCACGGCCATTGCCATCTACATGAAGTACTGGTTTGCCAACGTTCCGGAATGGGTGTGGATCCTGTCCTTTTCCAGCGTGCTGATCCTGCTCAACGCCATCAGCGTGAAGACCTTCGGCACCTTCGAGTACTGGTTCTCCACCATCAAGATCGCCGCCATAGTCGGCTTTATCATCCTCGCGGTGTACGTGGTGTTCGGCTCCGGCAACCCCGACTACGGGGTGCACAACTACAGCGCCCACGGCGGCTTCTTTCCCAACGGTTTGCAGGGCATGTGGATCGCGGTGATCGTGTCGATCTTCAGCTACCTGAGCGTGGAGATGATCGCTGTGGCGGCGGGTGAGGCCCAGGACCCGCAACAGGCAGTGAAGAAAGCCTTTCGCGCCACCATAGTACGGTTGGTGGTGTTCTACCTGCTGACCCTGGCGCTGATGCTGGCCATCGTGCCCTGGGTCGAGGCGGGCAAGGCCCAGAGCCCCTTTGTCACGGTGATGCAGACCATCGGCATTCCCGGGGCCACCGGGGTGATGAACTTCGTGATCCTGATTGCCGCGCTGTCGGCGATGAACAGCCAGCTCTATATCACCACGCGGATGATGTTCAGCCTGTCCCGCGCCGGCTACGCGCCAACGTCCATGGGGGCCCTGAGCAAGAGCGGGATTCCCCTCAATGCCCTGCTGCTGTCCAGCTCCGGCATTGCCCTGGCGACCCTGGTCAACGTGCTGTACCCGGAAGGTTCGTTCGTGCTGATGATGGCGATCTCGATGTTCGGCGCGATCTTCACCTGGTTCATGATCTTCCTCACCCACTACTGCTTCCGCCGCTATCACCAGCGTCACGGCGAGCAGCAGCTGTCGTTCCGCATGCGCCTGTTTCCCTACAGCACCCTGTTGGGGCTGGTGCTGATGGGGGCGGTGATGATCACCACCTTCTTCACCGAGGCGTTCAAGATGACCCTGGTGTTCGGGGTGCCCTTCCTGCTGGTGCTGAGCCTGGTGTATTACCTGTTCTTCCGCCGGCCCAAGAGCCTGGGCGCACTGTCCAAGGTGTGACGCCGGCTACCCCGGGCGGCCCTAGAGGTTGCCCAGGGGGCATTCCTCGCGGGCCTGTTCGAGGCTGGTCTCGAACAGGTCGAGCCGCGCCTGCAACTGTTGCAGGTCATCGATCTGCTGTTGCAGTTCGCGCCTTTTCTGCGCCAGGGCGGCCTGGGCCCGTTCCCAGGGAAAGGCCTGGCCCTGCTGCGTGGCGAATACCTGCTGCAATTCCCTGAGCTTGAACCCCAGCTGCTGCGCGCACTTGATAAACATCAGCTGCTCGACGCTCTGGGCGTCGTACAGCCGATAGCGGCCCGCACGCGGCGGGGTGGGCAGCAGGCCGATGGCTTCGTAGTGACGGATGCTCTTGATCGTGGTGCCAGACAGTTGCGCGGCTTGACCTATGTACATGGGGGCTCCTTTTCCCTGCCGGGCCGATGCGCGGCCGCGTCGCGCATTATCGAGCAGTTTCAGCCGCTGGCAAGCTGTTGCGCCTGCATCAGCCAGGCCTCTCGGCGTGCCTCGCTTGCGCCCAGCACCGGGCCGAAGGTCAGGGTGCGCAACGGCTTGATGCCGCAGAACTCAAGGGTGGTGCGGCGCATCTGCTGCAGCGCGGGCATGCGGTAGAACCAGCGGTAGTACCAGGGCGGGGTGTCCATGGTCACCAGCAAGTGGGCACTGCGGCCCTTGAGCAGTTGCTCGGGGAAGGCCTTGCCGGGGCGGTACTTGAAGGCGAAGCCGGAGAGCAGCACGCGGTCGAGAAAGCCCTTGAGCAACGCTGGAATTCCACCCCACCAGATCGGGAACACCCAGGTCAGGTGCTCGGCCCAGAGGATGTCGGCCTGGGCCTGCAGCAGGTCGTCCTCCAGCGCCTGGGCCTGGTTGTAGCCCTCGTGCAGCACCGGGTCGAAGCGCAGTTCGCCGAGCCTGATCTGGCGCACTTCATGGCCGGCTGCCTGCGCCGCACTCACATAGCGCTCGCTGAGGGCCGCGCACAGGCTGTTGGCCGAAGGGTGGCCGAGAATCACCAGGATACGTTTGCTCATTGCCCTGTTCCTTGAGGAATAAAGCCCAAGGCTAAAGTCTGCCCCTAAGGGCAGAGTCAAGGCGCCAGCAGCGCCTGGCACAGGCCCTGGGCGTACAACGGCAGGCTGGCGAAATCCCGGGCGCAGAGCAGCAGCCGGCGTCGGGCCCAGGCTTCGCTCAGCGGCCGATGTTGCAGGCGCAACTGAGGGTTGCGTTGCAGCGCGGCCAGCGGCACCAGGGCCAGCCCGGCGCCCCGGGCCACCATGCGCAGCAGGGCATCGAAGCCTTCGGCGCGAATGCGCAACTGCATGCGCCGGCCCAGGTGCAGGGCCTGTTCCTCCAGGTACACCGCCAGGGCGCTGTGGCTGGCCAGGCCCACATAGTCGTGGGCCAGGGTCTGGGCGAAACTCGGCGCCGGATGCTCGCTCAAGGGGTGGCCGGGGGGCAGCACCAGCACCAGCGGGTCGTCGCGAAAGGGCCGGGTCATCAGGCCCTGGGTGTCCACCGCATCCGAGACGATGCCCAGCTCGGCCGCGCCCTGGCGCAGGGCGTGGGTGATGCGCTGGCTGGGCAGTTCCTGCAGGTCGATATCGACATGGGGATGGTGGTGCAGGAAGTCCGCCAGCAACTCCGGCAGGTATTCACTGAGGGCGGTGGTATTGCACAGCAGGCGCACCTGGCCCTTGACCCCCTTGGCGTACTCGGCGAGGTCTTGCTGCAGGTGCTCGGCGTGCAGCAGCAGGGTCCGCGCATGCTGGGCCAGGGCCTTGCCGGCGGGCGTGGGGCTGATGCCGCGGCGCCCGCGCTCGAGCAGGGCGATGCCCAGGGAGGCTTCCATGGCGCGGATGCGCGCGCTGGCGGCGGCCAGGGACAAATGGCTGCGGGCGGCCCCGGCGGTGATATTGCCGGCCTCGACACTGTTCAGGTACAGGCGCAGGTCGATCAGGTCGAAGTGCATGGCAGTTTCCCGGAAGCATTCTTTGCGTAGGAGCCGGCTTGCCGGCGAAGGGGGCCTTGAGTTTTGTACCAGCCTTGCGGGCGCCTTCGCGGGCAAGCCCGCTCCTACGAAAGAGTCGTTAGGATCTTGTATAGCAAGAGGCTGGCTCAGTATATGGCAGATTTTCAACGGAGCGATCCGGGTGCAGGATCGGCCCATGAACAACTCCCTAGCGTTTTATCAAGAACTTGGAATGGCCCTGTCCCTGCTGGTGCTTGGCACCTTTGTGCTGGCCGGCATGGTCAAGGGCATGATCGGCCTCGGGCTGCCCACCATTGCCATGGGGCTGCTGGGGCTGGCTATGGCTCCCACGCAGGCTGCGGCCTTGCTGATCATTCCGGCGACCCTGACCAATCTCTGGCAACTGGCCTTTGGCGGGCACCTGCCCAGCCTGCTCAAGCGCCTGTGGCCGATGTTGCTGGCGATTGTGCTGGGCACCCTGGGCGGTTGCCTGTGGCTGAGTATCGATGGCGGGCACTGGGTGGTGCGCGGCCTGGGCGCGGCGCTGCTGCTGTATGCCTTGAGCGGCCTGCTGTTGCCCACCTTGCGCCTGGCCCCGGCCCATGAGGCTTGGCTGGCGCCGCTGTGCGGATTGATCACCGGGGTCATCACTTCGGTCACTGGGGTGTTCGTGATTCCCGCGGTGCCCTATCTGCAAGCCCTGGGCCTGAACAAGGACCAACTGGTGCAGGCCCTGGGCTTGTCGTTCAGCGTCTCGACCCTGGCCCTGGCCGCCGGCCTGCTGTGGCGCGGCGCCCTGGGTGGCGCCGAGCTCGGCGCTTCACTGCTGGCCCTGGCCCCGGCGCTGCTGGGTATGTGGCTGGGGCAGTGGCTGCGCCAGCGCATCAGCGCCGTGCTGTTCAGGCGGGTGTTCTTTATCGGCCTGGGACTGCTCGGGGCGCATCTGCTGATCAGCGGCTAGCCGAGGCGGGGCTGAGCATCTCGATGGCGCGAATCTCGAAATCCTGTTCCAGGTAGTCCATGCGCGCGGCGAGGAACTGCTGCATATGGGGCAGGTTGGAGTGGGTGTCCAGCGCCTCCCGGGAGGCCCAGACCTCGTAGAAGATAAACAGGCTCGGGTCTTCGCGGTCGCGCAGCATGTGGTACTCGATGCAGCCAGCCTCGGCGCGGCTGGCGGCCACGTGTTCGAGGAAGAATGCGGCGAAGGCTTCGGCACGCTCGGGGCGAGTCTTGGCGTGGAGGATAAAGGCCTGGGGGGGGGACATGGGGCAACGCCTCGTCGGCAGGAAGAAGGCCGGAAATCTTATGGCAACAATTTGCTGGTGATTCGTGCGTTTTGGTCAAATGTATTTTGAACAACCCGGGCTTATTCCCGGGCCGCGCCATGGCTAACCTGCCGCCATCGTTTTCGACCTTCACCGCCCGTTGTCGCGCATCGCGCCGCGGGCCGTTCCCGATGAGGCTGGACCCATGAAAAAAGTATTGCTGCTCAACGGCGCCAAACAATTCGCCCACTCCGATGGCCGTTACAACGCCACCCTGCACGACACCGCCCTGGCGGTGCTGGATCGCGGTGGGGTCGAGGTCAAGGTCACCCATATCGACGAGGGCTACGACATCCAGGAAGAAGTGGCCAAGTTCCTCTGGGCCGATGTGATCATCTACCAGATGCCCGGCTGGTGGATGGGCGCGCCGTGGATCGTCAAGAAGTACATCGACGAAGTCTTCACCGAGGGCCACGGCAGCCTTTACGCCAGCGATGGCCGCACCCGCTCCGACGCCTCGCAGAAATACGGCAGCGGCGGCCTGATCCAGGGCAAGCAGTACATGCTCTCGCTGACCTGGAACGCCCCGCAGCAGGCCTTCGACGACCCCACCGACTTCTTCGAGGCCAAGGGCGTGGACGCGGTGTACTTCCCCTTCCACAAGGCCAACCAGTTCCTCGGCATGAGCGGTTTGCCGACCTTCCTTTGTGTCGATGTGATGAAGCGCCCGGATATTGCCGGGGATGTGCAGCGCTATGAGCAACACCTCAAGGCGGTGTTCAATCTGCCTGGCTGAATCCGGCTACTATTGAGGGCCTCGACAGCTGTGGCGAGCGCGTTCGCTCCCGCCGATAAGGACTCATGTGAAAGCCCGATCCGACGAATTGCAGGTGTTTGTCTGCGTGATCGAATGCGGTTCGATCTCCGCCGCCGCCGAGCAACTGGCCCAGACCCCCTCGGCGGTCAGCCGCACCCTGTCGCGGCTGGAAGCCAAGCTCGACACCACCCTGATCAACCGCACCACGCGGCGCATGGACCTGACCGAGGAAGGCCGCTACTTCTTCGAGCAGGCCAAGCTGATTCTCGATCAGCTGGAGCAGCTCGAAGAGCGCCTGTCCTCCCGTCAGCGCAAGCCGTCCGGGCGCTTGCGGATCAATGCCGCAGGGCCCTTCATGCTGCACGCCATCGTTCCTTATGTGGCCGAATTCCGCAGCCTGTACCCGGATATCCAGCTGGAGCTCAACAGCAACGACCTGATCATCGACCTGCTGGAGCAGAGCACCGATATCGCCATCCGCATCGGCGTGCTGGCGGACTCCACCCTGCATGCCCGCTCCCTGGGCTGCAGCCCGCTGCATATCCTCGCCAGCCCCGCCTACCTGGCCCGCCATGGCACGCCGCAGAGCGTGGCCGATCTGGCCCGGCACACCCTGCTGGGTTTCACCCAGACCGAAACCCTCAACCACTGGCCGTTGCGCCATCAGCATGGCGACCGCTGGCTGATCCAGCCGGGCATCAGCGCCTCCAGCGGCGAGACCCTGCGTCACCTGGCGCTGGAAGGGCAGGGGATCGCCTGCCTGTCGCACTTCATGACCGTCGAGGACATGCGTGCCGGGCGCTTGCAGCCGCTGCTGGCGGAGTTCAACAGCGGCTATCGCCAGCCGATCAATGCGGTGTACTACCGCAACTCGCAACTGGCCCTGCGCATCCAGTGCTTCCTGGATTTTATCCAGGGCAAGCTGGCGGACTACGCCCACGCCGAATTCCCCGGCTGAATACCTCCTGTTGCAGGAGCCGGCTTGCCGGCGAAGAGGCCATCAGCTTTTGTGCCGGCCTTGAGATCGCTTTCGCTATGGATTGGTACGGGCGTACCGCGATTGGCGATTGCCCGAAGCGTAATTCCGGGCCTATGTTCTTGCCGCTCAATAACAAGAAAAGGACGGACCTTATGCGCATCCTGTTGTTCAAGACCCTGACCCTCGCCGCGGCCATCGCCGCCAGCAGCTCGGCCTTCGCCGTGACCCTGAAAGGCGGCGCGGTGGCCGCGCCCAACCAGTACGGCGCCGAGGTGGCGGCGCAGATCCTGAAGAAGGGCGGCAACGCGGTGGACGCCGCCGTGGCCACGGCCTTCACCCTGGCAGTGACCTACCCCGAGGCCGGCAATATCGGCGGCGGCGGTTTCATGACGATGTTTATCGACGGCAAGCCCTACTTCCTCGACTACCGGGAAACCGCGCCCAAGGCCGCGACCCGCGACATGTACCTGAATGACAAGGGCGAGGTGATCGAGAACCTGAGCCTGGTGGGCGCCCGCGCCGCCGGGGTGCCGGGCACGGTGATGGGCCTGTGGGAGGCACACCAGAAGTTCGGCAAGCTACCCTGGAGCGAGTTGATCACCCCGGCCGTGGGTTATGCGAAGAACGGCTTCAAGGTGGCCGACAAGCAGTACCAGTACCGCGAGGATGCCTTGAAGCTGTTCAACGGTACGACCAACTTCGGCGACTACTTCGGCAGCATGAAACCGGGTGAAACCTTCCGCCAGCCAGAGCTGGCCGCCACCCTGGAACGCATCGCCGACCAGGGCGCCAAGGAGTTCTACAGCGGCAAGACTGCCGACCTGCTGGTGGCGCAGATGCAGGCCGACAAGGGCCTGATCAGCAAGCAGGACCTGCAGGACTACAAGGTCCAGTGGCGCCAGCCGCTGCAAGTGACGTTCCGCGGCAATACCCTGTACACCGCGCCGCCGCCCAGTTCCGGTGGGGTGGCCCTGGCTCAGCTGATCAGCATCAAGGAGGAACGTGCCGCAGACTTCAAGGGCGTGGAGCTGAACTCGGCCAAGTACATCCACCTGTTGGCGGAAATCGAAAAGCGGGTATTCGCCGACCGTGCCGACTACCTGGGCGACCCGGCGTTTTCCGAGGTGCCGGTCAAGCAACTGACTGATCCGGCCTACCTGAAGCAGCGCGCCGCCGAGGTCAACCCGAATGCCATCTCGCCCACCGAAAACGTGCGCCCGGGGCTGGAGCGGCATCAGACCACGCACTTCTCCATCGTCGATGCCCAGGGCAATGCGGTGAGCAACACCTACACCCTGAACTGGGACTACGGCAGTGGTGTGGTGGTCAAGGGCGCGGGCTTCTTGCTCAACGACGAAATGGATGACTTCAGCGCCAAGCCCGGCGTGGCCAATGCCTTTGGCGTGGTGGGCGGTGACGCCAACGCCATTGCCCCGGGCAAGCGCATGCTGTCGTCCATGAGCCCGAGCCTGGTGACCCGCGACGGCAAGGTCACCCTGGTGCTGGGCACCCCCGGCGGTTCGCGGATCTTCACCTCGATCTTCCAGGTGCTGAACAACCTCTACGACTACCACCTGCCACTGCAGAAGGCGGTGGCCGCGCAGCGCGTGCATCACCAGTTGCTGCCCAAGGACACCATTTACTACGACGCCTATGCGCCGCTCACTGGTCAGGTGGCCGACCAGCTCAAGGCCATGGGCTACACCCTGGAGGACCAGGGCTGGGAGATGGGCGATATCCAGGCGATCCGGGTCAATGGCACGGCCATTGAAACCGCTTCCGACCCCCGCGGCCGGGGTGTGGGCAAAGTCGTCAAATAACCGCTGACCTTCGGTAGGAGCCGGCTTGCCGGCGAAAGGGCCCGTGAGCCTGGCGCCGTTTTGACGGGCGCTATCGCTGGCAAGCCAGCTCCTACAATTTCCTTTGGCGCCGACGGCGCGATTCCGTAACATTCCCCGCCTTCTTCCCGCCATCCCCGGGGCCGCGTCCGTCGGTCCGCCTATCAGGTCAATCATGAAAGCAAAACGTCTGCGTGCCGATGTCCTGGCCGGACTCACCACCTCCTTCGCCCTGCTGCCCGAGTGCATCGCCTTCGCCCTGGTGGCCCATCTCAACCCGCTGATGGGGCTGTATGGCGCCTTCTTCATCTGCACCCTGACCGCGCTGTTGGGCGGCCGCCCGGGCATGATCTCCGGCGCTGCCGGCTCCATGGCGGTGGTGATAGTGGCCCTGGTGGTGCAGCAGGGGGTGCAGTACCTGCTGGCCACCGTGGTGCTGGGCGGGCTGATCATGCTCGCCTTCGGTTTGCTGCGCCTGGGCAAGCTGGTGCGCATGGTGCCGCACCCGGTGATGCTGGGCTTCGTCAACGGCCTGGCGATCGTTATCGCCCTGGCCCAGCTGGAGCATTTCAAGAGCGGCGAACACTGGCTCAGCGGCCCGCCGCTGTACCTGATGGGCGGGCTGGTGGCGCTGACCATGGCGATTGTCTACCTGCTGCCGCGCCTGACCCGCGCCGTGCCGCCGGCGCTGGTGGCGATTCTCGGGGTGGGCCTGCTGGTGTACCTGCTGGGTCTGCCGACCCGCACCCTGGGGGATATGGCGCACATTGCCGGTGGCCTGCCGAGCCTGGCCCTGCCCCAGGTGCCCTGGACCTTGCAGACCCTGTGGATCATCGCCCCCTACGCCTTCCTGATGGCCATGGTCGGCCTGCTGGAAACCCTGCTGACCCTCAACCTCACCGACGAGATCACCGAGAGCCGCGGCTACCCGGACCGCGAATGCGTGGCCCTGGGCGCGGCCAATATGCTTTCCGGGGTGTTTGGCGGCATGGGCGGTTGCGCGATGATCGGCCAGACCGTGATCAACCTCAGCTCCGGCGGCCGCGGGCGCCTGTCGGGGGTGGTGGCCGGCGGGCTGATCCTGCTGTTCGTGCTGTTCCTCTCGCCCCTGATCGAGCGCATTCCCCTGGCGGCGCTGGTGGGGGTGATGTTCGTGGTGTCACAGCAGACCTTCGCCTGGGCCTCCCTGCGGGTGCTCGACAAGGTGCCGCGCAACGATGTGCTGGTGATCATTGCGGTGACCGTGATCACGGTGTTCACCGACCTGGCCATGGCGGTGTTCTGCGGCATCGTGATTGCCGCCCTCAACTTCGCCTGGCAGCAGGCCCGGGAGCTGTACGCCGACAGCCACCAGGAGGCCGACGGCAGCAAGCTGTATCACCTGCACGGCACCCTGTTCTTTGCCTCCACCACGGCCTTTCTCAATCAGTTCGACCCGGTCGGCGACCCGTCGCGGGTGACCCTCGACTGCCGGCACCTGAGCTTTGTCGACTACTCGGCCATCGCGGCCCTGAAGACCCTGCGCGAGCGCTATGCCAAGGCCGGCAAGCAGCTGCGGGTGCTGCACCTGTCGGAGCGCTGCAAGCAGTTGCTCAAACGGGCCCGGGAACAACACGACTGAGGCCGCCCGCCGAGTGGAAGCGTTCTTTCACTCGGTGAGTTTCCGCCCCCCTGATTGATGAAAATACGACCTGCGGATTTTCATTCGCGGGTTCCTGGCATAACCGTTCACGACAAAGCCTGCCTCTTTACGAAAATTAGTTTCGTCTGATTTGAAAATCATTTGCTTAAGTGATTAATGAATTTCACAACCATTCGAAAGTAACGCTGTTTTCAAGGAGGAAATCCATGGCTCCTGCATCGGGTTACTGGCTGCTGGGTTACGCCGCCATCGCCATTATCGCGCTGATCGTGCTGATCGCGCGCTACCGCCTCAACCCCTTTATCGTCATTACCCTGGTGTCCGTCGGCCTGGCGCTGATGGCCGGCATGCCGCCTTCCGGGGTGGTGGGTGCCTATGAGGCAGGGGTTGGCAAGACCCTCGGGCATATCGCCCTGGTGGTGGCCCTGGGCACCATGCTCGGCAAGCTGATGGCCGAGTCCGGCGGCGCCGACCAGGTGGCGCGCACCCTGATCGATCGCTTTGGCGAGCGCAACGCCCACTGGGCCATGGTCTGCATCGCCTTCCTGGTGGGCCTGCCGCTGTTCTTCGAAGTGGGCTTCGTGCTGCTGGTGCCCATCGCCTTTACCGTGGCGCGGCGGGTCGGGGTGTCGCTGCTGATGGTGGGCCTGCCCATGGTCGCCGGGCTTTCGGTGGTGCATGCCCTGGTGCCGCCGCACCCGGGGGCGATGCTGGCGGTGCAGGCCTATCAGGCCTCGGTGGGGCAGACCCTGCTGTATGCGATCCTGATTGGCGTGCCCACGGCGATCATCGCCGGCCCGGTGTATGCGCGCTTTATCGTGCCGCATATCCAGCTGCCGGCAGAGAACCCCCTGGAGCGCCAGTTCATCGCCCGGGAAACCCGCGAGCGCCTGCCGAGCTTTCGCCTGACCATGGCCACCATCCTGCTGCCGGTGGTGCTGATGCTGATTGGCGGCTGGGCCAACCTGCTTTCCACCCCCGGCACTGGTTTCAACCAGTTCCTGCAATTTATCGGCAACTCGGTGATCGCCCTGCTGGTGGCCACCCTGGTGAGCTTCTGGACCCTGGGCCTGGCCCAGGGCATCAACCGCGAGTCGATCCTCAAGTTCACCAACGAATGCCTGGCGCCCACCGCCAGCATCACCTTGCTGGTGGGCGCCGGTGGTGGCCTGAACCGCATCCTGATCGACTCCGGGGTGACCGAGCAGATCGTCGGCCTGGCCCACGAATTCCAGCTTTCGCCGCTGTGGATGGGCTGGCTGTTCGCGGTGCTGATGCGCATCGCCACCGGCTCGGCCACCGTGGCCCTGACCACCGCCTCGGGGGTGGTGGCGCCGGTGGCCATCGGCCTGGGTTATCCACACCCGGAGCTGCTGGTGATCGCCACTGGCGCCGGTTCCGTGATCCTCTCCCACGTCAACGACGGAGGCTTCTGGCTGGTCAAGGAATACTTCAATATGACCGTCACCCAGACCTTCAAGACCTGGACCGTGCTGGAGACCCTGATCTCGCTGATCGCCTTCGGCCTGACCCTGGTCGTCGCGGAGTTGTTGTAGATGGACATCCTGTACCAGATCCGTTCCCGCCTGGACCTGCTCAGTGCCGGCGAGGGGCGGATCGCCCGGCTGATGCTCGACGACGTGGGCTTCGCCGCTTCCGCCAGCCTCGACGAACTGGCCCGCCGTGCCGAGGTCAGCGCCGCCACCCTGTCGCGCTTTGCCCGCAGCGTGGGTTGCCGCGACCTGCGTCAGCTGCGCCTGCAACTGGCCCAGGCGAGTGGCGTGGGCAGGCGTTTTCTCGACCCGGCCGGGGCCCCGGAGCAATCCGGCTTCTACCGACAGATAGTCGGTGATATCGAGGCGGCGCTGCATCAGCACCTGGCCGGTTTCGACGAGGCGCGCTTCGCCGATGCGGTGCGCCTGCTGGGCCGGGCGCGAATGATCCACGCCTTTGGCAGTGGCGGTTGCTCGACCCTGTGCAGCGCCGAACTGCAGGTGCGCCTGGTGCGCCTGGGCTACTCCATCGCCGCCTGCCACGACCCGGTGATGATGCGGGTCACCGCCGCCGCCCTGGGCCAGCAGCATGCGGTGATCGCCTGTTCCCTGAGCGGCATTACCCCCGAGCTGCTGGAGGCGGTGGCCCTGGCCCGTAACTACGGCGCCGGGATTCTCGCCATCACCCTGCCTGGAACCCCCCTGGCGGAATTGGCGGATGTGCTGCTGCCGCTGCACAGCGCCGAAACCTCGTTTATCTACAAGCCCACCGCCGCCCGCTACGGCATGCTCCTGGCGATTGACGTACTGGCCACCGAACTGGCCCTGGTGATGCCGGACGACAACCAGGAGCGCCTGCGGCGGATCAAGCTGGCCCTGGACCATTACCGCGGCGGCGACGATCGCCTGCCCCTGGGAGACTGACATGCGCTACCACACGCTGATCCGCAACGCCCTGATCATCGACGGCCGCGACCGGCCTGCGTACCCCGCCGACCTGGCGATTGGCGATGGCCGTATCCAGCGCATCGGCGATCTGTCCGCCGACAGCGCCGAGGAAGAATTCGATGCCGCCGGACGGGTGCTGGCCCCGGGCTTTATCGATGTGCACACCCACGACGACACCGTGGTGATTCGCCAGCCGCAGATGCTACCGAAGATCAGCCAGGGGGTGACCACGGTGATCGTCGGCAACTGCGGCATCAGCGCTGCGCCCGTGACCCTCAAGGGCGACCCGCCGGACCCGATGAACCTGTTGGGCGAGCGGTCGAAGTTCGTCTACCCGCGCTTTGCCGACTACCGTGCAGCGGTGGACGCGGCGCGCCCGGCGGTCAACGTGGCGGCCCTGGTGGGGCACACGGCGTTGCGCAGCAATCACCTGGACGACCTCCAGCGCACGGCCCGCGCCGAGGAGATCGCGGCCATGCGCGAGCAACTGCGCGACAGCCTGGAGCACGGTGCCCTGGGCCTTTCCACTGGGCTGGCCTACGCCAGTGCCTTCTCTGCCGAGACCGACGAGGTGCTGCAACTGGCCCAGGAACTCAACGCCTTCGGGGCGGTTTACACCACCCACCTGCGCAGCGAATTCGAGCCGGTGCTGGAGGCCATGGACGAAGCCTTCCTGATCGGTCGGGCCGCGCGCTCGCCGGTGATCGTCTCGCACCTCAAGTGCGCCGGTGCTGGCAACTGGGGGCGCAGCCCGCAACTGCTGGCGGCCCTGGAACAGGCCGCCCGGGAGCACCCGGTGGGTTGCGACTGCTATCCCTATGCCGCCAGCTCCTCGACCCTGGACTTGAAACAGGTCACCGACGCCTACCGCATCACCATCACCTGGTCGACGCCGCACCCGGAGCAGGGAGGGCGTGACCTGAGCGAGATCGCCGCGGACTGGGGCGTCAGCCTGCTGGCCGCCGCCGAGCGCCTGCAACCGGCGGGGGCGGTGTATTACGGCATGGATGAAAACGATGTACGGCGCATCCTCGCCCATCCGCTGTCGATGATCGGCTCCGATGGCCTGCCGGAAGATCCCTTTCCCCATCCGCGGTTGTGGGGCGCCTTTCCCCGGGTTCTGGGGCATTTCTGCCGCGACTTGAAACTCTTCCCGCTGCACACCGCGGTGCACAAGATGACCGGGCTGTCGGCGGCCCGTTTCGGCTTGCACCAGCGTGGCGAGATCCGCGAAGGGTATTGGGCCGACCTAGTGCTGTTCGACCCGGCACAAGTGCGCGACGTGGCCGACTTCAAGCATCCGCAGCAAGCGGCGCAGGGCATCGACGGGGTCTGGGTCAATGGCGTGCGCAGTTATGCCGAGGGCCAGGCCTGCGCCGAGCGCCAGGGGCGTTTCCTGCCGCGGGAGGGGGATTTGCGCGAGGGCTTCACATTTGCCGGCTAAATTCTTGATCCCCATCACAATGATGGCGCCTTGATATTAAAGATTCCCGCCGCGACGCCGACCTGCTGACTACTGTCGTCTGTATAGTCGGCCTATTTCGCTCTGGGAGCCGTGCAATGAGCTTTGGCAAAACCACCCCCATCCTGCGCATCTTCGATGAAGCCAAGGCCCGGGAGTTTTACCTCGACTTCCTCGGTTTCACGCTGGATTGGCAGCACCGTTTCGAGGACAACTTCCCGCTCTATATGCAGGTGTCCCGGGGCGAGTGCGTGCTGCACCTGTCCGAGCATCACGGCGATTGCACCCCGGGCGCTGCGCTGCGCATCGAGACCGACGAGTTGGAAGCCTTCCAGCAGCAGTTGCTGGCCAAGCAGTACCGGTTTTCCCACCCGCAGATCCAGGCCATGCCCTGGGGCAGCCAGGACATGACCATCAACGACCCGTTCGGCAATCGCCTGGTGTTCACCAACGCCATCTGCGTCTGAGGCGGTTCAGGCCTTGCCGGCGCCCAGGGCGGCCTGGCGGAACTGCCCCGGGGTCAGCCCGGTGCGGTTCTTGAAGGCCCGGTGCAATGAGCGCTGCTCGCTGTAGCCCAGGCAGTCGGCAATGCCCTCTACCGACAGCTCGCTGTGCAGCAGGTAGTGCTCGGCCAGTTCCTGGCGCAAGTCATCGAGAATCTGCTGGTAGGAGGTACCGGCCTGCTGCAGCTGGCGCTGCAGGGTGCGCTCCGACATCGAAAGCTGCTCCGCCACCTGTTCCTTGCGCGGCAGGCCGTTCTTCAGCAGCTGGCGCAGCAGGTTCTGCACCTGCAGGGCCAGGGGTGCGTCGGCCAGCGAGGCCATCATCGCCTGGGCGTGATCTTCCAGGGTCTTGAGCAGCCGGGCATCGGCCTGGCGCAGGGGCATCTGCAGGTAATGCAGCGGCGCCACCAGGGCCGAGCAGGATTGCTGGAACAGCACCGGGCAACCAAACAGGGTTTCGTACTGCGCTGCTTCGGCCCCTTCTGGCAGCGGGTGCTCGAACCACACTGTGCTGGGAGAAAGTTCCGAGTCGGCGATCCAGCGTGCATACAGCAGCCAGGAGGCGAGCACGTTTTCCACCAGATGGCGGCGGATGTCGGCGCGCTGATGGCGACAGCTCCAGATCAGCCGCACCTCGTCGCCCGCCAGCTCGGCGCGGCTGGTGCCCATGTCCCCCACCAGTTTCTCGAACGGCATGATGCGGCCCATGGCTTCGCCCAGGGTCGCGCAGTTCATGGTGATATAGCCCAGCACATTCCATGAGCTGGGTTTGACGAAACGCGCCGAATTCAGGCCGAACAGCGGGTCGCCCGAATGGCGGCAGAAATAGTCCAGCAGTTGCTCATGCACCTCCAGCGGCAGGCGCAGGCTGGTGTCGTTCAACTGCGCGGCCGTAAGCCCCGCTGCCGCCAGGGCAGGCGCCGTGGCCAGGCCCAGTTGCTCGGCATAGAGCAGGTACTTGAGCAGGGGCGGGACCGAGGTATAACCGAGGCTGGGCATGAACGGGTTCCTGGTGACTTATCCGTTGGACAGCAGGACGCAGAGCGGAAAAGGTAAGGGCAAACCCCGATTCATGTAAATGCTCGGCGACCGCGTAGCGCCCTTCGCCGGCAAGCCGGCTCCTACAACGCGATCGAACAGTCTTTCGTAGGAGCTGGCTTGCCAGCGAATGGCACACTGCCGATCCCCTTCCGGAATGCGATAAGCTCCGGCGCAGATAGCGGATTTTCGCTTTGATTTGTAGGGTATTTCCGCGAGAATCCCCCAGTTACACTTCAGCCTTCCGAGTGGCTTGAACCTCCCAAAGATGTGGGACTAGTCTGCGTCCGTCGCTGACCAATCAGCGATCGGGTCTGCAAGCCCGCACAAGAGGCAAACGTCCGCGGCCACTCTGGATCACTGATTGTTCAGTTCGATTTATGGTGGCTACGTGTGGGAGATCTTCGGATCTACCGGGTTTGCTTCTTCCTGGTCTTGCAGACTCGCACGTAGCCGCCACCCATCATCTGCAAGTGATGCTGGCGGCTCTCATCAAAAAGGAGCTGCTGATCATGAAAAAAATCGTTCCCGATCCGCCTGTTCTGCAACCCAGCCGTGAATTGATCACCGAGCTGGAAGCGCCCAACAAAGCCCTGCTTCAGGCGCTGGAAAACACCACACTTTCGCCCCCGTTGCATGAGGACTTTGTTGTCACTGGCAGCATCTGTTTTGGTTGCCGTGATGGTGGAGGGCACCCGCTGTTTGCGGTGCGTGAAGGCTTCAATGCCGAAGAGGCGCTGCTTCACGTGTCATTGCTGCTCAAGTGCGCCGAAGAAACTGCCGACGAAATCACCAGTGCCAGCGGCATTGAGCGCGGGCTGATCTGGTCGATGATTCATTCGGTGGAGATGGCGCGGGCAGTGGTGGATGCGCTGCTGGATGGCGCGGCCAAACCGGCGCAATAGGGCGGACCGCGTTGCGCCCTTCGCCGGCAAGCCGGCTCCTACGGAGCGCTTGAATAGCCTTTCGTAGGAGCTGGCTTGCCAGCGAAGGGGGCGCGGCGAATCACACGCGGAAGTGGCTGACCATCATCTGCAACTGGCCACCCAGGCGGGCCAGCTCGACGCTGGAGGCGGCGGTTTCTTCGCTGGCGGCGGCGGTCTGTTCGGAGACGTCGCGCACGTTGATGATGCTGCGGCTGATCTCTTCGGCCACGGCGCTCTGCTGCTCGGCGGCGGCGGCGATCTGCTGGTTCATCGACTGGATGTTGGACACCGTGCGGGTGATGTTTTCCAGCGAGGCACCGGCCTTGCGAGTCAGCTCGACGCTGCTGTCGGTGAGGCTGCGGCTGTTGTTCATCACCGTGGCCACTTGCTGGGTACCGTTCTGCAGACCGGCCACCAGTTCCTCGATCTCTTCGGTGGACTTCTGGGTGCGCTGGGCCAGGGCCCGCACTTCGTCGGCAACCACGGCAAAACCACGACCGGCTTCACCGGCTCGGGCCGCTTCGATAGCGGCGTTGAGCGCCAGCAGGTTGGTCTGCTCGGCCACGGCCTTGATCACGTCCATCACGCTGCCGATCTTGTCGCTTTCCTGTTGCAGCACGGTCATGGCGTCGGTGGAACGCACCACTTCGCTGGCCAGGCGCTCGATCTGCGTGATGGCCTGGGCCACCACCTTGTCGCCCTCGCGGGCTTCGCCATCGGCGGCGGCCGCGGCCTGGGAGGCTTCCTCGGCGTTGCGCGCGACTTCCTGCACGGTGGCGGTCATCTCGTGCATGGCGGTGGCCACCTGGTCGGTCTCGACCTTCTGGCTGTTGACCCCGGCGCTGGTTTCCTCGGTTACCGCCGAGAGTTCCTCGGCAGCGCTGGCGATCTGGGTCACGCCGTCGCGGATACCGCCGATCAGCTCGCGCAAGGTCACGCCCATGCGGGCGATGCCCTGTTGCAGCACGCCCAGTTCGTCGCGGCGAGTGATGCGCAGGTCTTGGGTCAGGTCGCCGGAAGCGATGCGCTCCACCGCCACCAGGGTTTCACGCAGTGGGCGGGTGATCTGCCGGGTGATGATGATGGCCGCCAGTACGCCCACCAGCAGCGCCAGCAGGGTGCTGGTCAGTTGCAGGCTGCGGGCCTGGGTGCTTTCGATATCGCGACGGTCGAGCTGGATCTGGTACAGGGCGTCGCTGCGGTTGACGATATCGGCGCCCTGGTCGGTCATTTCCTTGCGCGCCTGCACGGCATCGGCGTAGGCCAGCTTGAACGCCTGCAGCGAGCTGCGGTAGTTGCTAAGGGCCGTATCCAGCTGTTGCAGGGCCTCACCCTGGGAGCTGCTGAAATGGCGCTTGAGCTGATCCATTTCGGCAATCGACGCATTGAGCTGGTTGAAGGCTTTCGGTTCGGTGTCCGGGTCGCTGGTGGTGGTGACGTAGCCACGCACTTCATAGCGGGCCAGCTGGAACACTTCCTTGGCCTGGGTGATGGCCTGGAACTGCTCGAAACGCTGGTCGCTCAGGGGCAGTTGCTTGACCCAGTTGTTGATCCCGTTGATCAGGTCATTGGCCCGTTCGGCGTTCTGGTTCATCGCCAGGCGCGCAGCGTTGCCGCTGCGGTAGGCGTTGCGCATCTTGTTCAGCGAGTCCTGGTAGGCGCTGATGGTCGTCCCCAGGCCTTGCAGCAGCTTGATGTTTTCCGGGCTCTGGAACGAGGTCAGGAGTTTTTTCTGCTGGGCGCTGAAATCGTCCAGGGTGTTCTGCACGCCTTGGGCGGCGGTTTCGTCGCCGTTGGCCAGCATGTATTGCAGGCGGGTGACCCGCAGCTTGGTCAGGCCGCTGTTGAGCTGGGTGATATCGCTCATCCAGTTGCTGCGGTCGATCAGGCTGCCCAGGCTGGTCCAGCCGGTCAGGGCGAGGATGCCGGTAAGGGTCAGGACCAGGCCGAAACCCAGGCCCAGCTTAAGGTTGACGCTGATGTTGGCAAACCAACTATTCATTGAATTCCTCCAGGAACGTAGCGCTTCTTGATCTCAGTTGGCTGGAAGATTGTTGTTGTTGGTGACCAGCGAGGTGTCTTGCAGGGGCTGTATCGGCGGCTTGTGCCATAGCTGAAACGATTTCGTCGGTATTGCGCCAAGACAATGTTTCAGCGTTTAACCGCTATTTTGCGGGACGCACCGCCGGTCTGTTGAGCTTTTTTTCACATTCATTTCACCCCGCCCCCACGCCCGCGAACCTAGAGTCTGGCCGAACCGTTGCGCAGCTACCGGCAGCGTTCATTTGTCATCAGGCATCGTTAACCTGGGCAGCAGTTGCTCAAGGCATCGGATCACTTTCGGAAGGGCGGCTAGACAGTGGCTACAAGACTTGCGTTCCCGGTGCTCAAGCGTCCTTCCCTGAGACGCGCCTTGGCCCGCTACAAGAAGCGCCTGGCACTGTTGCTGGGGGCATTGCTGGTGATTCCCCTGGGCCTGTGGCTGCTCGAGCCGGCGGCGGTGCCCGACCTGGCCCATGGCAATGGGCAAGGCATCAAGGCGCTGAAGGCCGGTTGGGCCAAGGGCGAGATGATTGTGCTGGTGCGCCATGTCGAACGCTGCGACCGCTCCAACGCCCAGTGCCTGGGCCCGGCCGATGGCATCACCGATCGCGCCCGGGAGGTGGCGGTGGGCATTGGCGCGCAGTTCGAGCAACTGGGCCTGGCGCAAACCGATATCTATAACAGCCCGTTGACCCGTACCGCGCAGACCGCCGGCTACATGTTCAGCAAGGTCAGCAGCGGCGACAACTGGTTGTACAACTGCAAGCAGGACATGCTGCGCGACGCCCTGGCGCACAAGGTGCCCGGGCGCAACTTGGTGCTGGTGACCCACAGCGAATGCATGGCGCAGATGGAACAGGCGCTGAAGTTCGCTACCCCGACCCTGGGCTATGGCGCGGCGTTGTTCGTTACCACCGACACCCTCAATGGCGCGCCGAAGATGCTTGGCTTGATCGAGGCCAGCGACTGGCGTTCGGTGCAGCTCAAGCCCTGAATCACCTCGACCCTGGCGCGCGGCAGCTCAAGGCGCCAGCAGCTCCGGTTCGGCAGGCGGCTGGCCGGGGCTGGCAATGCTGGCGGAAGGCGGGCCATCGCTGATCCGTTGCGGGCTGATCAGGTGGGTGAATTCCTCGATCAGGCGCTGGATCGCCTCCGGCGGTTCGCAATCGCGGAACTCCATGCGGATCTGCACTTCATCCGGGTCGCGCTCCTGGCCTTCGCGCTTGCCGCTGCCGAAGGTGACGAAGAACTTCTCGCTGTGCAATTCGCCATTTTCTAGGTCATGGCTGGCCTTCTGCAGTTCGGTGCCGTGCATGCGCACCGACAGGTCGACGCTCATCTTGTGCAGGGCCAGGCCCTTGGGCGACACCAGGGCAATCAGCGGCACATTGATGCTGTGCTGCTCGTTGAGCGCCACCTCCACCATCTTGGCCTTCATCGGCGTGCCCAGGTCGTTGACGTTGTAGTCGAAGAACTGGTCGAACAGCTTGATGTATTGCTGGGCGATCAGGTTGTGGGTGGCGGCCGCGGCCTGGTGCATGCCGCGGGTGATATGGCTCAGGTCGCAGGCCGACATGGGCTCCTTGCGTCGAGAAAAAAACGCCATGAATCAGGCTCCTTGCTCGGGGGGTGGGGTGCCCCGCCGGACGGGCGGGGCTTGGTCCAAGGGGTCAAGGGGTAGCAGGGGACTTCTCGCGAACGCTGGCGTTGCCGTTGCTTTGCAGTACGCCATCGGTCGGCAGCTTAGTGGTCTCGTCTACTTTGGTATCGGGCAGGGTAATGGGTTTGGTGGCGGCATCAGTCAGGAAGTCGATGACCCGCATCAACGCTTCGGGTGGCCCCTGGCGGACGATCTTGGTGCTGATGGCGTAGCGCGCGCGAGTGTCGGTCTTGCGGGTCTGGGTGGATTTGTGGCTTGCCGCACCCTTGACCGAAACGCTGAACGGTCCCCAGCCCAGCTTCGCCTGGAAGCTCCCGGAGGCTTCGGTGGAACTGGTGTCCTCGGCCATCTGGCTGATGGTCAGCTCGAAGTCGATGGAGCCTTCCTCGATGGTGATATTGGGGTGACTGATGGCTGCCAGCAGCGGAATCCGCATCGACTTTTTCACTGTGCCCTTGTACACGCCCTGGTCATCCACCAGGGTCTCGTCATAGTCGAACTGTACCGAAACGGCTTTGCCGTTCTGGATACACACACCCATGATGAAGTCCGCATAGGCTTTGCTCGCAGCGACCTGCGCCTGGATCATCGCCATCAGCGGTCCGGTGATCATCTTGTCCAGGGGCAGTGCGGCGATTACCCCGCCGATCAGACCCTTATCGATATCTGCCATGGTCTTTCTCCTTGTTCTTCGCTGCGCGAAATGCGCCCTTGCACCTTAATCAGGGCAGGGCCTTCTATTCAGCGGGAAAGCGTTACCTCTGAGGGTTGGCTTCCAGGCGGCGGATATTGCCGATCTGCCGCAGGCTCAGGCCGTACTTGTCGGCGAGCACACTGCGGGAGATGCCGCCGAGGCTTTCCAGCTGGATGTGCTGGTTGCGAATTTGCCGGCAGAAGTGGTCGGCCTTGGGGATCTCCAGGGCCAGCCCGGCGAAACGCTCGATCAGGGCATTGAGGGCGTCGGGGGGCAGGATCAGCGCCAGGGAAGTGCGTTCGGCGTGCTTGGGAATGTACTTGGGGCGGCCGCCGTACTCGCAGGTCAGGCGGTAGGCGTTTTCCAGCCCGATGCAGTGGACCAGGGCCTGGAGCGAGTGTGGGAGCTGGCGAACATCGATAAGACTGAGGTCGTTCACGTCCATTTGATACCTCCTTGGAATTATGGATAAAGCCGGTTCGATCCTAAGGAGGTGTCTCGTCCTCTGTTCAGTGGGAAATTTCCCCCCTATTAAGGGGAACTATTACATTCTGATGTTGTATAGGTCGCGGGTGGTGCACTGGATTTTCTTCAACCTAATGAGGAATTTTCCATGTCGCGCTACTCGATCGATTTCGGATTTATCGCTGCGCTGGAGGGTGCCGCCATCACCCGCGCCTATGTGCCCGACGCCGCCAACAGCAAGAGCGGGGTGACCCTGGGCACCGGCTTCGACCTGGGCCAGCGCAACCTGCAGGACCTGCAAAACCTGCAACTGCCGGCCGGGCTGGTCCAGCGCCTGAGTCCTTATTTGCGCCTCACCGGGCTGAAGGCAGTGGCCTACCTCGACCTGCATCCCTTGAGCATCAGCAGTGCCGAAGCCGAGTTGATCGACGAAGCCTTCAAGGCACCCTTTGTCGAGCGGCTGGCCGCGGCTTACTCCAGTGCCAGTGGCCTGGATTTCGCCCAGTTGCCGGCGGCGATGCAGACGGTGATCGCCTCGGTGGCTTTCCAGTACGGCAACCTGGCCAAGCGCACGCCGAATTTCTGGGCCCAGGTGGTGGCCCGGGATTGGCCCAGTGCCCTGGCCAACCTGCGTAACTTCGGTGACAGCTACCGTTCCCGGCGGCGCCAGGAAGCCGAACTGCTGGCTTCCGGGATGCCGTCATAGCCTTGTCGCCCGGGCTGCCGGCCCGGGCGGCCGTTGTGCTTTCAGGGGCAGGGCTGGGCCTGCAGCAGGCTGACGCCGAGCATGGCGCCACGGTCGTCGGTGCGGCTGCCGGCGGGCAGGGTGCGCCAGTCCACCAGCAGGCACAGGGCAGGCAGCGGCTGGTTGGCGGCGATCCCCACAGGGCTTTCGAACTCGTAGCGGTACAGCGCCTGGGTGCTGTTTTGCGCCTGCACGCTGCCGGCGTTGACCAGGGTGGTGATGGCCATGTCCGGCAACTGGTTCTGCGGCACGGTGAACCGCGGCTGATCGCCGATCGGGTTGAATACGCCGTTGTCGCGGGAGCGCTTCCACATCTGTTGCCATTGGCTGCTGCCAGCCGCGGCGCCGAGTGTGGCGGCATAGGCCTTGAGCAGATCGCTGGGAGTGTCTGTGGTTTCCAGGGCATGGGCGGCGCAGGCGAACAGGCTCAGGCCGATGATCAGTGAACGCAGAGGCAACATGGGGGACTCCTTGAGCATGGACAATGCCGGTCGTTGGACGGGCGTCATGCTTCCATGGGCGTTGTGCCGATATCAGCGGGAAAGGGTTCAAGGGGTAGCGGTGATTGGGCTTTGTGGCCCCGACGGGTAAAGTGCCGGGGCCGGGGAAATGAGTCCCGGGCGCTTTTTCCATGGAGTTACGTCGTGAAGCATTTGAGCAAAGTGGTTGCCTCTGCCTGCCTCGGTCTGGTTCTTGCGGGCTGCACCGGCACCCCGATGAAAACCCAGCAGTTGGACAGCACTCAGTACACCGTGATCGGTCACAGCGAAGCCACCGCCACTGGCGTGATGCTCTTCGGGTTTATTCCGATCCAGCAGAATGACCGTTTCGTCCGCGCCCAGACTGCGGCGATCAAGGCCAAGGGCGGTGATGCCCTGATCAACACCCAGGTCCAGGAAAACTGGTTCTGGGCCTGGGTCCTGAATGGCTATACCACCAAGGTTTCAGGTGATGTGGTGAAGCTGAAGAACCCGCAGTAAGCCAAGACTCGGGGCCGCTCAACGGCCTGGAGAGAAAAACGGCACCTGCAGCGGTGCCGTTTTTTTATCCGGCCGGCGCCAGGCTGACGAAGTAGTAGGCCTGGCGGCTGACCATGATCACCTTGTCGACCCGCAAGGGCGGTTGTGGGGGGGCGTCGCCGGTCATCACCGCCACGTGCTGCGGGGACTCACCCAGGAACGCCAGCAGTTGCGCCTCGGTCTGCAGATCCTTGAGCAGGCTGCGGGTGTAGAACACGGTGGCGCCGCCGATGCGCTCGTTGGCCTGATACAGCGCCAACTGATGCCCGCTGCCTTGCAGGGCCATGATCTGGTCGGTGACCGGCACGAACGACAGCTTGCGATCGGCCTTTGGCGCCACCCACTGGGCGTTGGCCAGGTAAGCGCAGATCACCAGGCTCATGATGGTGATCACCAGCCCCTGGCGCCGGCGCCCCACGGCGCTCCAGAACCCATTGCCCTGGGCCCGCTGGGCCAGGCGCTGGTAGAGCACCGCGCCGTACTCCGCCGCCAGCACCGCCGCCGCCGGGGTCAGGGACATCAGGTACACGGTGCGCTTGCTCGACGCCAGGCACAGCAGGGTGAACTGCGCCACCAGCCAGAGGCTGAAGAACAGCCGGTAGCGGTTCTGCACCAGGCTTTTGCGAAAGTGCCAGAGCCCCAGGTACACCAGGATGTTCCACGGCAGAAAGGCCTGGGGCAGCTTGGCCAGGTAGTAGTAGAAAGGTTCGTAGTGCCCGGCCTCGACAAAGGAGCCGTCGAAGCGGCCGACGCTATTGGTCCACAGCACTTCGCCCAGGGCTTGCAGGCCGCCGCGCTGATAGAGCACGAACAGCCAGATCATCAGCGGCACCAGCCCCAGCAGGGTCAGCAACGCCGGGTACAGCCAGTGGCCAAGCCGGAAGCGCTTGTCGATCAGGGCCTCGGCCAGCAGGTAGGCGAAGATCACCACTCCCGGCATGGCCAGGCCCAGCACGCCCTTGCTCAAGGTGGCGATGGCGATGCCGCCGGCAAATGCCAGCCAGGGCAGGAGCGCCGCTTGTTGCCGGGCCTGACGCTGATGAGCCTGGAAGAACGCCAGCAGGGCCAGGGTTACCCCGAGGCTGAGCAGGGCGTCTTCCCCCACCCCGCGGACATTGCTCCAGTAACTGGCCATGGTCGCCAGCAACAACCCGGCCACGGCGGCCAGGATGGCCGGCCGGCCGAAGCGGCGCAGCATGGCATACAGCAGCATCACGCTGAACAACCCGGCAAAGGCCGACGCCAGGCGCACCGCCAGCGGCGTGCCGCCAAAGGCGCGAATTGCTCCGGCGTCAAGCCACAGGCTCAGGGGCGGTTTTTCCAGGAACGGGGTGCCGAACAGGCGCGGCGTAACCCAGTCGTCATCCAGGTGCATCTGCATGGCGATCCCGGCGACCCGGGCCTCGGTGGAACCTTGCAACTTGTGATTGCCCAGGGCGAAGAAAAACAGCAGGCAGGTCAGCAGGAACAGCAACGGAGCGGGTCGTGACATGGGGTAGGCGCCAGCGGATCCAGGGGCGCAGCCGGGCGGCTGCGGGCAAGCGGCAAAGTATACGGAGGCAACTCTTAACGAATTGTGAACAACTAGGGGGAAATGGTGCGGTTTTTTTCGCTGGGTTATTTCGCTGCCGGCAGGGTGTTGGCTCAATCGACAAGCGCGGGGGTGGCGATCACGGCGATGCCCAGTGCCTGCTGGCGACTGACGCGTCCATGGCCCCAGGCCGACAGCGCCTCGATCACCGGCTGCAGGGAGCGGCCCTCGTCGGTCAAACGATATTCCACCCGTGGCGGCACCTCGGCGTACACCGTGCGCAACACCAGGCCGGCGGCCTCCAGGTCACGCAGCTGCTTGCTCAGCAGGCGCTGGGAAATCCCCGGCAGGCGGCGTTGCAGCTCGTTGAAGCGGATGAACTCGTTGCTTAGCAATTGGTACAGGATCACGCCTTTCCAGCGGCCGTCGATCAGGTCCAGGGTGACTTCCACCGGGCACCCGGGCAGGTCCTGATAGTGCTTGTTCTTCATTGCCTGGCGGTCCTTTTGCGTAGCAGGTACGCAAAAGTACCCTACTTGTGCGAGTCGGGCATGAAGGATTTAAGTGTGCGCTTTCAATCGCCAAGGAAGCTCTGCAATGAAGGCCATCGCCTACCTCAAAGGCTCGCCGCTGTCCCATGTCCACGCCCTTTGCGACGTGCAACTGGCCGAGCCGCTGCCCGGGCCCCATGACTTGCTGGTGGCGGTCGAGGCGGTGTCGGTCAACCCGCTGGACACCAAGGTTCGCGCCGGCCTGGTGACGGTGCCGGAAGGCGTTCGCACCCTGGGTTGGGACGCAGCCGGGGTGGTGCGCGCGGTAGGCAGCGCCGTGACCGGCTTCGCTCCCGGCGATGCGGTGTTCTATGCCGGCACCTTTACCCGCGATGGCGCCAATGCCGAATTGCATTTGGTGGATGAGCGCCTGGCGGCGCACAAGCCCGCCAGCCTGTCCTTTGCCCAGGCGGCGGCCATGCCGCTGACTGCGCTGACGGCCTGGCAGCTGCTGTTCGAGCGCCTGGGGCGGGTACCGGGGGACCTGTCCCAGCAGGGCACCCTGTTGATTGTCGGCGGTGCCGGTGGCGTGGGTTCGGTGCTGATCCAGCTCGCCCGACAACTCACCGGAATGACGGTGATCGCCACCGCCTCGCGTGCCGACAGCCGCCAGTGGTGCCTGGACCTGGGCGCGCAGCATGTGCTGGATCATTCGCGCTCGCTGCAGGCACAACTGGCCGAGCTGCAACTGCCGGCGGTGACCCATATTGCCGCGCTGACCCACACCGCTCGCCACTATGCCGAGCTGGCTGAGATCATCGCGCCCCATGGCCATATCGGCCTGATCGACGATCATGACTTTCTCGATGCCGTGCCGCTCAAGAGCAAGAGCGTCTCCTTGCACTGGGAAATGGTTTTTACCCGGGCCCTGTTCCACACCGCCGACATGCTTGAGCAGCAGCGCACGCTTCAGCGGGTGGCGCAGTTGCTGGATCAGGGGGTGATTCGCTGCACCTTGAATGAAATCTTCAGCCCCTTGAATGCCGACAGCCTGCGTCGGGCGCATGCGCGGGTCGAGCAGGGCGGAGTGCTGGGCAAGGTGGTGGTGGCCCGCGATGGGCAAAGCGCCGCTCCTACAGGGCCGGGCGGCGGTCAGCGCAGGTGACGACCGCTGCGCCACCAGAACACCAGGCCCAGAAAGGCCCCCGAGCCGGCGAACAGCGGCGCGACCGGCAAGTAGCGGGCCAGGCCTTCGGGCGCGGGCGGGCTATCGTCCTCGGGCGGGTCGTTGTAGAAGCTCGAAGGCGCCAGGCTGGTCACCACGGGAATGGTCGGCAAGGCGGCGAAGGCGCCGCACAGCAGGTAGATGAGTACATGGCGCCAGGCGAAACGCTGGGCCAGCCAGAAGAACAGGGTGCACGGCAGCACCGTGACAATGCCGATCACCAGGCCACTGAGCACCAGGGTCAGCAGCCCTATGCAGAGTATCTGCGCGATCAGCTCCCCGCTCAGGGTGCCGGCGCCGCTCAGCATCCCCAGCATGATCACCAGTGTCGGCACCAGGGTCAGTGCCGTTACGCCGATAAAGTAGGCGGCGAACCAGTCTTCGGGTTGTACGGTGCGGACGGTGGGGGTGGCTTTGGGCATGGGGTCTATCGCAGTAGTCAGTGGAATACCCGGCCAAGGTTATGGCGGCAGGCGGCCGGGTATTGTGGAGATTCTGTGTTTTTTTGCCCGGCAGCGGTGCCTTGCCATTGATCCCCGGGGTAGGAGCCGGCTTACCAGCGAAGACGTCCGCCAAGTCGCTGCAACTCTTGAGGGCCTGTTCGCCGGCAAGCCGGCTCCTAGCAGGGTGTGCAGGTGATCAACGTAGATGACGGCCGCTGCGCCACCAGAACACCGCGCCGAGAAAGGCCCCCGAACCGCCGAACAGCGGAGCCATGGGCGAGTAACGCTCCAGGATGCCGGGGTCCGGCTGGTCTTCATCGGCAACGCTGTAGGACTCGCCCATCAGGTTCATCACCAGCGGGATGGTGGGCAGGGCACTGAGGGTGCCGCACAGCAGGTAGATCGCCAGGTGCCGCAAGCCAAAGCGCTGGGCCAGCCAGAAGAACAGGGTACAGGGCAACGCCGCCACCACGCCCACCACCACGATGCTCAGCAGCAACACCGTGAGGCCGAAGGACAGCGTCCCCGGCAGCACGCTCAAGACCGATGGCCAGTTGCCGGCCAGCATCAGCAGGCTGACCCCGACCGACCCCAGCAGGGCCAGGGCGAAGATGCCAATGCAGTAGGTGATCAGCCAGTCGCGGGTTTTCACGGTGCGAGTGCTGTGGGTTGCTTGGGACATGGACGCCTTCCGTTGCTGATGGACTATGGGGTTCAGGCTACCGGCAAGGCGCTGCGTGCTGGGTGGAGTTTGTGTGGGATTTGTGTGTCCGGCTCGGCTGGCCCATTCCGGCAACGCCTCGGGTGCCGAGCTGGCGTTGCCGGTGGCGGTGCCTTGCCATTGATCCCCGGGGTAGGAGCTGGCTTGCCAGCGAAGACGTCTGCCAAGTTGGTGCAAATCTTCAGGGCCTGTTCGCCGGCAAGCCGGCTCCGACACAGGGTGCGTAGGCGATCAACCTAGATGGCGGCCGCTGCGCCACCAGAACACGGTGCCGAGAAAGGCCCCCGACGCGCTGAACAGGAACAATAGGGGCTGATAGCGGGCAATGCCGGGGATGTTGTATGCCGGGTTGAAATAGCCGGGAGACAGGCTCATCACCACGGGAATAGTGGGCAGGGCAATCAGGGCGCCGGATAGCATATAGATCGACAGATGACGCCAGGTGAACCGCTGGGCCAGCCAGAAGAACAGGGCACAGGGCAGGGCCGCGACGACACCTATCACCACCACGCTCACCAGCAGCACCACCACGGCGAAAGACACCGAGCTGCCCAGGTCGCTCCATGAATCCCGGCTGGTGATCTGCAGTATCAGGCAGACCAACAGCGTCAGGACCAGGGCCAACGCCGCGACGCCGATAAAGTAGGTGGCGACCCAGTCGCCAGGTTGAACGGTAGGAACAGGTCTGGATGGCTGGGGCATGGTGGGCACGGACTGCTGGCTGAGGATGACCGAACCAAGGCTATCGGCAACGACGCTTGCGGACTGTGGAGTTTGTGTGGTCTTTTTGCCGTGAATGCTAGCCCCGCAGATGGCGCCGGGGGAGCACATCACTGATACAGGCAACGGCCGGTTGCCCGTGTCACGGGCACAGAGCTGTGCCACCCACCCCAAAGGAGATGGATATGTTCAAGTTCCTGACTATGACCGAGTTGCCTCGTACCCCTGCGCATTGCCAAGCAGGCTCCGTGAACGGAGCGATCAATGCCTGGGAGCTGAAAAATCGGGCTCTCAATAGTAAGGGGTTTGTGACATGTCCAAAGAGTTACTCGGAGTTTCTGCTGTAGGGCTGATGGTGCTGGGCGAGTTCTGCGCCATCTACAGCGAGGTGGTGGTCGCGCGGCTGGCCCATTCCGGCAATACCTCGGGTGCCGAGCTGGCGTTGCCGGTGGCGATCATGTGCCTGGGCGGCATCTGCCTGTTGGCGGCCTATTGGCTGGGGTATGTGGCGGTTGGCGATATCTGGATCATCACCGTGGTCTCGGTGACTTCGCTACTGCTGCTGGAGCCGCTGGTGATCTGGGCGCTGTTCCAGCAGGCCCCCGGGCGCGGGGCCCTGATCGGCTGCTGCCTGGGAGCGCTGGGAATGCTTTCTGCGGTGTTTCTGTAGCGCGCAGACTCGTGGTTCGGGCCTGGCAGGCAAGCTGCCGGGCCCTGGGCCTTCAGCGCCGATCCGCGGCGAAATAACGACTGGGCGTGGCCCCCAGCACCTTGTGAAACACATTACTGAAGGCACTGGGGCTGCTGTAGCCCAGGTCCGCGGCGACCCGGGTGACGGCTTCGCCCTTGCCCAGGCGGATCACCGCCGCCAACAGGCAGGCCTGCTGGCGCCAAGCCACGAAGCTGATGCCGCTGTGCTGGCGAAACAGGCGGGTGAAGGTGCGGCGGCTCATCCCGGCGCGTTCGGCCATGCTGTCGATACCCCATTCCAGTGAGGGCTGCTCCAGCAGTTCCCGACAGACCCTGGCCAGCCGCGGTTCCGCCGGCAGCGGGGCGTTGAGGGGCAGGGCTGGCATGGCGGCGATTTCGTGCAACAGCAGGCTCATCACCTGACCCTGCGGGCCTTCTTGGGGGTACAGGGGCGGTATGTCCCGGGCGCGGATCAGCAATTGGCGCAGCAGCTCGGACACCTCCAGCACCTGGCAATGCCCGGGCAACCCCAGGCGCTGTACCGCCCGGGTGCGGACGTAGGTATTGAGCATGGTGACCGCACCGTTCATCTGCATGGCGTGGGGCACCCCGGCCGGCACCCAGATGGCCCGTTGCGGGGGCACCACCCAATTGCCCTGGGCGGTGAAGACGCTGATCACCCCCGTGGCGGCGTAGGCGAACTGCCCACGCCGATGCTGGTGCTCGGCGAAGTGCAGCCCGTGGGGATAGTCGATGGCGGTGACCACCGCGTCCCGGGGGATATTGGCATAGGGGTCGATAGGGAAATCAGGCATGGCCCGAATTTACTGATACTCGACCTGATAGTGCAAGCGGGCCATGCCCCCGGCGGCGATAGTGCGGCCAGCGCTCGGGATTGGCCCGTGGCGCCCGTTGCGGAGCCCATGGCGTGCAGAAAAAACACCTGTTACTGGCGTTGCTGGTCACCGCCTTGTGGGGGCTGAACTTCCCCATCACCAAGCTGGGGCTGGCCAGCATCGACCCCTTGTTGCTCACGGCCCTGCGCTTTGCCCTGGCGGCGCTGCCCTGGGTGTTCCTGATACCGCGCCCGCAGGTGGCCTGGGGCTGGCTGGCGGCTTATGGGCTGATCTTCGGCGTGGCCATGTGGGCCTTGATCAACCTGGGTATCGAGCAGGGCGTGGCCCCGGGCACCGCGGCGCTGCTGGTGCAGTTCAGTGCTTTCTTCTCCCTGGGTTGGGGCGTTTTGCTGCTGGGCGAGCGCGTGCGCCGGCAACAGTTGCTGGCCATCGGCATCGCCCTGTGGGGCTTGTTGCGGATTATCGGCGACAGCCCGGGGCAGGCCACCAGCCTGGGTTACTGGCTGTTGCTGGTGAGCGCCTTTAGCTGGAGCCTGGGCAACCTGATCATCAAGTACTGCAAGGTGCAGCAGGTGCTGGCCTTTGTGGTCTGGGCCAGCCTGTTCGCGCCTCTGCCGTTGCTGGCGCTGACCTGGATGGAGCACGGCGTGGCGCCTTTCCAGCAGTTGCCTGGGCAGCTGTCGGGGCAGGCAGTTCTGTCCCTGCTGTTTCAGGTCTATGTGGCCACGCATTTCTGTTACTGGGGCTGGAACCTGTTGCTGAGCCGCTATCCGCTGTCCCGGGTGGCGCCCTGGTCGTTGCTGATTCCGCTGTTCGGTACCTTGGGTTCGGTGCTGATACTGGGCCAGGGCGTGACCCTGGATGACGCCATCTCCATGGCGCTGATTCTTGCTGCGCTGGTGGTGGGGCAGTTCCGCTGGCGCAGCTGGCGGCTTGGGCGCAGCGCCGCTTGAAGTGGCATGGGCGCTAGGCATTCGCTGCACGCTGGACGACCACTGAGGCTTTTTTCAAGGCTTGTTCAGTCAGTGTTCAGGGGTAGCTCGCGCACCATGTCGAGTTTCGCGCCTAGCCCTGGGTGCGGTGTTCGGGTGGGGCCAAGATGCTTCGAGAAAATCGTTTCGGTGTGGAGTCCTGGGGGATCTTCCTGGTGGCCCTGCTGTTGTTCACCTTCGGTATCTGGGACGAGCAGCCCCAGGGGTTCGACGGCCGCTGGGCGCTGTTCCTGCAGGAGATGTTCCGCCACGGCGCCAGCCTGTTTCCCACCACCTATGGCCAGCCGTATCCGGATTACCCAGGCACCGCGACCTTCCTCAGCTACCTGTGCGCGCAGCTGTTCGGCGCGCCCAATCACCTGGCCAATGTGCTGCCCACGGCCCTGGCCTCGGCGGGGGTGCTGGCCTTGCTGTATCGCTTGCTGGCGCCCATGGGGCGTGGCTGGGCGTTGCTTGCGGTACTGCTGACGGCACTCACCAGCCAGCTGTTGGACAAGTCCCGTTCGGTGTGCCTGGACCAGATGATTTCCCTGCTGTGCCTGGGGGCCTTCTACCTGCTGCACAGTGCCGAGCGCAGCGGCTCATGGTGGCGCCAACTGGCGGTGCTGCCGCTGCTGGTGCTGGCCTTCGCCATTCGCGGGCCCCTGGGGCTGGTGGAGGTTTGCGGGGTGGCTTGCACCTACTGGCTGCTGGGGGACTGGCGCACCCGCGATGCCCGCCGGCTGCTGATCAAGCGCGTGCTGGGCCATGGCCTCAGCGGCTTGCTGGTGCTGGCGGCTTGCTGGTGGCTGCTGATGCAACTGGCCTTTATCAGCGGCGGCGAAGACTTTATGCACCAGGTCTACAACATGCAGGTGAGCGGGCGCCTGGATGAAAGCGGCGAGCCGTTCTACTTCTACTTCCAGCTGGCGCTGTATCGCTACTTCCCGGTGGTGCCCCTGGCGCTGGCGACCTTGTGGTACCTGCGTCGGCAGTGGTCTCAGAGGCATGACGACGGGCAACTGCGCCTGGTGCTGCGCCTGGGGGCCTGCGGGCTGATGATTCTGCTGGGGCTGTCGGTGCCGCATTTCAAGCGCGCCTACTACATCCTGCCCATGGTGCCGATGTTCGCCGCGGTGGCGGCCTACGGCCTGCTGAATGCCCGGGGCTGGCTGGGCAAGGTGCGCAGCGGCTACCTGTGGCTGGTGGCGCTGCTGCCGGGGCTGTGCATCCTGGTGCTGTTTATTTTGCGTCACAGCTGGCACAAGCACGGGTACTGGCCGCCGGTGTCGATGCCGTTGCTGATCGGGATTTTCACCCTGTTGCAGCTGCTGGCGCTCTACCACTGGCGCCGCAACTTGAGCGACCTGGGCCGGCGCCTGGTGCTGCTCAGCGCCCTGGCCCTGGCCGCGCAATGGACCTTGCTGGTGGCGGTGGTGGACCCGGCCAAGGACCTGCAATTCGACACCCAGGGCTTCGTTTCCCCAGTGGAACGCTTGCGCGCGGAGCAACCGGGCCCGCTGGTGTTCTTCAACCTGGGCCAGGACACCTGGGCGGTGCGCTACATGATGAACCTGGACCACGACGAGCAGCCGCTGTTCATTGCCGGCGATGCCCCGGGGCAACTGGATACGCTGCCCCAGGGCGCCTGGGTGATAGTGGCGCGCAAGGATCGCGAGCGGTTGCGCGGTACTTCGTTGGAGCACCGCCAGCCGGTGTATGAGGGGCGGCTGAATGACAATCCGTGCCTGGTGTTCCAGGTGCTCTAGGGCCTTGGCAGGCAGCGTGCCGGATCGTATTTTGGGCGCTTGCATCTGCGACGAAACCAGGGAGGGGTCATGACTTGCACCATCATTCGTCCGGCTGTGGAGGCCGATGCCAGCGAAGTCAGTCGAGTGATTCTGGCGGCCCTGGTCACCAGCAATGCCCAGGACTATCCCGCCAGTGTGATCGAGCGGGTGCAGGCCAGTTTCACCCCGAATGCCGTCTTGCACTTGATGCGACAGCGGCAAATGTTCGTCGCCACCGTCGATGGGGTCTTGGTGGGCACCGCCAGCCTCGATGGGCACGCGGTGCGTTCGGTGTTTGTCGACCCCTTGCACCAGGGCGGCGGGGTTGGCCGGCAACTGTTGGCGGCGGTTGAGCAGGCCGCGCGGCAAGCGGGGGTGATCAGGCTGCGGGTGCCCTCATCGGTGACTGCCGAAGGCTTCTATGCACGCCTGGGGTACATCCGCGTGGGTGAGCATTACCAGGATCAAGAGCTGACCCTGATCATGGAACGTGACCTGGAACATTCAGTTCAATAACGGTTGAAACAGGTTTTTCAAGCAAAAGATGGGGCGAAGTTAGTTGCCGCTCGGTGGCTGTTGTTGGTTGTGTTTTTATAGAGTATTTGTTGCGTGGAATTATCTTTGGAAGTTGTCGAATTTTCCTGCGTTTAATACGGAATATTTCATTTTTAGTGTCAGTTACTCTGCCGGCGGGTCATGTGGATTCCTATTGATCCGTCATTAACTGAATAACTAAGGTGAAGTACATGCTGCGTATTAACAGGATGAGTAGTGCCGAAGGTAAACAGGTTGAACCCACGGTCAATCAGTTCGTTAAACAATCGGTTTATTACCCGGACCAGCCTGCGGTGAAATGGCAGGAAGTTGCCATGGGGAAGATGGTGGCCGATGGCGCCATCGCCAATGACCAACCCTTGAGTATCTGTGTGGTAGGCCGGGGCGCCGCCGCGGTGGCGGCTCTGACCGAGCTGGACCAGATCGCGGCGCGCAACCCCAACTTCCAGTGCCAGGTGAGCAACGCCTACTACGAAACCGAAATCGAAGAGACGGCCGATGCTGAAGTGAACTACGACAGCAAGTGGGGGCGGATTTTCGCGGTGAAGCCGGGGGACAACTTCCAGGAAATCGGTTGCATGCGCTTTCCCTCGATCGCGGTGCTGACCTGGAGCTTTATCGCCCACGCCTACCCGGACAATCTCGACGATGAGTTGTCGGTGTTCCCCAACCCCGGCCGGGTGCCGACCCAGTTCCTGTTTCGCGACATGAACGTCATCTTCGACCGGAGTGGCGTCATTGAAGACATGAACAGCGAAGAGCAACTCGCCAACTTCAAGGTGATGGACGCGGTTAAGAATGGCGTGATCAATTACCTGTTGAGCCTGGAGGATGCCGCAGGCCGCTCGGCGGCGAGCTTTGCCACCAATCTGGTGGGCGTCGACGGCGCCGCCGCGCCAATCGCCAGTTTCACCGAGGAGCAAGTGAAGCAGGAGTGGGAGGATTGGGACCGCTACATCGCCGAGTTCGATGTGCCCCTGATCGACAAGGTGCACGAGGCAATCGACGCCTTGATCGCTGATGGCAGCATTCAACTCACCGCCGACCGCGACCCTACCTACTTTGTCGAGCTGTTCGGCCGTTATGGCTTCGGCACCGGGGGCTTCCGCCCGCTGAATAACGTCACCTTCACCGAGATCGCCCGGCTGCTGATCTGGAACTACAGCGACGAATACTTCTTCCCCGGCAACCTGGGCGATGGCGCCGCGCGCAATGCCGACCTACCGGCCCGGCTGTACCAGCGCCTGAGCCATATCAACTTGAAGTCTGAAGTGAAGAAGGTGCTGTTTGCCGGTCGCAAGAGCGATGGCAAGATACTGCTGATTTCCAAGACCGGTAAAACTTCGCAGCAACCCAGTGAAGTCGTGGTTGAAACCTTCGACCATGTCATCATCGCCGCCGGTAACCACGCTTCACAAAAAATCCTCGAGCCTTTCAGTGGGCTTGGCCCGGGGGAAAGTATCCCGCTTGATACGCCACTGTACTTCGATGTGAATGATCAAGTGTTCGAGTATCGGACTCAGGAGTTGCTGTCTCATCCACTGGATCAGTTGCATGGCGGCTCGGGCAACTTGTATGCGGCGCTGAAGCAACTGCATATGATGCGTTCGACCAAATACTTTATCGATGTGCCGGCGCCCTTGTTCGAAGCCTATGCGCCGAGCGATGGCCGCAATACCGTGAAGATGGTGATTTCCGATACCGACCTGGCCGCCACTTACTGCATGCAAGGGCAGAACGGCAGCTACAACATCCTGGCCTCCTACACCTGGGGCGACGAGGCGAGCAACGAGGCCTCGCGCCTGCGCGGCCTGACCCCCACCGCCGGGGTCAACGACGATGTGCTGCGGGTACGGCATGCCCAGGCAGCCAGCCGCATCGCCCTGAACGAGGTCAACCAGCCGCCGCAGTTCTGGCTCAGCAGCCTGCTGGCGGCCCGTGCTGCCGAGGGCGCACCGTCCTACATGTACGACTGGAGCGCGGACCGCGATACCCGAGGCGCATTCAAGCTCGACTGGGCGGGCGACACCGAACTCTGCACGCAGATCTACAACCACTACCGCAGCAGCGTCCTTAACGCCGAGCAAGCCAAGCAGGGCAAGCAGTGCCTGTTTGTAGCCGGCGATAGCGTCAGCCACTACGGCGGCTGGCTGGAAGGCGCCTTTATGACCGGCGTGACCTCCGTGGCCGGGCTGATTCGCTCGGAGTTCGGCGCACAGGTGTTCTCGGCGCAAGGCCAGAAACTCTTCAATCACCTTGCCTGAGGCTGGGCGCGGGGCTGTTGGCTGATCGGCAGCCCTGCGCGGGTAGGTTGTGGCCGCAGGTGCGGCCGTTGTGCGTTTCTAAAGGTACAGCTGTCTTGCCAGGCTGCCGACAAAAGCCAGGGCAGCAGCGCGGCAGATCGTCCTGCCGCGCCGTGCTGTCACGGGGTGTTCTACTTCAGCGTGGGTATATGGCGACTGCCATCGAGCAAGGCATCCACCACGGCCCGAGCCATCTCCACCGAGTGCACCAGGGACCAGATCAGACCGCGTTCAATGCCGCTGCCGCGCTCGGTGATTTCATCGGAAACTTCTTCGGCGCTTTTTAGCAGCAGGGAGACGTGGAGCAGGGCTTCTTCGGCGCTGATGCCTTCTCGGATGGCAAACAATGAATTGCTGCTAACCGGGATGCCGGACGTGTGTTTGATGGATTTGGCCAAAGGTGCATCGGTAGGTCGAAGAGCCAGTTTCTGAAGTATCTCTTTGTTGGCTTGGTCTAGTTCAGGGCTTCTGCCATTGCGGAGGGGGGCTTTAGGCTGATCGGGAATGAGCTTTTTCATGGCGTAACTCCAAGCGCCTAGTCAACATCGAGCTGCTAAACCCGGCCATCGAATGTTCGGTGACAGGTCGAGGCTAGTCAGCGGTAACTCTCGAAACAAGGGGATAGGTAAAACTAGGACGTTTCGCACAATAGAAAGAGACTTGAAGGACAAGTATTCCGGTCCAGTTCCCCTAATTGCGGTCAAACCAGGTAAAGCCTGACCCCTGCAAGAGTAAGAGTTTCAGATTCCCTCGACTTCGACCCCGTGTTCCGCCAACCAGGTTTTTCGCTGTGCGTAGTCTGGCATGACTCGCTCGAGGCGCAGCCAGAACTCAGGTGTGTGGTGCGGCTCGTGCAGGTGCACCATTTCATGCACGACTATGGGCTCATAGCGGCTCATAGCGGCTCATAGCGGCTCATAGAGTTTTTAGCCGAGCTTATAGACTGCCCAGCGTCGTTCGCCTTGCTGTATCAGAGCGCCTTTGTCTTTCATGCGCCTAAGTAGCTTTGCCGCCTGATCAGGCGAGAGTCGGCACAGATCCATCACTTCCGCGCGCTGGACCTGCCCATGCTGCTGCACATAGTTCAACACCATCTGTTCATGCTGAATGGTTGTGAAGCCTGCCTGGCGGGTATAGGCAGCCTTGTCGCCCACGGCCTGATACAGGCTGGCCGACAGGGTATAGCTACGTCCTCGGGTGGAGCCATGGGCTTCCATCAAGCCGGCTTCGGTCAGGGCTTCCAGGGTGCGTTTGGCGCTGGTGGCGTCGCGCTGGATAAGCACGGCCAACTCGTCGACCGTGACGCGCTTGCTTTCGCGCAGAGCGGCCAAGGCGATCAGGCTGTCGATGGGCAGCTCGGCGTGGGTGGCGCGTTCGTGTTCGACCACCAGGCGGCGGAAATCTAGGTCGGCCTCGGCGGTGGGCAGGCGCAGTACTACGCTTTGGGCAGTGGTATAGCTGTAATCCGGTGCCGGGCGGCCAAACTTGAGCATACCGCGAAAGATCTTGTCCACGCCGCGGCCGGAGCGTTCAACCACACCGATACGCTTCATGGCATCGGCCAGGGCTGGGTTGCGCGGGCGCGGTTCGGTCACCAGCAGGTTGGCCAGGGTCACGCCATCGACCAGGCCGCCGGGGTTACTGACCACCAAGGCATCGTCTTCAAGGCGTATATGCACTGCGCCGCGACCGTGGTAGTCGCGATGTACCAAGGCATTGGCCACGGCTTCGCGGAAGGCGCCGAGGTCTACTTTGGGCACCGGCACGCGGAACAGGCCGACTTGCAGCTCTTCTTCCGGGTTATAGGGGCGGAAGTTGGTTTCCAACCAGTCCAGTGCCTTGAGTAGCGGGAAACGGCGGAACTCATTGAAGCGGACTGCCTGCTGGGCCAGCACTTGGAAGGCGAGTTCGTGAGTGGGCACCAGTTGCCGTAGTGAGGTTTCCCTACCAATCAGCAAAAGGCCGGTCAGGGTTGGCACGCGCGAGCCATCGGCTTGTCGCGTAGTTAGCAGAAGCGCACCGTCGAGGGTTTCATCGTCCAGTTCCAGCAGCACGCGATCGCCGCCGTACTGCTGCACGGCTTGACGCAGGCGCTCACGCTCCAGCGGGTCGAGGTCGGCCAGGGTGGCACCAACCACGGGTTGGGCCGACACATCGAGTAGGCTAAAGCTGCTTGCGCGGCTGCTGCGCTCATGGGGCAACATCGCCACGCATTCGGGTGTGCCGTCGTGCTTTAAGCGGCGGCGCAGGTAGACGCCGGCAGTGGTCGCCACCTCGCTCTGAGCCTTGGGTACAAGGAGGCGCGCCACAGTCACGCCATCCAGGCTGATCGCCTGGGCTAGCACGTTCAGTGATGGCGAGGTGCGCGCCACCACCATTCCGGACAGACCCTCCAGCAGGCGATGCTCGGGATGCAGGCCGGTGGGCGTGCCATCATCCTCCACGCCCAACCACAGCTCGCCACCCTCGGCGTTGGCCAGGCAGACCAGTGCTTCGATCAATTCCCGATCGGGGAGCTTGCTGCGGTCGCTCTTGAACTCGACAGTGAGGGATTCGCGGAGTGGCAGGTGCTGGGTCATTTCAGATTCCCATCTGTGCAGTCGCGTGCTGTACGGGTTTCAGCAACGGGATCACACGGACGCTGCCTTGCTGCGCAGAATATCGGCAGCCTTGAACAGATGGTGTTCCAGTTGCGGCAGCGTTAGGGGCATTGTGGAATCCCTTGTGGGCACCCAGGGAGCGGATGCCGATTAAATGGCGGTGATTGTATCCCAAGCCAAGCCAGGCGCCGCATCCGCTAAGGAGACGGGGTTGCGATAAGGTCTTTGCGCCATTGAGCCAGACGCTCAAAGGAACTGTTGGTCTAGTCGTTGCCTAGAGTGGGAAAGGGGAGGGCCCGAAGTGTTTGGCCTGATGAGGCCATCACGAAAACTCCCGCCAGAGTCTGTACGCCGTCGAGCTGTGCCTAGGAGGTCGCCATTAAGCTGGCATTGCGGAGCCAAGCCAGCCCACTCAGGCACAAAAAAAGGCACTTGCGATAATCGCCAAGTGCCTTTTTTGTACTGCTTCGTTTGGTGGAGCCGGGGGGATTTGAACCCCCGTCCGCCAGTACTCCGCTGTCGGTACTACATGCTTAGCCGTGTCTATTGAGTTAACCCTCAGCGACCCGACGGGCAGGGTGCTTTGGGCGAGTTGTGTAAGTTTTAGCCGCTTCGTCCACAACGTACTGCACGGCGATTCTGTTCTATATGACAATCATTTTGGGTTTACAGACATCCCCTGATGATTGCTGGACCCGAAGGTACCAGGGGGGAAGGGCTAGCGCCGCTTACGCAGCGAGAGCGTAATCCCCGTAGGTTTCGTCATTGGCAACTATAGGAAGTTGCAACAGTGGATTTACGAGTTCTGTTACCAACTCGGCATGCACCTAAAGTTTCGCAACCGGCGTCGAATCCTAAACGGCCCCGAACCTGTTGTGCATAACCAACAGGTGGGCGGATTCTACGCTAAGCGAGGGCAGAAGGCCAACCCGAAGGTTGGCCGAATGCATCGGCCTACTGATCGCCCTTGGTGTTGTTCTGCAATTGCTGGATGGCTTGGCTGGTGAGCGCGATGCAGTTCTTGGTGCCTTCCTCGGTGCCCCTGGCCTGTTCGGCGGTGGCTTGCTGGACCTTGGCGTCGATACTGCTGCTCAGGTCGGAGCTCATGGCTTCGGTGCTGACCTTGGCATCGCGGATTTTTTGCAGGTTGATCTGGCACAGGTCTTCTTGCCCGGCAGCAAACACCGGGGAGGCCAGCATCGCGGCGGTGATGAAGAGTCCAGCCAGTGCGGAATGCTTCATGGTTATCTCCTTGATCGCAGGGGTTCGGTGCAGCCGCTCGACAGGATGGGCTGCCGAGTGGGGCTAAGCCCTTTTGTGCGGGCCTGGAAAATGGACTCTGGCGGTGCGCCAGGGTTCTGTTTTTTTTGCGATGAAATGCGATAGCGGTTATTGCGTTCGGGCGGGCAGCGAAAGAATGAAGCGTTGGTGGCGGGCTGGTCGGAGCAGGCACCGAGCTTGTGGCGAACTGGGGGTGTTGCCCCAGGTGCGGGGCTGCTATGCAGCCCAGCGGGAGCAAGCTCCCTCGCCACTGGTGTTGCTCGTTTCAGCGCCTGGCAGGCGTCAGCTCAGATGACCTTGGCTCGGGTCACCCGGTCCACCAGGTACACCAGCCCGTGATAGTCGATCCCGCCATGCTGGCTGAGGCCGATTTCACAGGTGCGGCTGGTGGAGATGCCTTCGCAGCAATACTGCACCGCGTCCTTGAGGGTGCGCAGGGAGTGGGCATTGAGCTCCGGGGTGGTGAAGCCCTTGTCGCCGGCGAAACCGCAGCAGTGGATGCCTTCGGGAATCACCACCTGTTTGCTGCAACGCCGGGCCAGGTCGATCAGCGCCTGGCTCTCGCCCAGGTGCTGGGTGCTGCAGGTGACGTGCACCGCAATCGGCGCTTCCTGGGGGGTGAACTCCAGGCGCTCCAGCAGGTGGGTGCGGATAAAGCGCACCGGGTCGTAGAGATCCAGGCGTACGTCGCCCAGGTCCTGCACCAGGCGCAGGGTGCAGGGGCTGGTGTCGCAGTAGATCGGGTCGAGGCCGCCACGGCTGGCGTGGAGCAGGGCGCCGATCAGTTCCTGGCGTTTGTCCTCGGCCTGGGTGGCGTAGCCCTTGGAGGCGAACGGTTGGCCGCAGCAGAGGTTGTCCAGGTTGTCTGGCAGCACCACTTGATAGCCGGCCTTTTCCAGCAGGCCACGGGTTTTCTCGTAGAGCGAACTTTGCTCTTTGTCCCCTGCTGCCGGGCCCATCACCCGGGACACACAGGCCGCCAGATACACCACCCGCGGCCGTGCATCGTTGACGCTCGGGCTGAAGCGGATGGCCTTTTCCGGTTGCGGCATGGCGTTGCTCCACTGCGGCACCCGGCCCTTGGACAGCCGGGTCAGGCTCGCTGACAGCCTGCTCAGCCGCGGAGCCCCCAGCAGCATGCGCGCGCCGTTGGCCACGTGCAGGGTGAAGCGGGCGCCCTGCAAGATGCTGGCGAAGTGCGCGCCGAGCCAGTCGGCAGTGCCGTTGTGGGTGGCGTGTTCACTGCGCAGCTTCTTCACCAGCTCGCCGGTGTTGATCCCCACCGGGCAGCGCTGGGCGCACAGGCCGGTGGCGGCGCAGGTGTCGACGCCCTGGTACTGATAGGCCGCCTCCAACTCCGAGGTGTCGATGCCGGCACGTTTGCGCGCCTGGATATCACGCCAGATGACGATGCGCTGGCGCGGGCTCAGGGTCAGCCCCTTGGATGGACACACCGGTTCGCAGAAACCGCACTCGATGCACTTGTCCACAATCTCGTCGGCCGCCGGCAGCGGCTTGAGATTTTTCAGGTGGATCTGCGGGTCTTCGCTGAGCACCACATCCGGGTTGAGAATGCCGTTGGGGTCCAGCAGGCGCTTGAGCTGCCACATCAGCTGGTAGGCATCGCTGCCCCATTCCAGCTCGACGAAGGGCGCCATATTGCGCCCGGTGCCGTGCTCGGCCTTCAGCGAACCGCCGAATTCCACCGCCACCAGTTGCGCCACGTCGTCCATAAAGGCCTGGTAGCGGTTCACTTCATCGCTGCTGTTGAAGCCCTGGGTGAAGACGAAGTGCAGGTTGCCCTCCAGGGCATGGCCGAACAGGATCGCCTCGTCGTAGCGGTGCTTGTCGAACAGCTCGATCAGGCGATTGACGCCGATGGCCAGCTGTTCCACGGGGAAGGTCACGTCTTCGATAATCACCGTAGTGCCGGTCTTGCGCACCGCGCCCACCGCCGGGAAGGTGTCCTTGCGGATCGCCCAGAGCTTGGCGTTTTCCTGCGGGTCTTCAGTGAAATCCACCTGCTTTTCCACCGGGAAGGCGGCCAGGGCATTCATGATCTGCGCCAGTTGCTCGTGCAGCAGCGACGAGGACGCGGCGCGGGATTCGATCAGCAGCGCGCAGGCGTTGGCCGAGAGTTGCTGGACAAAGGCCGGCATGCCGGGCTTGTCCTGCACCGAGCGCAGGCTGCGGCGGTCCAGCAGTTCTACCGCCGATACTGGCTGGCTCTTGAGCACGGTCACGGCGTTGCAGCAGGTTTCCACATCGGGAAACACGATCAGCGCCGAGGCCTTGTGCGGGTGGTCGATCACCGTGTCGTAGGTCACCGCGCTGATAAAGCCCAGGGTGCCCTCGGAACCCACCAGCAGGTGGCTGAGGATCTGCAGCGGGTCGTCGAAATCCACCAGGGCATTGAGGGACAGGCCGGTGGTGTTTTTCAGGCGGTATTTGTGGCGGATTTTCGCTGCCAGCTCGCTGTTGGCGCGGGTGCTGCGGCCCAGCTCCGCCAGGCGCTCCAGCAGCGGGCCATGGCTCTGGCGAAAGGCGGCGACGCTGGCTTCATCCTCGGTGTCCAGGCGCGTGCCATCGGCCAGTACCAGGCGCAGGCCGGCCAGGGTGTGATAGGTGTTCTGCGCGGTGCCGCAGCACATGCCGCTGGCGTTGTTGGCGACTATGCCGCCGATCTTGCAGGCATTGATCGAGGCCGGGTCGGGGCCGATCTTGCGCCCGAACGGCGCCAGCCAGGCATTGGCCTGGGCGCCGATTACCCCGGGTTGCAGGCGGATCTGCGCGCCCTGCTGGCGAATCTCCCGGCCGTTCCAGTTATCCCCCAGGACGATCAGCACCGAATCGCTGATGGCTTGCCCGGAAAGGCTGGTGCCGGCGGCGCGGAAGGTCACCGGCACCCGGTCGCGCTGGGCCAGCTGGAGCAGGGCCACCACTTCATCTTCGGATTCGACGCGGATCACCAGTTGCGGAATCAGCCGGTAGAAGCTGGCGTCGGTGCCGAAGGCCAGGGTCGAGAGCGGGTCGTCGAAGCGCCGCTCCTGGGGGATCAGTTGCTGGGCGTCACGCAGAAAAGTGGCCGGTAGGCTCATTGGTCCTCCAGGATCAGCACCACCAGGTCTTTCGGGCCGTGGGCGCCGTAGGCCAGGACTTGCTCGATATCAGCGGTCTTCGACGGGCCGGACACCAGCAGCGCATTGGTCGGCATGCCGGCGGCCCAGTTCATCTGTTGCTGCACCTGATAGAAGTTGTCGCGGATTTCGCTGGCCTTGAGCAGGGCGAAATGCACCGGCGGCACCAGGCTCATCAGTCGTGGTTCCTCCCGGGTCGGCCACATGATCAGGCTGCCGGTGGCGGCAATGGCGCCCAGGGTGCCGGTGAGGCTGGCCGGGGTGTCGTTGAACAGTTCGGCTTTCCATTCTTCCACCGGGCGGTCGTAGGCCTTGAGCGCCGGCAGCCCGGGATGCTCGGCCCAGTGCTGGGTAATGCGCTGGCCGTGGGGCGTGCTCGGGGCGATCAGCAGGCTGGGCAATTGGCGATCAGTGAGCAATTGCGCCAGCAGGTCTGGCCAGGCGGCATCTGTAGTCAGGTGGATCTCGGTGTGCACCGCTTCCATCAGCTTGCGCAACTGCGGGATGCGTTGTTCTGCGCTGTAGCTATAGGGCTCGGTCACCAGCGCTTCGTCGAAGTTATCCACAATGGGCGTGGTGCCGGCGAGGCTGTTGCGCAGCTTGGCGAGGATATTGTGTTTGGCGCTCATCAGCGGTCTCCCTGCTTGGCCAGGTGCTCACGGGCCAGGTCGTGCAGCGACCGGGCGGCGGGTTTTGGCGCGCTGTGGTTTTGCGTCCAGGGGCCGACCTTGCTCGGGGTGAGGGCACGCAGCCGGGTGGCGGCCAGGGTGAACAGGCGATACAGGGTCGGCGAGCTGTTGAGGCGGGCCCAGGCGTTCCAGATCAAGCGCTCCTTGCGCGAGTACTTGCTGCCCTGGCCGCGCATCACCTGATGGGGGCTGTCCGGGGCCTTGACGTTCTCTTCCCGCAGGCGCCGCAGCAACGCCGGGATTGGAATCTTCACCGGGCAGACTTCACCACAGGCACCACACAGCGACGAGGCGCTGGGGTGATCCGGCACCTTGGCCAGGCCCACCATGTGCGGGGTGATGATCTTGCCAATCGGCCCCGGGTACACCTCGCCATAGGTGTGGCCGCCGACCCGGGTGTACACCGGGCAGTGGTTCATGCAGGCGCCGCAGCGAATGCAGTTCAGGGTCTGGCGCAGTTCGCTGTCGGCAAAGGCCTGGCTGCGGCCATTGTCCAGCAGCACCAGGTGCACTTCTTGGGGGCCGTCCAGCTCATGTGCCTGGCGCGGGGCGGAGATCATGTTGACGTAGGTGGTGATGGGCTGGCCGAGGGCCGAACGGGTCAGCAGCGACAGCAGCGGCACCACGTCCCGCAGGTTTTCCACAACCTTTTCGATGCCGGTGACGGCGATATGCACCGGCGGCACTGTGGTGGACATGCGCCCGTTGCCTTCGTTTTCCACCAGCAGCAGGGTGCCGGTCTCGGCCACGGCGAAGTTGACGCCGGAGACGCCGATATCGGCTTCGAAGAATTTCTGCCGCAAGACCTTGCGACCGATCTGAATGAGTTGGTCAACGTCCTTGGTGTACTCCACGCCGAGTTTGTCGTGGAACAAGGACGCGACCTGACCGGCATTCTTGTGGATCGCCGGCATAATGATGTGTGAAGGCTTCTCATGGTCGAGCTGGACGATGAACTCGCCCATGTCCGACTCAAGGCATTCAATGCCTTGTTCAGCGAGGACATGGTTCATTTCCATCTCTTCGCTGACCATCGATTTGCCCTTGATCACTTGCCGCGCCTCGTGAGCGCGGATGATCGAAAGAACGATGCCATTGGCCTCGTCCACCGTTTCCGCCCAGTGCACTGTCACACCGTTGCGGGTCAGGTTCTGTTCCAGGCGCTCGAGCAAGTCGGGCAGCTTGGACAGCGCCCGGGCGCGAATCGCATTGCCCAGGGCGCGTAGATGTTCTCTTTCGTGGGCATCGCTGAACGAGGCCGCACGTTTGGCCATGAGTGAATCCATGGCGCTGCGAAAGTTGTTTCGCAGTTGTTGGTCGCCCAGGGCCTGGTGGGCCCGGGTGCGAAAATCGTCCGCCACCGTGGTGGTCGGAATCAGCTCCGGAGTGCTCATCGGGCACCTCCGGTACGTTGCCAGAGGAAGCTCGCCAGGTGCTGGCCGCGCAATGCCTCTTGCTGTTTCTCCAGGGCGCCGTTGATGTTCATCAGGCAGCCGCAGTCGGCGCTCAATACCTGGTGCGCGCCGGATTCCTTCAGCGCGCGGGTCTTGTCCGCCACCATGGCGCCGGAGATGTCCGGCATACGGACGCTGAAAGTCCCGCCAAAGCCACAGCATTCGCTTTCGTGGCTGTGTTCTACCCGTTCCACGTTGCTCAGCTGTGACAACAACTCACGGCCGTGCAGGTGGGTGTTCATTTCCCGGCGTGCCGAGCAGGAAGTGTGCAGCGCCACCTTGACCGGGGCACCGCTGTCCTTGAACTGCACCTTGCACACATGCAGCAGGAACTCCGCCAGCTCGTAGGTGCGGGCGGCCAGGGCCTGCACCTGTTGCAGCGTTTCGGGCTCGTCCTTGAACAAGTCCGCGTAGTGCTCGCGGAGCATGCCCGCGCAGGAGCCCGAAGGCACCACCACCGGGTAGTCGCCGGCAAACAGCGCCAGTTGCGAGCGGGCCACGGTGCGCGCCTGCTCGGTGTAACCCGAGGTGTAGGCCGGTTGTCCGCAGCAGCTTTGCCCTTGCGGGTAGTCCACGCGAATGCCTTCGCGCTCCAGCAGGTGAATCGCGTCCATCCCGGCTTCGGGATAGAACAGGTCGACCACGCAGGTGCCGAACAGGTAGACCCGCGACGGTTTCGCGCTGGGGTACTGCCGGGGTTCGGCCAGCGGCGGTGCGACACGGGTCGCATTGGGCACGGCGTTGTAGAAAAGCTCGCTCATCAGGCGTGTCTCCGGGTGGTCCCGGTTATTCGTCCGTCGCGGCGGCTGAAAGATAAACCAGCAAGCTTTCAGCAGCCTTGCAGACCGGGTGGTGAATGATTGACGCCGGAGGTCGGTCCGGCGTCGGTTGTTGCCGTGTTGCTTAGTGCACCAGCATGCCGGTGAACCAGTAGGCCTGGGCCAGGGTGATCAGACCGACAATAGTGGCAAAGAACAGACTGTGCTTGAGGGTGAAGCGGAACAGGTCCGATTCCTTGCCCACCAGGCCGGTGGCGGCGCAGGCCACGGCGATCGATTGTGGCGAGATCATCTTGCCGGTCACGCCGCCGCTGGTGTTGGCCGCTACCAGCAGGGTGTCGTTGACCCCGATCTGATGCGCGGTGGTGGCCTGCAGCGAACTGAACAAGGCGTTGGACGAGGTATCGGAACCGGTGAGGAACACCCCGAGCCAGCCCAGGAGCGGCGAGAAGAACGGGAACGCGGCGCCGGTGGCCGCCAATACCAGGGCCATGGTCGAGGACATGCCCGAGTAGTTGGTGACGAAGGCGAACGCCAGCACCATGCCGATGGACAGGATCGGCCAGCGCAGCTCGTAGAAGGTCTCCTTCAAAGTGGTAAGACCAGTTTTGACATTGATTTTCAGCACCAGCATGGAGATCAGCGCAGAGAAGAAGATCGCCGTGCCGGTGGCCGAGATCGGGTCGAGCTTGAACACCGCTGGAATGGCGGTCGGCGTGGTCACGATTGGCGCCATCTTGATCACCATCTGATCCAGATGGGGGATGGCGAAGTTGAACACCCAGGCGTACATCGAACCGCCGGCGGCGAACATCGCCTTGAACGGCTTGAGGGTCCAGATGGTCACCAGCACGGTGAGGATCAGGAACGGCGACCAGGCCTTGAAGATCTGCCCCAGGCTGTAGGGCGAGGCCACGGTGCTGCGTGGCTGGCCGAAGCCGCCGACGCTGGCGGTGATGGCTGCGCTGGAGCTGGCACCGGCGATCTGCGCACCGGCTGTGCGCTTGGGCTGCCAGATCTTCAGGAACAGGGTCAGGGAGATCAGGCTGGCCAGGGCCGAGGTGATGTCCGGCAGCTCCGGGCCGATGAAGTTCGAAGTGAAATACTGGGTCACGGCAAAGCTCAGGCCGGCCACCAGGGCGGCGGGCCAGGTTTCCTTGACGCCGCGCAGGCCGTCCATCATGAACACCAGCCAGAACGGCACGAACAGCGACAGCAGCGGCAGCTGGCGGCCGGTCATGGCGCCAATCTTGAAGGCGTCGATGCCGGTCACTTGCCCGGCGACGATGATCGGAATGCCCAGGGCGCCGAAGGCCACGGGTGCGGTGTTGGCGATCAGGCACAGGCCGGCGGCGTACAGCGGGTTGAAGCCCAGGCCTACCAGCAGGGCGGCGGTGATCGCCACTGGGGCACCGAAACCGGCCGCCCCTTCGAGGAAGGCGCCAAAGCAGAAACCGATCAGCAACACCTGCAGGCGCTGGTCGTCGGTGATCGACAGCACCGAGCTGCGGATGATTTCGAACTGGCCGCTTTTCACGGTCAGCTTGTAGAGGAATACGGCGGCGACAATGATCCAGGCGATGGGCCACAGACCGTAGGCAAATCCATAGCCAGCGGCAGCGAAGGCCATGTCGGCGGGCATCTTGAAGGCGAAGATCGCCACCAGGATCGACAAGGCCAGGGTGATACTCCCGGCGACGTGTCCTTTGAGGCGGAACACGGCCAGAGCCAGGAAGAAGAACACGATCGGGATGACAGCGGCGAGGGCGGACAGGCCGAGGCTGCCAAGCGGGCTATAGAGCTGTTGCCAGGTTTGCATAATGGGGTGGCCCCTAATTGTTGTTGGTCAGGCACTGCTAGCGTCTTGGTTAATTGGTAATACCAATTTACAATCGCTGTTGGCTAGGGTAAAAGCCTGGTGCGCAGTGTGTCAATTTGCCGCCCTAAAACTTTTGTCGAATGCGCTACGGGCGGCCCATCTGATCGGTGCAAATGGCCGCGCTCTGATGGGTGTTGATAGGCCGTGAATAGGCCAGAATAGAGCCCCCCGGCGTAGGGTCGGGAGGGGGGAGAGTGAGTGATGGGCTTTGATCAGATACGCCAGCGCCGTTTGTCCGACGATATTGTCGAGCGTCTGGAAGGGATGATTCTCGAGGGCACCTTGAAGGCGGGTGAGCGCCTGCCGGCCGAGCGTGCCTTGGCGGAGCAATTCGGGGTTTCGCGTCCCTCGCTGCGTGAGGCGATCCAGAAGCTCACGGCCAAGGGTTTGCTGATCAGTCGCCAGGGAGGCGGCAATTATGTGGTGGAGTCCCTGGGTTCAACCTTCAGTGATCCGCTTCTGCACCTGCTGGAAAACAACAGCGACGCCCAGCGCGACCTGTTGGAATTTCGCCATACCCTGGAGGCGTCCTGCGCCTATTACGCGGCATTGCGTGCCACCGCGGTGGACCGCGAGCGGCTGACCCTGGCATTCGAGGAGCTGCAGAGTTGCTACACGCGGGCTGACGATGTGAGCCGCAGCGAAGAAGGCGCGGCGGATGCCAATTTCCATCTGGCGATTGCCGAGGCCAGCCATAACGCGGTGCTGCTGCACACCATTCGTGGGCTGTTCGACCTGCTCAAGCGCAATGTGGTGACCAATATCGGCGGCATGTACAAGCAGCGCACTGAAACCCGGGACATGCTGATCGCTCAGCATCGCGATTTGTATCTGGCGATTATCGAGGGGCGCGCGGAGCAGGCGCGGGAGATTTCCAGCCGGCACATTCTCTATGTGCAGGAAGTGCTCGAGGAAGTGCGTCAGGAAGTGCAGCGGGTGGCCCGGGCCGAACGGCGCAAGGGCATCTAATGCAAATCGCCGACCAGCCGGCTCCTACCAGGGTGTCGTAGGAGCCGGCTGACCGGCGAAATAAACCTCAAGGCAGGAAGATCAGTCTTCCTTGCCCTTGGTCCGCACCGCACGCTGCAATTCACGATCGGAATCGCGCTCGCGTTCGGTGTGTCGCTTGTCGTATTCCTTCTTGCCCTTGCCCAGTGCGATTTCGCACTTGACCAGGTGCTTGCTCCAGTAGAGCGAAAGGCAGACGCAGGCGTAACCCTTCTGCTGCACGGCGGCGAACAGCTTCTCCAGCTCGCGCTGGTTGAGCAGCAGCTTGCGGGTGCGCGTCGGGTCGGCAATGACGTGGGTGCTGGCGGTGGTCAGCGGGGTGAAATGGCTGCCGAACAGCCAGGCCTCGCCATCCTTGAGCAGCACGTAACTGTCCACCAGTTGCGCCTTGCCCGCCCGCAGACTCTTTACTTCCCAGCCGGCCAGGACCAGACCAGCCTCGAACCGATGTTCGATGAAGTAATCGTGTCGCGCCTTTTTATTTTGCGCGATGGTCCCTGTTGGGTGTTTCTTCTGTTTAGCCATAGGGGCGGCATTATAGGGAGTTGCAAGCGCGGCCGCTACGGTGATGCAGCGTGCTTGAGCAGGTTGATTGAATCCCGGACAATGCGCGCTCTTTTTTTTCGGTTGGGCGCGTTAACGATGTCGACAGGCAGGGTCTCTGTCCACGGCGGCTGGGCAAGCCGCTGGGTCTTTATACTCGCTGCAACAGGTTCGGCCGTGGGCCTGGGGAGCATCTGGAAGTTCCCCTACATGGTTGGCGTCTATGGTGGTGGTGCCTTCGTCCTGGTGTTTCTGGCGTGCATTGCGCTGATTGGCTTGCCGGTGATGCTGGCGGAAACCCTGATCGGGCGTCGAGCGCGGCAAAGTCCGGCAAATGCCTTGAAGGTTCTGGCCGTTGAAGCCGGGCATTCGGCCAAGTGGTCCTGGGGCGCCTTTGCCGGAATGATCACGGCCTTGCTGATCCTGTCCTTCTATAGCGTGGTGGGCGGCTGGTCCCTGGACTACATCTTCGATATGGGGCGCGGCGACTTCCAGGGTATTTCCGCCAATCAGGTGGCGGGCTACTTTTCTGCGGTGACGGCTGACCCTTGGCGCATGACGCTGTGGCACACGCTGTTCATGCTGTTGTCGGCCTGGGTGATTGCCAGGGGCGTGGTGGCCGGGCTTGAGCGCAGCCTGCGGATCATGATGCCGTTGCTGTTCGTGATGCTGCTGGTGCTGCTGGGTTACAGCATGACCACCGGGCATTTCATGCAGGGTCTGCATTTCATGTTCGACTTCAGCCTGGAGCAGTTGCTCGACGGGCTGCTGCCGGCCATGGGGCATGCGTTCTTTTCCCTGAGCGTGGGTGTCGGTTCGATCATGATTTATGGCGCCTATATGCCCAAGGATGCGTCCCTGTCTGGCACCGTGGTCGGGGTGGCGCTGCTGGATACCTTCGTTTCGTTGCTGGCGGGCATGGCGCTGTTCCCCATTGTGTTCGCCGCAGGGTTGAACCCCAGCGAAGGGCCGGGGCTGATGTTCATCAGCCTGCCGTTCGCCTTTGGTAATGTGGCGTTCGGCCAGCTTATGGGCGTAGTGTTCTTTATCCTGGTGGCGATTGCGGCCTGGAGTTCGGCCATTTCCTTGTTGGAACCCATGGTGGCTTATCTCGTCGAGAGGACTAAAATCCGCCGCGGCTGGGTGACATTCTGGTTGGCGTTCAGTTGCTGGTTCGTGGGGTTGGGAACGGTGTTTTCCTTCAACATCTGGCAGCAGGCCAAGTTTTTCGTGAACGATGGCGGTGCTTTCCATCTCTACCAATGGGGGGCCGCTGGCGGTCTGGACTTCTTTGGTGTGATCGACTTCTTCACCTCGCGGATCATGTTGCCCCTTGGCGGTTTGTGCTTCGTGGTATTTGCCGGTTGGGTGATGGGACGTGAGGCGGTTCGTGACGAGCTGTCGCTGCGCAGTCCGCTGCTGTTCAGCCTGGCCTTGTTCTTGATGCGCTATGTGGCGCCCATCGGCATTCTTGTGGTGTTTGCCGCCCAGTTGTGGAAATGAAGCTCAGATGACGACCCATATTCAACGTTCGGCCCTGCTGCCTTATCCGGCGCAGTTTCTTTATGACCTGGTCAATGATGTGGCCCGCTACCCGGAATTTCTCCCCTGGTGCTCGGCCAGCGAAGTTTTGGAAAGCAGCGATGTGCGGATGCGCGCTAGCCTGGCGGTGGCCAAGGGCGGCATGAGCCAGCGTTTCGTCACCTGCAATAGCCTGGTGCCGGGGCAGTCGATCGAGATGAACCTGGAAGAGGGGCCGTTCGCTCAGCTGCATGGCGTGTGGGTGTTCAAGCCGCTGGGAGAGAAGGCCTGCAAGATCAGCCTCGATCTGTCCTTCGATTATGCCGGGCCCCTGGTGCGGGCCACCTTGGGGCCGCTGTTCAACCAGGCGGCCAACACCCTGGTGGATGCATTCTGCCAGCGGGCCAAGCAACTGCATGGCTGAGTCGATGATTGCGATCGAGGTGGCCTACGCTGGCGTCGACCGCCAGTTGCTGGTCAGCCTGGAGGTGCCTCAGGGCACGACTCTGCGCGCGGCGCTGCAGGCTTGTGTCATGGGCGAGCAATTTGCCGAGCTGGATTTGGCGAGCTGTCCGGTGGGCATCTTCGGCAAGCAGGTCACGGCTCCCGAGTCGCGTGTGCTTGAGGCGGGGGATCGGATCGAGATCTACCGGCCGCTGCTGGCGGATCCGAAGGAAGTGCGGCGCTTGCGGGCGGCCAAGGCGGCCGAGGCTCGTAAGCGCGAGCAATGATGGCTTGCAGCAGGCAATAAAAAGCCCGGAAATGTCCGGGCTTTTTTCGCCGCCGATTATTGCGGCGAGGTGTCCAGGGGCTCTGGAGTGGGTACGGGTACGGTCTTGACCCCGTCCACGTCCTTCTGGATCTGGTCCAGCAGCGAACCTGGCTTGACCGGCTTCTCGGCCTTGGGCTTCTCGACGTTCTCGGCTGGCGCAGTAACGGTGTTGCCGCTTTCCTTGCCCAGCAGGGCTTCGTCGCGGCTCACGCCTGGCATGAAATCGCCGGCGAGGCTGACCAGTTGGTCGTTGCCGTTGAAGATCAGGCTGACGCGTTCCTGTTGGCGCTCACCGCCACCAGGTTGCAGGCTGTAGAGATAATCCCAGCGATTGGCATGGAATGTGTCGGTCAACAGGGGGTTGCCCATGATAAACCGTACTTGCCGTCGGGTCATTCCCGGGCGCAACTGGTCTATCATGTCCTGCGTCACGACATTGCCCTGCTGGATGTCGATTTTGTAAACCCCGGGGAATGAACAACCGGCGAGTGCGAGCAGTCCCACGAAGGTGAAACTGGTTAGCAAGAGCTTGGTGTTTTGCATCGGTGGGCGACTTCCACTATCTTGGCTGGGACAACGTAAACCCCGATCATACCCGCATTAAGAGAAGCTGCGAAGCAGCATCGGCGAGAAAGCTGACCATGGTTGAAAATAGCGAACTACGTAAAGCCGGCCTTAAAGTGACTCTGCCACGGGTCAAAATTCTGCAAATGCTCGATTCCACCGAGCAGCGGCACATGAGCGCTGAAGATGTCTACAAGGCGCTGATGGAAGCGGGCGAAGATGTGGGCCTGGCCACGGTTTACCGTGTACTGACTCAATTCGAGGCCGCCGGGTTGGTGGTGCGGCATAACTTTGATGGCGGTCACGCTGTATTCGAGTTGGCGGATGGCGGTCACCACGACCATATGGTCAACGTGGAGTCTGGCGAAGTGATCGAGTTCTTCGACGAAGAAATCGAAAAGCTTCAGAAGGCGATTGTCGAAAAGCACGGTTTCGAGTTGGTGGATCACAATCTTGTGCTGTATGTGCGCCACAAGAAAAAGTAAGCCCCTCACGCGACCTTCGAGGTCGTGAAACGATCGAAGGCGACCTCAGGGTCGCCTTCGTGCTTTGTGCCTATATAAAGAAGCGTTGATGGCTTCAGGCCTTGGTGGTCACCACCATCTTCTTGGCGTGGGCCAGGGATTCCTTGGTCAGATCGATGCCGCCCAGCATCCGGGCAATTTCCTCGACTCTTTCGTTCTTGCCCAGTTTGGATACGGCGGTGTGGGTTGCGTTGCTGCCGCGGACCTTGTGCACAAATAGATGCTGATGCCCCTGGGCGGCAACCTGCGGCAGGTGAGTGACGGTCAACACCTGGCCACGTTCCCCAAGGCGACGCAGCAACTGGCCGACGATCTCGGCCGTCGGGCCGCCGATGCCCACGTCGACTTCGTCGAATACCAGGGTCGGCACTCGCGAGGTCTGGGCGGTGATGACCTGGATCGCCAGGCTGATACGTGACAGCTCACCTCCGGAGGCAACCTTGGCCAGTGCCTTGAGGGGTTGCCCCGGGTTGGCGCTGACCAGCAATTCGACCTGCTCCAGGCCCTGGGGCTGCAGCTCGTCATTGCTGTTGGCGCGCAACTCGATGGTGAAGCGGCCGCCAGGCATGCCCAGGCGCTGGATTTCAAGCTCCACAGCGCTGGCCAGGCTGGTTGCCGCCTGATGGCGCAGCTGACTCAGTTCCTGGGCCTTCTCGTGATAATGCCGGGCAAACGACTGCAGCTCTTCACCGAGTCGCTCGATGGATTCGTCGTTGGCGTCCAGGGTTTCTATCTCGTCCAGCAGGGTCTGCTGCATGGCGGCCAGTTCGAATGGCTGGATGCGATGCTTGCGCGCCAGGGTGTAGATGGAGTCCAGGCGTTCTTCGAGTTGTTGCAGGCGTGCCGGGTCTGCATCGAAGTGATCGAGGAAGCGATTCAGCTCGCCAACGGCTTCTTCCACCTGGATCTGCGCGCTGGCCAGCAGGTTGGTGGCTTCGCCCAGCGAGCCAGACGCATTGCCAATGCTCGACAGGCGGTTGAGGCTGACGGTCAGGGCGTTGAGCACGTTGCCGGAATCGCTTTCGCTGCATTGCTCCACCACCTGGCGGCAGATGCCCAGCAAGGCTTCGGCGTTGGTCAGGTTCTTGTGTTCCTGCTCCAGCTCTTCGAGTTCGTTTTCGCCGAGCCCGAGGTTTTCCAGTTCTTCGAGCTGGTAGCTGAGCAGTTGGTGGCGGGCCCGTTGTTCGTCGCCGGAGTTGGACAGGCGCTCCAGCTCCTGGCGGGTCTGGCGCCAGCGCTGGGCGGCCAGCTGTACCTGGCGAGCCAGGTCGGTGGCGCCGGCATATTCGTCCAGCAGGCGGCGGTGGGTATCGGTTTTCAGCAGTGACTGATGCTCGTGCTGGCTGTGGATATCGATCAGCAGTTCGCCCAGGGCCTTGAGGTCGCCAAGGGGGCAGGGCGTGCCGTTGATATAGCCGCGGGAGCGCCCTTCGGTGGTGATGACTCGGCGCAGGATGCACGGGCCGTCGTTGTCCAGGTCGCGCTCGGCCAGCCAGGTGCGGGCCTCGGGAATGTCCGCCAGGTCGAAGGTGGCCAGGATATCGGCCTTGTCGGCGCCGGGTCGTACCACGCCACTGTCGGCGCGATCGCCCAGGGTCAGGCCGAGGGCGTCGAGCATGATCGACTTGCCGGCGCCGGTTTCGCCGGTGATCACGCTCATCCCGCGGTCCAGTTCCAGGTCCAGGTGTTCGACGATGGCGTAATTGTGTACGGACAGGTGCACCAGCATTAAGGCCGCTCCCAAACTAGATGTCTGGTTATTTATACAGTGTTTTGTTTCTGGCTGACAATATTTTCCCTTAGCTCGATTCGCTTGCTCTTGAGGGCTTTTTAGCGCGTTCGGGAATCAGTTTGGGCTGGTTTTCCAGGGTGGAATGACTTTTGCGGTGGTGACGGACTTGAACCTGGAAAATGCGTCCCCATATAGCTGGGCAGAAGCGTGAGCCCGGCTCACAGACGATATTGAGAGGAGAGTTTCATGGCTGACGAACAGACCCTGGATACGCAAAATCTAGACGCCAATCAGGCTCCCGAGGCTTCGGGTGAAGACCTGGCGGCTCGTGTACAAGTGCTCGAAGAGCAACTGGCTGGCGCGCAGGATCAGGCTTTGCGTGTTGCAGCCGATCTGCAGAACGTCCGCCGCCGTGCCGAGCAGGATGTGGAAAAGGCGCACAAGTTCGCTCTCGAGAAGTTTGCCGGCGACCTGCTGCCAGTGATCGATAGCCTGGAGCGTGGCCTGGAGTTGTCCAACCCGGACGACGAAAGCATCCGCCCAATGCGTGAAGGCATCGAGCTGACCTTGAAGATGTTCCACGACACCCTCAAGCGTTATCAGCTGGAAGCCATCGATCCGCACGGCGAACCCTTCAACGCTGAACAGCATCAGGCCATGGCCATGCAGGAAAGCGCGGACCTTGAGCCAAACAGTGTTCTGAAAGTGTTCCAGAAGGGCTACCAGCTCAACGGTCGCCTGCTGCGCCCGGCCATGGTCGTGGTCAGCAAGGCCCCTGCACCGGTTTCGCCTTCGATCGACGAAAAGGCTTGAAAACGGCTGTAGAGCCCCCATTTATCAGTCAAGCGTTTAAGTGCTACCGCAGTTTGCCACCACAGCTGCGGCAACCAAATCCAAAGTTTCGGGAGAGTTAACATGGGCAAAATCATCGGTATTGACTTGGGGACCACCAACTCGTGCGTCTCCATTCTTGAAAACGGCAACGTAAAAGTTATCGAAAACGCCGAAGGCGCGCGTACCACGCCGTCGATCATCGCGTACGCCAACGATGGCGAGATTCTGGTGGGTCAGTCGGCCAAGCGTCAGGCTGTCACCAACCCGCACAACACCCTGTACGCGGTAAAGCGTCTGATCGGCCGTCGTTTCGACGAAGAGGTTGTGCAGAAAGACATCCAGATGGTCCCTTACAAGATCGTCAAGGCTGACAACAGCGACGCCTGGGTTGAAGTGAACGGCCAGAAAATGGCTCCGCCACAGATCTCGGCTGAAATCCTCAAGAAAATGAAGAAGACCGCCGAAGACTACCTCGGCGAAGCGGTGACCGAGGCGGTCATCACTGTTCCGGCCTACTTCAACGACAGCCAGCGTCAAGCCACCAAGGACGCCGGTCGCATCGCTGGTCTGGACGTAAAACGTATCATCAACGAGCCAACCGCAGCCGCTCTGGCCTACGGCATGGACAAGGCCAAGGGCGATCACACCGTGATCGTTTACGACCTGGGCGGCGGTACCTTCGACGTTTCGGTGATCGAGATCGCTGAAGTCGACGGCGAGCACCAGTTCGAAGTACTGGCTACCAACGGCGACACCTTCCTGGGTGGTGAAGACTTCGACATCCGTCTGATCGACTACCTGGTTGATGAGTTCAAGAAAGAAAGCGGCATGAACCTCAAGGGTGACCCGCTGGCCATGCAGCGCCTGAAAGAAGCTGCCGAGAAAGCCAAGATCGAGCTGTCCTCGAGCCAGCAGACCGACGTCAACCTGCCGTACATCACTGCAGACGCCACCGGTCCTAAGCACCTGAACGTGAAGATCTCCCGCGCCAAGCTGGAATCCCTGGTTGAAGACCTGGTTCAGCGCACCATCGAGCCTTGCCGTATCGCGCTGAAAGATGCCGGTATCGACGTGGGTTCGATCAACGACGTGATCCTGGTCGGCGGCCAGACCCGTATGCCGCTGGTGCAGAAAACCGTAACCGACTTCTTCGGTAAGGAAGCTCGCAAGGACGTCAACCCGGACGAAGCCGTTGCCATGGGTGCTGCCATCCAGGGTGCGGTACTGGCCGGTGACGTGAAGGACGTGCTGCTGCTGGACGTCAGCCCGCTGACCCTGGGTATCGAAACCATGGGTGGCGTGATGACCGCGCTGATCGAGAAGAACACCACGATTCCTACCAAGAAATCCCAGGTGTTCTCGACTGCCGACGACAACCAGGGCGCCGTGACCATTCACGTGCTGCAGGGCGAGCGCAAGCAAGCCGCGCAGAACAAGTCCCTGGGCAAGTTCGACCTGGCCGACATTCCACCTGCTCCACGTGGCGTGCCGCAGATTGAAGTGACCTTCGACATCGACGCCAACGGCATCCTGCACGTAGGTGCGAAGGACAAGGCCACTGGCAAGACTCAGTCGATCGTGATCAAGGCTAACTCCGGTCTGTCGGATGAAGAAATCCAGCAGATGATCCGTGACGCTGAAGCCAACTCGGAAGAGGACCGCAAGTTCGAAGAGCTGGCCACTGCCCGTAACCAGGGTGATGCGCTGGTGCACTCGACTCGCAAGATGGTGGCTGATGCCGGTGACAAAGTGACCGCCGAAGAGAAAACCGCGATCGAAGCGGCCGTGGTTGCCCTGGAAGCCGCTGTCAAAGGCGACGACAAGGCTGCCATCGACGCCAAGGTCGAGGAGCTGTCGAAAGTCTCGGCTCCGGTTGCCCAGAAGATGTACGCCGAACAGGCCCAGCCTGCAGAAGGTGCGGCATCGCACGCCGAGTCCGCTGAAAAAGCCGACGACGTCGTCGACGCTGAGTTCGAAGAAGTAAAAGACCACAAGTAATGGCTTGTTGGTCGGCCGGTTGACTGCCTTCGGGCGGCGGCTGGTAGGATGTCGCCGCGCGGGAGCTTGCTCCCGCGTTGGCGTGTCTGGAGTCAGTGAATTTTTCACGGTGCACAAGTCTGTTTGTGCACTGGCGGTCGGCTCGGAGAAGCTCCTGCTTTCCGGCTGCAATGACCGCAATCGTCGACCCGCAACAGGGTCGTCTATCGAAGACCAGGATCGTTGAATTGACGTGAGTTGGGTCCGGGCCTGGATTGGGGCTCAGCGAGTTTGGCAGAGCTCAGGAGGGTTTGCCGGACGTCCTTAAGAGTGCAAAGACTTATGGCAAAGCGTGACTATTACGAAGTGTTGGGTGTGGAGCGTGGTTCCAGCGAAGCGGAGCTGAAAAAGGCTTACCGTCGCTTGGCGATGAAGCACCACCCGGACCGTAATCCCGGCGACAAAGCGTCGGAAGACATGTTCAAGGAGGCCAACGAGGCCTACGAAGTACTGTCCGATTCCAGCAAGCGTGCAGCGTACGATCAATACGGTCATGCCGGTGTCGATCCGAGCATGGGTGGCGGCGGTGCCGGCTTCGGCGGGCAGAACTTCTCCGATATCTTCGGTGATGTGTTCAGTGATTTCTTTGGTGGCGGTCGCGGTGGTTCCCGTGGCGGCGCGCAGCGCGGCAGCGACCTGCGCTACACCCTGGAGTTGAATCTGGAAGAGGCAGTGCGTGGCACCACGGTCAATATTCGTGTGCCGACGCTGGTCAATTGCAAGCCCTGTGATGGCTCGGGTGCCAAGAAGGGCTCCTCGCCCGTTACTTGCCCGACTTGCGGTGGCATTGGCCAGGTGCGCATGCAGCAGGGCTTCTTCTCGGTGCAGCAGACCTGTCCGCGTTGCCAGGGGCAGGGCAAGATCATTTCCGATCCGTGCGATTCCTGTCATGGCGAAGGTCGTGTCGAAGAGTACAAGACGCTGTCGGTGAAGGTGCCGGCGGGTGTCGATACCGGTGACCGCATCCGTCTTTCGGGTGAGGGCGAAGCAGGTGCCCAGGGTGGCCCGACCGGCGACCTGTATGTGGTGATCAATGTGCGCGAGCACGCGATCTTCCAGCGCGATGGCAAGCATCTGTTCTGTGAAGTACCGATCAGCTTTGTTGATGCGGCCCTGGGTGGCGAGCTGGAAATTCCGACCCTGGATGGCCGGGTCAAGCTGAAGATTCCAGAGGGAACCCAGACCGGCAAGCAGTTCCGCGTGCGTGGCAAAGGCGTGGCGCCAGTGCGTGGCGGTGGTGCGGGCGACCTGATGTGCCGCGTTGCAGTGGAAACTCCGGTCAATCTCAGTCGTCGTCAGCGTGAGTTGCTGGAAGAGTTGCGTGGTTCGCTGGAAGGCGACAATTCGCATTCGCCGAAAACCACCGGCTGGTTCGAGGGCGTCAAGCGCTTCTTCGGCGACCTGTAAGGAGTAACGCATGCGACGTATTGCTGTGATGGGCGCCGCTGGGCGCATGGGCAAGACCCTGGTCGAGGCTGTACAGCTGCGCTCGCCGCTGTCCGGGCTGACGGCCGCCATTGTGCGTCCCGGCAGTTCACTGGTCGGGGCGGATGCTGGCGAGTTGGCGTCCCTGGGGCGTCTTGGGGTGTCGATGTCCGACAGCCTGGAAAAAGTCGTCGATGAGTTCGATGTGCTGATCGATTTCACCCTGCCGGACGTGATGCTCAAGAACCTAGCGTTCTGTCGCAAGGCCGGCAAGGCCATGGTGATCGGCACCACGGGTTTGGGCGCCAAGGAAAAGCAATTGCTGGCCGAGGCGGGGAAGGAGATTCCCATTGTCTTCGCGGCCAACTTCAGTGTCGGGGTCAACCTGTCGCTGAAGCTGCTGGACATGGCGGCGCGGGTGCTGGGCGATGATGCGGATATCGAAATCATCGAAGCTCATCACCGGCACAAGATCGATGCGCCATCGGGCACTGCCTTGCGCATGGGTGAGGTCATCGCCAATGCTCTGGGGCGTGATCTGCAGCAGGTCGCGGTCTATGGTCGCGAAGGGCATACCGGCGCGCGTGAGCGCGAAACCATTGGTTTCGCCACTGTGCGCGGCGGTGACGTGGTGGGCGATCACACTGTGTTGTTCGCCACTGAGGGCGAGCGTCTGGAGATCACTCACAAGGCATCGAGCCGCATGACTTTCGCCAAGGGCGCGGTACGTGCTGCCTTGTGGCTGGATGGTCGCGAGGCGGGTCTTTACGACATGCAGGATGTGCTGGACCTGCGTTGAATTGCATGGATCGCGGGGCTGAGGTTGTACTTCGGTCCCGTGATCAACCGCTAAGCGATGTTCTGTCGCATTCCCTTGCCTTTAAGGCTCATTAGCGGTGGACCGAAAAAGCCTTTTTCTGTAAGCTACAGCTTTAGTGTGTCCACTAAAAGCGCGCAGATAATTCGATGAAGAAGCGGGGTGACGTGTCTATACGTCATTCCGCTTTTTTGCAACCTGCGATCGCCCCTTCAGGCTCTATTTACGGGAGGTCTTCTTGACTAAGCCAGCCATACTCGCCCTTGCTGATGGCAGCATTTTTCGTGGCGAAGCCATTGGAGCCGACGGTCAGACCGTTGGTGAGGTGGTGTTCAACACCGCAATGACCGGCTATCAGGAAATTCTTACCGATCCTTCCTACGCCCAGCAGATCGTTACCCTGACTTACCCGCATATCGGCAACACCGGCACCACGCCGGAAGATGCCGAGTCCGATCGCGTCTGGTCGGCTGGCCTGGTCATTCGCGACCTGCCGCTGGTGGCCAGCAACTGGCGTAACACCCTGTCCCTGTCCGACTACCTGAAAGCCAACAACGTTGTGGCGATCGCTGGTATCGACACCCGTCGCCTGACCCGCATCCTGCGTGAGAAAGGCGCCCAGAACGGCTGCATCATGGCCGGCGACAACATCTCCGAGGAAGCTGCCATTGCCGCGGCACGCGGTTTCCCGGGCCTGAAGGGCATGGACCTGGCGAAGGTCGTCAGCACCAAGCAAAGCTACGAATGGCGCTCCACTGTCTGGGACCTGAAGACCGACAGCCACGCGACCATCGACGCATCCGAGCTGCCATATCACGTAGTGGCCTATGACTACGGGGTCAAGCTGAACATCCTGCGCATGCTGGTGGAGCGCGGTTGCCGCGTCACCGTCGTGCCAGCCCAGACGCCAGCCAGCGACGTGCTGGCGCTGAATCCGGACGGCGTGTTCCTGTCCAACGGCCCTGGCGATCCCGAGCCTTGCGATTATGCAATCCAGGCCATCAAGGATGTGCTCGAGACCGAGATTCCGGTATTCGGTATCTGCCTGGGTCACCAACTGCTGGCCCTGGCCTCCGGTGCCAAGACCGTGAAAATGGGTCATGGCCATCACGGTGCCAACCACCCGGTCCAGGATCTGGACAGCGGCGTGGTCATGATCACCAGCCAGAACCACGGTTTTGCGGTGGATGAAACCAGCCTGCCGGGCAATGTCCGGGCAATCCACAAGTCGCTGTTCGACGGCACCCTGCAGGGTATCGAGCGTACCGACAAGAGCGCGTTCAGCTTCCAGGGCCACCCTGAAGCCAGCCCGGGCCCGAACGATGTGGCGCCGCTGTTCGATCGTTTCATCAACGAGATGGCCAAGCGACGCTGAGCGCTCGCCTTGAAAATGTAGCGAGCAACGCCTGAGGGCGGCCCCGGCAAGTCCGGTGGAGTCCCCTCGGGTGTCTCAGAGAATGTTCAAGACGGCTTGCCGACTGACCTGCGGATTTGAGTGACAACCCATGCCAAAACGTACAGATATTAAAAGCATCCTGATTCTCGGCGCTGGCCCGATCGTGATCGGCCAGGCCTGCGAATTCGACTACTCCGGCGCCCAGGCCTGCAAGGCCCTGCGCGAGGAGGGTTTCCGCGTCATCCTGGTGAACTCCAACCCCGCCACCATCATGACCGACCCGGCCATGGCCGATGCCACCTACATCGAACCGATCAAATGGCAGACCGTTGCCAAGATCATCGAGAAGGAGCGTCCGGACGCACTGCTGCCAACCATGGGCGGCCAGACGGCACTGAACTGCGCCCTGGACCTGGAGCGCGAAGGCGTTCTGGAGAAGTTCGGCGTGGAAATGATCGGCGCCAATGCCGACACCATCGACAAGGCTGAAGACCGTTCGCGCTTCGACAAGGCCATGAAGTCCATCGGTCTGGAATGCCCGCGCTCGGGTATCGCCCACAGCATGGAAGAGGCCAATGCGGTCCTCGACAAGCTGGGCTTCCCCTGCATCATCCGTCCGTCCTTCACCATGGGCGGCACCGGCGGCGGCATCGCCTACAACCGTGAAGAGTTCGAAGAAATCTGCGCCCGTGGTCTGGATCTGTCGCCAACCAAGGAACTGCTGATCGACGAATCCCTGATCGGTTGGAAAGAGTACGAGATGGAGGTGGTCCGCGACAAAAAGGACAACTGCATCATCGTCTGCTCCATCGAGAACTTCGATCCGATGGGCGTGCACACCGGTGACTCGATCACCGTTGCCCCAGCACAGACCCTGACCGACAAGGAATACCAGATCATGCGCAACGCCTCCCTGGCGGTGCTGCGTGAAATCGGTGTGGAAACTGGCGGCTCCAACGTGCAGTTCGGTATCTGCCCGGACACTGGCCGTATGGTAGTGATCGAGATGAACCCGCGGGTATCGCGTTCCTCGGCCCTGGCCTCGAAGGCCACCGGCTTCCCGATCGCCAAGATCGCCGCCAAGCTGGCTATCGGCTACACCCTCGACGAGCTGCAGAACGACATCACCGGCGGCCGCACTCCAGCGTCCTTCGAGCCGTCGATCGACTACGTCGTGACCAAGCTGCCACGCTTTGCCTTCGAGAAATTCCCGAAAGCCGACGCCCGCCTGACCACTCAGATGAAGTCCGTGGGCGAAGTCATGGCCATCGGCCGGACCTTCCAGGAGTCGCTGCAGAAAGCCCTGCGCGGTCTGGAAGTGGGTGTTTGCGGCCTGGACCCGAAAGTCGACCTGGCCAGCCCTGATGCTGCCGGCATTCTCAAGCGCGAGCTGACCGTTCCGGGCGCTGAGCGTATCTGGTACGTGGCCGACGCGATGCGTTCGGGCATGAGCTGCGATGAAATCTTTGCCCTGACCGGTATCGATCATTGGTTCCTGGTGCAAATGGAAGACCTGATCAAGGACGAAGAGAAGGTCAAGACCCTGGGTCTGGCCAATATCGACAAGGCGCTGATGCTGCGCCTGAAGCGCAAGGGCTTCTCTGACCAGCGTCTGGCCAAGCTGCTGGGTATCACCGACAAGAACCTGCGTCGTCACCGTCACAAGCTGGAAGTGTTCCCGGTCTACAAGCGCGTCGACACCTGCGCGGCCGAGTTCGCTACCGACACCGCGTACCTGTACTCGACCTACGAGGAAGAGTGCGAGGCCAATCCGTCGAACCGCGACAAGATCATGATCCTGGGTGGCGGTCCTAACCGTATCGGCCAGGGCATCGAGTTCGACTATTGCTGCGTGCACGCGGCACTGGCCCTGCGCGAAGACGGTTACGAGACCATCATGGTCAACTGCAACCCGGAAACCGTTTCCACCGACTACGACACCTCCGACCGCCTGTACTTCGAGCCGCTGACCCTGGAAGACGTGCTGGAAGTGGTGCGCGTCGAGAAGCCGAAGGGCGTGATCGTCCACTACGGCGGCCAGACTCCGCTGAAACTGGCTCGTGCCCTGGAAGAGGCTGGCGTGCCTATCATCGGTACCAGCCCAGACTCCATTGACCGTGCCGAAGACCGCGAGCGCTTCCAGCAGATGGTTCAGCGCCTGAACCTGCTCCAGCCGCCAAACGCCACCGTGCGCAGCGAAGACGAAGCCATTCGTGCTGCCGGCACCATCGGTTATCCGCTGGTGGTGCGCCCGTCCTACGTACTGGGCGGCCGGGCCATGGAGATCGTCTACGAGCTGGACGAACTCAAGCGCTACCTGCGCGAAGCCGTGCAGGTGTCCAACGACAGCCCGGTGCTGCTGGACCACTTCCTCAACTGCGCCATCGAGATGGACGTGGATGCGGTCTGTGACGGTACCGACGTGGTGATCGGTGCGATCATGCAGCACATCGAGCAGGCCGGTGTTCACTCCGGTGACTCGGCATGCTCCCTGCCGCCTTACTCGCTGCCGGCCCATGTTCAGGATGAGGTTCGTGAGCAGGTCAAGAAAATGGCCCTGGAGCTGGGTGTAGTCGGCCTGATGAACGTGCAGCTGGCCCTGCAGGGCGACAAGATCTATGTGATCGAAGTCAACCCGCGTGCCTCGCGTACCGTGCCTTTCGTTTCCAAGTGCATCGGTACTTCGCTGGCGATGATCGCGGCGCGGGTCATGGCCGGCAAGACTTTGAAAGAGCTGGGCTTCACCAAGGAAATCATTCCGAACTTCTACAGCGTCAAGGAAGCGGTATTCCCGTTCGCCAAGTTCCCGGGTGTCGACCCGATCCTCGGCCCGGAAATGAAGTCCACCGGCGAAGTGATGGGCGTGGGCGATACCTTCGGCGAGGCCTTTGCCAAAGCCCAGATGGGCGCCAGCGAAGTACTGCCGACCGGCGGGGCTGCCTTTATCAGCGTGCGCGACGATGACAAACCGCTGGTTGCGGGCGTGGCCCGTGATCTGATCAACTTGGGCTTCGAAGTGGTCGCCACTGCGGGCACTGCCAAGGTGATCGAGGCGGCAGGCCTGAAAGTGCGTCGCGTGAACAAGGTGACCGAAGGTCGTCCGCACGTGGTCGACATGATCAAGAACGACGAAGTCACTCTGATCATCAACACCACTGAAGGTCGTCAGTCGATCGCCGACTCCTACTCCATTCGTCGTAACGCCCTGCAGCACAAGATCTACTGCACCACCACCATTGCTGCTGGCGAAGCTATCTGTGAAGCGTTGAAGTTCGGTCCTGAAAAAACCGTGCGCCGCTTGCAGGATCTACACGCAGGATTGAAGGCATGAATAAATACCCGATGACCGTCCAGGGCGCTCGCGCCCTGGAAGAAGAACATACTCACCTGACCAAGGTCGTGCGTCCTAAGCTTAGCCAGGACATCGGCACGGCCCGCGAGTTGGGTGACCTGAAGGAAAACGCTGAATACCATGCCGCTCGCGAACAGCAAGGCATGGTCGAAGCGCGGATCCGTGATATCGAAGGTCGTTTGCAGAATTCGGTGGTCATCGACGTCACGACCATTCCTCATTCCGGCAAGGTGATCTTTGGTACCACCGTGGAGATCGCCAACGTCGAAACCGACGAAAGCGTGACCTACCAGATCGTTGGTGAGGACGAGGCTGATATCAAGCTCGGCAAGATTTCCGTCGGTTCGCCTATCGCTCGCGCCTTGATCGCCAAGGAAGAGGGTGATGTGGTGGCAGTGAAAACGCCTGGTGGCGTTATCGAGTACGAGATTGTCGAAGTCCGCCACATCTGAAAGAAGGCGCCCGCTGCATGCGGGCGCCATGCTTTGGCAGCTGGCCCAGATGTTGTGGGTCGGCGGCTTATGGTTTCTGCATCTCGGTCTGTTGCCCGCTCTGGGGCAGATTGGCCTCGCGCCATTGCTTATCGAAGAAGTTTCGGCACTGCTCAGTGCGTTGCTGGTGGGGTTTGCCGCGGCGTGCCTTGTTCTGCAGGCCCTGGTGTTGATCCAGTCCGAGGGCGTGAGGAGTTTGTGGCGGGATATTCGAGGGCAACTGCTGTTGATGGCGATCTATGCGTGTGCGATGTATTTCAGCGTACGCATTCTGTTGCCGGAAGCTCAGCGCTGGCAGTTGTTCAGCTATCTGATTCTGGGCTTTTCCGGTTTGGTGCTGGTGTTGCAACCAGTGCCAGGGTGGGGTGGCAGGGTGCGCCAGGCACACCCTTGACCCGAGTCGACGTCAGTGGAAACGATGGACGTTCGACAGTTGCTTGTTTACCTTGGCGTTCTTGCGGTAGATCAGCGCCATCTTGCCGATGACCTGTACCAGATCTGCCTTGCCGGCCTTGCACAATTGGGCAATGGCTTCCAGGCGCGATTCGCGCTCAAGGATGTTGAGCTTGACCTTGATCAGCTCGTGATCGCTCAAGGCGCGTTCAAGTTCGGCTAATACACCTTCGGTCAAACCGTTGTCAGCCACAGTCAATACTGGTTTCAGATGGTGGCCAATGGATTTGTACTGTTTCTTCTGCTCTTGAGTGAGCGGCATAATCTGACCCCTGCGTCTGATCTTGTAAAAAAGCGGCGGCCAGTTTACCCGAGCGAGTCCGGGACCGCCCAGTTAATCACGACCCGTTTTATTTGAGGTGGCCCGTGGCCCGTTCCAAAACCAGCCAGAACTGGCTGAAAGAGCATTTCAACGACCCATTCGTCAAGATGGCGCAAAAAGATGGGTACCGTTCCCGTGCCAGCTACAAGCTGCTGGAGATCCAGGAGAAGGACCGTCTTATCCGCCCTGGAATGAGTGTTGTCGACCTGGGTGCCGCCCCGGGCGGTTGGTCGCAGGTGACCAGTCGTCTGATTGGTGGGCAGGGGCGTTTGATTGCTTCCGATATCCTGGAAATGGACAGCATCCCCGATGTGACCTTTATTCAGGGGGATTTCACCGAAGATGCAGTGTTGGCGCGAATTCTCGAAGCGGTTGGAAATTCCGAGGTCGACCTTGTGATTTCCGATATGGCCCCCAATATGAGTGGGTTACCAGCGGTGGACATGCCTCGGGCTATGTTCCTGTGTGAGCTGGCGCTGGATCTTGCCGGTCGCGTATTGCGTCCAGGTGGTGATTTCTTGATCAAGATCTTCCAGGGGGAAGGTTTTGATGAGTACCACAAGAGTGTTCGGCGGATGTTCGATAAAGTGCAGATGCGCAAACCGACATCCTCCCGTGATCGCTCTCGAGAGCAGTACCTGTTGGCTCGCGGCTTCCGTGGTCGCGAGGAGTAAGTAAGGGTTTTAGATGGGGCAATAGGATTTTCGTATTTCGCCCCGTCAGATTAAGCGCATATTGTGTAGTCTAGGTTTCACATAGGGTTACAGACAGCGCCTGCCAGAGCTGTAGGTAATGTAGTAAGTTAGGCCGGTGAATATCATGCGAAGCGCGCGCCAGTAGCGGAGCTTGCTTCAGAGGGTAGTTAATTGAACGACATGGCAAAGAATCTGATCCTGTGGTTGATCATCGCTGCCGTCCTGGTGACGGTGATGAACAACTTCTCCAGCCCTAACGAGCCGCAGACCCTCAACTATTCCGACTTCATCCAGCAAGTTAAGGATGGCAAGGTCGAGCGCGTAGCGGTTGATGGCTACGTGATTACCGGCAAACGCAACGATGGCGACAGCTTCAAGACCATCCGTCCTGCGATTCAGGACAACGGCCTGATTGGCGACCTGGTAGACAACCATGTTGTGGTCGAAGGCAAGCAGCCAGAGCAGCAGAGCATCTGGACTCAGCTGCTGGTAGCCAGCTTCCCGATCCTGGTGATTATTGCGGTCTTCATGTTCTTCATGCGTCAGATGCAGGGCGGTGCCGGTGGTAAAGGCGGGCCCATGAGCTTTGGCAAGAGCAAGGCGCGCCTGCTGTCCGAAGATCAGGTGAAGACTACCCTGGCTGACGTTGCTGGTTGCGACGAGGCCAAGGAAGAAGTCGGTGAGTTGGTGGAGTTTCTCCGTGATCCGGGCAAATTCCAGCGCTTGGGCGGTCGTATTCCTCGCGGTGTGCTGATGGTCGGTCCTCCGGGTACTGGTAAGACCCTGTTGGCCAAAGCCATTGCTGGTGAGGCCAAGGTGCCGTTCTTCACCATCTCCGGCTCCGACTTCGTCGAGATGTTTGTGGGTGTGGGTGCTAGCCGGGTTCGCGACATGTTCGAACAGGCGAAGAAGCATGCGCCTTGCATCATTTTTATCGACGAAATCGATGCCGTTGGTCGCCACCGTGGTGCCGGCATGGGCGGTGGTCATGACGAGCGTGAGCAGACCCTCAACCAGTTGCTGGTAGAGATGGACGGCTTCGAGATGAACGACGGCATCATCGTGATTGCCGCGACCAACCGTCCGGACGTATTGGACCCGGCGCTGCTGCGACCTGGTCGTTTCGACCGTCAGGTGGTGGTTGGCCTGCCAGATATCCGTGGTCGTGAGCAGATTCTCAAGGTACACATGCGCAAGGTGCCCATGGGCGAAGACGTTGCGCCAGCGGTGATCGCTCGTGGTACGCCGGGCTTCTCCGGTGCCGACCTGGCAAACCTGGTGAACGAGGCATCGCTGTTCGCCGCGCGCAGCGGCAAGCGCATCGTTGAAATGAAGGAATTCGAGCTGGCCAAGGACAAGATCATGATGGGCGCCGAGCGCAAATCCATGGTCATGTCCGAGAAGGAAAAGCAGAACACCGCTTATCACGAAGCCGGTCACGCAATTGTTGGTCGTGTCGTGCCTGAGCATGACCCGGTCTACAAGGTCTCGATCATTCCTCGTGGCCGGGCCCTGGGTGTCACCATGTTCCTGCCGGAAGAGGATCGCTACAGCCTTTCCAAGCGTGCGCTGATCAGCCAGATCTGTTCGCTCTACGGCGGTCGTATTGCCGAGGAAATGACCCTGGGCTTCGATGGCGTGACCACCGGTGCATCCAACGACATCATGCGTGCCAGTCAAATTGCCCGGAACATGGTGACCAAATGGGGCCTGTCCGAGAAGCTCGGCCCGCTGATGTATGCCGAAGAAGAGGGCGAGGTGTTCCTGGGGCGCAGCGCTGGCAGCCAGCACGCCAGTGTTTCCGCTGAAACGGCGAAGCTGATCGACTCCGAAGTGCGCAGCATCATTGACCAGTGCTACGGCACTGCGAAGCAGATCCTGACCGACAACCGCGACAAGCTGGACGCCATGGCGGATGCCTTGATGAAGTATGAAACCATCGATGCCGATCAGATCGACGACATCATGGCTGGTCGTACTCCGCGTGAACCTCGTGATTGGGAGGGCGGTTCGGGCACTACTCCTCCGGTGGTGCAAAACGAACGTCCGGAAACACCCATTGGCGGCCCAGCTGCCGACCACTAAGGTTTTAAATGACTTCAGCTTCTTCCTCTACCCGGTTGCCTTGCGGCAACCGGGTTCTTGATTTGGCCCATGCGCATGTCATGGGAATCCTCAATGTAACCCCTGATTCCTTTTCCGATGGCGGCCGCTTCAGCCAGGTGGATGTCGCGTTGCGCCATGCCGAGGCTATGGTTGCTGCGGGTGCTACGCTGATCGATATCGGTGGCGAGTCCACGCGCCCGGGCGCTCGAGTCGTCTCGCCGATCGAGGAACTGGAGCGTGTAGCGCCAGTCGTTGAGCGCATGCATCGTGAGCTGGATGTGATCATCTCGGTTGATACTTCGACTCCGGCAGTGATGCGTGAAACCGCTCGCCTTGGTGCGGGGCTGATCAACGATGTGCGTGCGCTGCGGCGTGATGGTGCCTTGGATGCGGCGGCGGCTACTGGCCTGCCGGTCTGTCTGATGCACATGCTCGGCGAGCCGGGAGATATGCAGGACAATCCGCACTATCAGGATGTCACCCGAGAGGTTGGGGTATTCCTGGCCGAGCGCGTGGCGGCCTGCGCTGCTGCAGGGATAGATGCCGAGCGGATCATCCTTGATCCCGGTTTTGGTTTTGCCAAAAACCTCCAGCACAACTTGAGTCTGTTCAAGCATATGGAGGCCCTGCATGCCCTGGGGCGACCTCTCCTGGTTGGGGTGTCGCGCAAAAGCATGGTCGGTCAGGCCCTTAATCGTCCTGTGGCTGAACGTTTGCACGGCAGTCTGGCGCTTGCGGCGCTAGCGGTGGCCAAGGGCGCGAAGATTATCCGGGTTCATGATGTCGCTGAGACCGTGGACGTGGTGCGAATGATTACGGCAGTGCAATCCGCCGAATAAGAATGATGGAGTACCTATGACTAAGAAATACTTTGGCACCGACGGCATTCGTGGTCGTGTGGGTGAATACCCTATTACTCCTGATTTCATGCTCAAGCTCGGCTGGGCCGCAGGCATGGCCTTTCGCAGCATGGGCGCCTGTCGTGTGCTGGTGGGCAAGGACACGCGCATCTCGGGCTACATGTTCGAGTCGGCGTTGGAGGCCGGGTTGTCTGCTGCCGGTGCGGACGTCATGCTGCTAGGGCCAATGCCGACCCCGGCCATTGCCTATCTGACGCGTACCTTTCACGCCGAAGCCGGTATCGTCATCAGTGCTTCGCACAATCCCCATGACGACAACGGCATCAAGTTCTTCTCGGGTGAAGGCACCAAGTTGCCTGATGAAGTCGAACTGATGATCGAAGAGTTGCTGGACGCTCCGATGACCGTTGTGGAATCGAGCAAGCTCGGCAAGGTGTCGCGGATCAACGATGCTTCGGGGCGCTACATCGAGTTCTGTAAGAGCAGCGTGCCATCCAGCACTAGCTTTGCCGGATTGAAGATCGTCCTGGATTGCGCCCACGGTGCAACCTACAAAGTGGCCCCCAGCGTCTTCCGTGAGCTGGGGGCGCAGGTCACCGTGCTGTCTGCACAGCCCAATGGTTTGAACATCAACGAGAACTGCGGTTCGACCCATATGGCGCAACTGCAGGCTGCGGTTCTGGCCGAGCATGCGGATCTGGGCATTGCCTTTGATGGTGATGGCGACCGAGTGCTGATGGTCGACCAGACAGGCGCCATCGTCGATGGTGACGAACTCTTGTTCATCATCGCTCGTGATCTGCATGAGCGTGACAAGCTGCAGGGCGGCGTAGTCGGAACCCTCATGAGCAATCTGGGGCTGGAGCTGGCCCTGGCGGATCTGGGCATTCCATTTGTCCGGGCCAATGTCGGTGACCGCTATGTGATTGCCGAACTGCTGGAGCGTAACTGGCTGGTGGGGGGTGAAAACTCCGGACATATCGTGTGCTTCCGTCACGCCACTACCGGGGATGCGATCATTGCCGCGCTGCAAGTGCTCATGGCGCTCAAGGCGCGCGGTGAGAGCCTGGCGCAATCGCGTCAAGGGGTGCGCAAGTGCCCTCAGGTGCTGGTCAATGTGCGTTTTGGCGGTGGGGAGAATCCGGTCGAGCATCCAGCTGTCAAGCAGGCGTGCGAGCGTGTGACCGCCGCCATGGCAGGGCGTGGCCGGGTTCTGTTGCGTAAATCCGGTACCGAGCCTTTGGTGCGTGTCATGGTCGAAGGTAGTGACGAGGCTCAAGTTCGGGCCTATGCCGATGAGCTGGCAAAACTGGTTGCTGAAGTTTCTGCCTGATTTCAGCTTGCCAGTGTTGTTTTGGTTGGGTAACATCTGCGCCCACTTTGACCGACGAGGTAAAGCATGCGCCGCCCTATGGTTGCTGGTAACTGGAAGATGCACGGTACCCGCGCCAGCGTCGCTGAGCTGATCAACGGCCTTCGTCATCTGGCCTTGCCTAGCGGTGTTGATGTCGCGGTTTTCCCGCCTTGCTTGTATATCAATCAAGTGATTGATGGCTTGAAAGGCAAGTCGATTCAGGTCGGCGCGCAGAACTCTGCGGTGGAATCCATGCAAGGTGCGTTGACGGGCGAGATCGCGCCGAGTCAGTTGGTGGATGCAGGTTGTTCCCTGGTGCTGATTGGGCACTCCGAGCGCCGCCTTATCATGGGCGAGCGTGACGTGACCCTCAATCGCAAGTTCGCGGCAGCGCAGGCCTGTGGCCTGAAGCCGATTCTGTGTGTAGGGGAAACCCTCGAGCAGCGCGAAGCCGGGAAGACTCTAGAGGTTGTCGGGCGTCAGCTGGGCAGCATTATCGAAGAGTTGGGTGTTGGTGCATTCGCCAATGCTGTTATCGCTTACGAGCCGGTCTGGGCCATTGGCACCGGGCTGACTGCAACACCGCAGCAAGCGCAGGATGTGCACGCCGCCATCCGCGCGCAGTTGGCGGCAGAGAATTCTGAAGTGGCACGAGGAGTGCGGCTTCTATACGGCGGCAGCGTGAAAGCGGCCAATGCGGTCGAACTGTTCGGCATGCCGGATATCGATGGGGGGCTCATTGGTGGAGCTTCCCTGAATGCAGATGAGTTCGGTGCGATTTGTCGCGCCGCGGGAAACTGAAAAAATGCTGGAAACAGTCGTAGTCGTTTTTCATCTGCTGGGTGCGCTGGGCGTAGTTGCTCTGGTTTTGCTGCAGCAGGGTAAAGGTGCGGATGCTGGCGCGTCTTTCGGTGCAGGTGCTTCAAATACTGTGTTCGGAAGCCAAGGTTCCTCTACCTTTCTTAGTAAGTTTACTGCTATACTTGCCGCCGGTTTCTTCATAACCAGCTTGGGGTTAGGTTACTTTGCTAAAGAGAAAGCTCATGAGCTGACTCAAGTAGGTTTGCCAAATCCAGCAGTGTTGGAAGTACCAAAGCAAAAACCGGCTTCTGATGATGTCCCGGTGCTCCAAGAGCAAAAGTCGGCAAATACTGCGACTGACGTACCTCCAGCTCCAGAGCAGAAGTAAGAAGGGTTTTACGCAGTAACGTAGTCTATGCCGAGGTGGTGGAATTGGTAGACACGCAACCTTGAGGTGGTTGTGCCCATAGGGTGTAGGGGTTCGAGTCCCCTTCTCGGTACCAATTATCAGGAGAGCCCGCTGTTGCGGGCTTTCTTGTAGGTGGAAGGTTACATTGACCCAAAAAGGGATCGGTCGTATACTTTCGCCCCAGCTTTGTCGCGGGGTGGAGCAGTCTGGTAGCTCGTCGGGCTCATAACCCGAAGGTCGTCGGTTCAAATCCGGCCCCCGCAACCAGTTTTAGCGGAGCCCCTTTTCAGGGGCTTTTTGTTAGCTGGATTCTTTATACGCCGCTATTCAACGGCGTTTCCGGGATGGGCGTTTCGCCCATTTTTTATTTGCATAAGCATGCGCGAGGGGGTTCAGGTGTCGAGCAAGCTAGAACAGTTGCAGGCCTTGTTGGCCCCGGTGGTCGTGGCCCTTGGCTATGAATGCTGGGGTATCGAGTTTTCGGCTCAGGGCCGCCACTCAATGTTGCGCGTTTATATCGATAAGGAAGGCGGCGTGCTGGTGGACGATTGTGCCATTGTCAGCCGTCAGCTCAGCGGTGTCCTCGACGTAGAAGATCCGATTTCCGTCGAATACACCCTTGAAGTTTCCTCGCCTGGCATGGAACGCCCGCTGTTCACCCTGGAACAGTTTGCCAAGTATGTCGGTGAGCAAGTGAAGATCAAGCTGCGCTCGCCCTTCGAAGGTCGGCGTAATTTTCAGGGCCTTCTCCGCGGGGTGGAGGAGCAGGACGTCGTGGTGCAGGTGGATAACCACGAGTTCCTGTTGCCGATCGATATGATCGACAAGGCCAACATTATTCCCAGTTTTGACTGAGACGCGGATCCCGCGGATCCAATGGCTTGCGAAAGGCGAGGCGTACGATGAGCAAAGAAGTACTGCTGGTTGTTGAGTCGGTATCCAATGAAAAGGGTGTACCGGCAAGCGTGATTTTTGAAGCGCTGGAGCTGGCCCTGGCCACTGCTACCAAAAAGCGTTTTGAAGACGAAGTGGACCTGCGTGTGGATATCAATCGCCACACCGGCTCCTACGAGACTTTCCGTCGCTGGACGGTGGTCGAGGAAGCCGATCTGGATGATCCAGCGGTGGAAACCTGGCTGAGCAAGGCCCGCGAAACTCATCCCGATGCCAAGGTCGGTGATGTGATCGAGGAAAAGATCGAGTCCATCGAGTTCGGCCGCATCGCTGCGCAGACTGCCAAGCAGGTCATAGTGCAGAAGGTTCGCGAAGCTGAGCGTGCACAGGTGGTTGATGCCTATCGCGAGCGTCTGGGCGAGATCATCTCCGGCACCGTGAAAAAAGTAACCCGTGACAATGTGATCGTCGACCTGGGCAACAACGCTGAAGCGCTGCTGGCCCGTGAAGACATCATCTCCCGCGAGACTTTCCGGGTTGGCGTGCGCCTGCGTGCGCTGCTCAAGGAGATCCGCACCGAAAACCGCGGCCCACAGCTGATCCTGTCGCGTACCGCGCCGGAAATGCTCATCGAGCTGTTCCGTATCGAAGTGCCTGAAATTGCCGAAGGCCTGATCGAAGTCATGGCCGCCTCCCGTGATCCGGGTTCGCGAGCCAAGATCGCCGTTCGCTCCAAGGACAAGCGCATCGACCCGCAGGGCGCGTGCATCGGCATGCGCGGTTCGCGCGTCCAGGCCGTTTCCGGCGAGCTGGGTGGCGAGCGTGTGGATATCGTCCTGTGGGACGAGAACCCGGCACAGTTCGTGATCAACGCCATGTCGCCGGCTGAAGTCGCGGCAATTATCGTCGACGAAGATGCCCATGCCATGGACATCGCCGTAGGCGCAGACAATCTGGCTCAGGCCATCGGTCGTGGTGGTCAGAACGTGCGTCTGGCCAGCCAGTTGACTGGCTGGACCCTGAACGTGATGACCGAATCGGACATCCAGGCCAAGCAGCAAGCAGAAACCGGCGACATCCTGCGCAACTTCATCGACGAGCTGGAAGTCGACGAAGAACTGGCACAGGTTCTGGTTGATGAAGGCTTCACCAGCCTGGAAGAGATTGCCTACGTACCGCTGGAAGAAATGCTCAACATCGACGGCTTTGACGAAGACATCGTCAACGAGCTTCGTGCTCGTGCCAAGGATCGCTTGTTGACTAAAGCCATCGCTACTGAGGAAAAGCTGGCAGACGCCCATCCGGCCGAAGACCTGCTCTCGCTTGAGGGTATGGACAAGGATTTGGCGATGGAACTGGCGGTGCGCGGCGTCATTACCCGCGAAGACCTGGCCGAGCAGTCTATTGACGACCTGCTCGACATCGACGGCATTGACGATGATCGTGCCGGCAAGTTGATCATGGCCGCCCGAGCCCACTGGTTCGAGTAATTAGGCGCGGCCTGAGGAGAGAAGTGCATGACGCAAGTCACGGTGAAACAACTGGCCGATGAGGTCAAAACACCGGTAGAGCGCCTGTTGCAGCAGATGCGTGAGGCAGGTCTGCCGCACACCGCCGCCGAGGAACATGTGAGTGACAGTGAGAAGCAATCGTTGCTGACTCACCTGAAAAGCAGTCACAAGGCGAAAGTGGAAGAACCACGCAAAATTACTTTGCAGCGCAAGACCACCAGCACCCTGCGGGTTGCCGGCAGCAAGAGCATCAGTGTTGAAGTGCGCAAGAAGAAAGTCTTCGTGCAGCGCAGCCCGGAAGAAATCGAAGCCGAGCGTCAGCGCGAGCTGGAAGAACGTCGCGCAGTAGAAAACGCTGCCCGCCAGAAGGCTGAAGAAGAAGCCAAGCGCCGCGCCGAAGAAGAAGCGCGTCGCCAGCCTGCTCCGGTTGCCGAACCTGTGGTCGCAGCAGTTGCAGCCCCGGCTCCCGAGCCTGTAGCTGTAGAGACCGTGCAGGAAGCGCCGGTAGCCGCTCCTGCGGTTGACGCACGCAAGAAGGACGAGCAGCGTCGTCCGGATAAAACCCGTAACGACGACAACCGTCGTGGCGGCGATGGCGAGCGCAAGAACGCTCCACATCGCGCCTCGGTCAAGGAAAAGGCGCCTGCGCCTCGCGTTGCCCCACGTACCACCGACGAAGAAAGCGATGGCTTCCGTCGTGGTGGTCGCGGTAAGGCCAAGCTGAAGAAACGCAATGCCCACGGCTTCCAGAACCCTACCGGTCCTGTGATTCGTGACGTGCAGATCGGCGAAACCATCACCGTGGGCGAACTGGCCCAGCAGATGTCGGTGAAGGCTGCCGAAGTCATCAAGTTCATGTTCAAGCTGGGTACTCCAGCCACCATCAACCAGGTACTGGACCAGGAAACTGCCCAGCTGGTTGCTGAGGAACTGGGCCACAAAGTGACCCTGATCAGCGACACCGCCCTGGAAGATTCCCTGGCCGAGTCCCTGAAGTTCGAAGGTGAAGCGGTTGCCCGTGCGCCGGTCGTGACCGTAATGGGTCACGTTGACCATGGTAAGACCTCGCTGCTGGACTACATCCGTCGCGCCAAAGTGGCCGCGGGCGAAGCCGGTGGCATCACCCAGCACATCGGTGCCTACCACGTAGAAACCGATCGCGGCATGGTCACCTTCCTCGACACCCCGGGTCACGCTGCGTTTACCGCCATGCGTGCTCGTGGTGCCAAGGCTACCGACATCGTGATCCTGGTGGTTGCAGCGGACGACGGCGTAATGCCGCAGACCATTGAAGCCGTTCAGCACGCACAAGCTGCCGGCGTTCCGCTGGTGGTTGCGGTGAACAAGATCGACAAGCCAGGCGCTGATCTGGATCGTATCCGCAGTGAGCTCTCGGTTCACGGCGTGACGTCCGAAGACTGGGGTGGCGATACCCCGTTCGTACCGGTCTCCGCGAAAATGGGTACCGGCGTCGACGACCTGCTGGAAGCTGTTCTGCTGCAGGCTGAAGTACTGGAACTCAAGGCCACTCCTTCGGCTCCAGGCCGTGGTGTGGTAGTCGAGTCCCGTCTTGACAAGGGCCGTGGCCCGGTAGCGACCGTGCTGGTTCAGGACGGTACTCTGCGTCAAGGCGACATGGTGCTGGTGGGTTCGAACTATGGCCGCGTGCGCGCCATGCTCGACGAGAACGGCAAGCCAATCAAGGAAGCCGGTCCTTCCATTCCGGTCGAGATCCTTGGCCTGGACGGTACCCCGGACGCTGGCGACGAGATGAGCGTAGTGGCTGACGAGAAGAAAGCCCGTGAAGTGGCTCTGTTCCGTCAAGGCAAGTTCCGCGAAGTCAAGCTGGCCCGTGCTCACGCCGGCAAGCTGGAAAACATCTTCGAAAACATGGGCCAGGAAGAGAAGAAGACGCTTAACATCGTCCTCAAATCCGACGTCCGTGGTTCGTTGGAAGCTCTGCAGGGCGCTCTGAATGGCCTGGGCAACGACGAAGTGCAAGTGCGCGTAGTGGGCGGCGGCGTCGGTGGTATCACCGAAAGCGACGCCAACCTGGCACTGGCCTCCAACGCTGTACTGTTCGGCTTCAACGTGCGTGCCGATGCCGGCGCGCGCAAGATCGTCGAGCAGGAAGGTCTGGATATGCGTTACTACAACGTGATCTACGACATCATCGAAGACGTCAAGAAAGCCCTGACCGGTATGCTCGGCAGCGACGTTCGCGAGAACATCCTGGGTATTGCCGAAGTTCGCGACGTGTTCCGCTCGCCGAAGTTCGGTGCGATCGCCGGTTGCATGGTCATCGAAGGTGTCGTGCACCGTAACCGTCCAATCCGTGTACTGCGTGAAGACATCGTTATCTTCGAAGGCGAGCTGGAATCCCTGCGCCGCTTCAAGGATGACGCGTCCGAAGTGCGTTCCGGCATGGAGTGCGGTATCGGCGTGAAGAGCTACAACGACGTCAAGGTCGGCGACAAGATCGAAGTCTTCGAGAAGGTTCAGGTTGCTCGCAGCCTCTGACTCGCGCACTTCAAGAGCCCTGGTGGCCCGTGGCAACAACATGCCCGGGGCCGCCAGCGGCCTCAAACGCAACGCCCGGTCCGGCTTCTGCCAGGCCGGGCGTTTGCCGCTTTCAGACCACACGGGTTTCGCCGTGAGGCAGTAACAGGTAACAAGACATGGCAAAAGAATACAGCCGTACCCAACGTATCGGTGATCAGATGCAGCGCGAACTGGCGCAACTGATCCGCCGTGAAGTCAAGGATCCACGTGTCGGCCTGGTGACCATCACCGCCGTGGAAGTCAGCCGCGACGTCGGCCACGCGAAGATCTTCATCACTGTGATGGGTCAGGAGAATCCTGAGGAAATCACCCAGAGCATCAAGGTGCTGAACTCGGCGGCAGGTTTCCTGCGCATGCAACTGGCCCGGGAAATGAAGCTGCGCAGCGTGCCGCAACTGCACTTCCATTACGACGAGAGCGTAGCCCGCGGGGCACACCTGTCGGCCCTGATCGAGCGTGCCGTGGCTGAAGACAGCCAGCATGGCGACGCGCCTGCCCCTGAAGACGCCAAGGAGTAAGCGGTGGCTCAGGTCAAGCGTATCCGTCGTAACGTCAGCGGCATCATCCTTCTGGACAAGCCGCTGGGCTTCACCTCCAACGCGGCCTTGCAGAAGGTCCGTTGGTTGCTCAATGCCGAAAAGGCCGGTCATACCGGCAGCCTCGACCCCCTGGCCACCGGCGTGCTGCCGCTGTGCTTCGGCGAGGCCACCAAGTTCTCGCAATACCTGCTCGATTCCGACAAGGGTTACGAAACCCTGGCGCAACTGGGCAAGACCACCACCACTGCAGATGCCGAAGGTGAGGTTCTGCTGGAGCGGGCGGTGACCGTTGGTCGTACCGATATCGAAGCGGTTTTGCCCGAATTTCGCGGTGAAATCAAACAGATACCGCCGATGTACTCGGCGCTTAAGCGTGACGGCCAGCCCCTCTACAAGTTGGCTCGTGCAGGGGAAGTGGTGGAGCGCGAACCGCGTTCTGTTACTATTGCGCGCTTGGAATTACTCGCTTTCGAAGGCGACACTGCCCGCCTGGCGGTGGACTGCAGCAAAGGCACCTATATCCGCACCCTGGTGGAAGATATCGGTGAAAAACTGGGTTGCGGTGCTTACGTCGCAGAACTGCGACGGACCCAGGCCGGGCCTTTCAGCCTGGCCCAGACGGTCACCCTGGAAGAGCTCGAGGCGGTGCACGCTGAAGGCGGCAATGAAGCGGTGGATCGCTTCCTGATGCCATCGGACAGCGGCTTGCTGGATTGGCCGCTGCTGCAGTTCTCGGAACACAGTGCCTTCTACTGGCTCAATGGCCAGCCGGTACGTGCCCCGGACGCACCGAAGTTCGGCATGGTGCGAGTACAGGATCACAACGGTCGCTTTATCGGTATCGGTGAAGTGAGCGAAGACGGGCGCATCGCGCCGCGTCGCCTGATTCGGTCAGAATGACCGGAACCAGCCTGTGTAACAGCAGGCTGGCGAGGGTGGCTGTCAACAGGCACGGTCACTACTCATTTATAGATACAGGGATTTGTCCCTGGCCTGTTGAAACCGTTCTTGAACGGTTTCCTGATATAAGGATTGCCCACATGGCACTCAGCGTTGAAGAAAAAGCTCAGATCGTAACCGACTACCAGCAAGCTGTTGGTGACACTGGTTCGCCAGAAGTGCAAGTTGCACTGCTGACCGCCAACATCAACAAACTGCAAGGTCACTTCAAGGCCAACGGTAAAGACCACCACTCCCGTCGTGGCCTGATCCGCATGGTAAACCAGCGTCGTAAGCTGCTGGACTACCTGAAAGGCAAGGACCTGAGCCGTTACAGCACCCTGATCGGTCGTCTGGGTCTGCGTCGCTAATCAGCGATTGCGCTATGAGGTTGGTTGCTTGCCATGCGTCAGCGGTTTTTCCGCCGGCGTATGGCAGGCTTCCAGCCTCAAGTTTTATCTGCAACACCGTTTTACCTGGACAATAAAGGCTGGGCCGATTCCCGCCATTGCCCAAGAATTTCGCAAGACACCAGTTTCCCCAAGAGCCACAAAGAAGGTAGGACACCGTGAACCCGGTAATCAAAAAATTCCAGTTCGGTCAGTCGACCGTAACCCTCGAGACTGGCCGTATCGCCCGTCAAGCCTCCGGCGCAGTGCTGGTCACCGTTGACGACGACGTCAGCGTATTGGTGACCGTGGTTGGCGCCAAGCAAGCCGATCCAGGCAAGGGCTTCTTCCCTCTGTCCGTTCACTACCAGGAAAAGACTTACGCTGCCGGTAAGATCCCTGGCGGTTTCTTCAAGCGTGAAGGCCGTCCTTCCGAGAAAGAAACCCTGACTTCGCGTCTGATCGACCGTCCGATCCGTCCGCTGTTCCCAGAAGGCTTCATGAACGAAGTGCAGGTTGTCTGCACCGTGGTTTCCACCAGCAAGAAGACCGATCCGGACATCGCTGCGATGATCGGTACCTCGGCTGCCCTGGCCATCTCCGGCATTCCGTTCGACGGCCCGATCGGCGCCGCTCGCGTGGCATTCCACGAAAGCACCGGCTACCTGCTGAACCCGACCTACGAGCAGCTTGCTGCTTCCAGCCTGGACATGGTCGTGGCCGGTACTGAAGAAGCCGTGCTGATGGTTGAATCGGAAGCCAAAGAGCTGACCGAAGACCAGATGCTGGGCGCCGTGCTGTTCGCCCACGACGAATTCCAGTCGGTGATCAAGGCTGTCAAAGAGCTGGCCGCCGAAGCCGCCAAGCCAACCTGGGACTGGGCTGCTGCCCCAGAAGCCACCGAACTGCTGGGCGCTATCCGTGCCGAGTTCGGCGAAGCCATCTCCCAGGCCTACACCATCACCGTCAAGGCCGACCGTTATGCCCGCCTGGGCGAGCTGAAAGACCAAGTGGTCGCCAAGCTCTCCGGTGAAGAAGGCCAGCCTTCCGCCGGCGACGTCAAAGCCGCTTTCGGCGAGATCGAATACCGCACCGTTCGCGAAAACATCGTCAACGGCAAGCCACGTATCGACGGCCGCGACACCCGCACCGTACGTCCGCTGAACATCGAAGTCGGCGTGCTGCCGAAGACTCACGGTTCGGCTCTGTTCACCCGTGGCGAAACCCAGGCCCTGGTTGTTGCGACCCTGGGTACTGCCCGCGACGCACAGCTGCTGGACACCCTGGAAGGCGAGAAGAAAGACCCCTTCATGCTGCACTACAACTTCCCTCCGTTCTCGGTGGGCGAGTGTGGTCGCATGGGCGGCGCTGGTCGTCGTGAAATCGGTCACGGCCGTCTGGCCCGTCGTTCGGTCCAGGCCATGCTGCCAGCCGCCGACGTGTTCCCCTACACCATCCGCGTAGTGTCGGAAATCACCGAATCCAACGGTTCCAGCTCCATGGCTTCCGTGTGCGGTGCTTCCCTGGCCCTGATGGACGCCGGTGTACCGATGAAGGCGCCGGTTGCGGGTATCGCCATGGGTCTGGTGAAAGAAGGCGAGAAATTCGCCGTCCTGACCGACATCCTGGGTGACGAAGACCACCTGGGCGACATGGACTTCAAAGTGGCCGGTACCGCCAAGGGTGTTACCGCGCTGCAGATGGACATCAAGATCAAGGGCATCACCGAAGAAATCATGGAGATCGCCCTGGGCCAGGCCCTGGAAGCTCGCCTGAACATCCTCGGCCAGATGAACCAGATCATCGGTCAATCCCGTAGCGAACTGTCGGCCAACGCACCGACCATGATCGCGATGAAGATCGACACCGACAAGATCCGTGACGTCATCGGTAAAGGCGGCGCCACCATCCGCGCGATCTGCGAAGAAACCAAGGCTTCGATCGACATCGAAGACGACGGCTCGATCAAGATCTTCGGCGAAACCAAGGAAGCTGCAGAGGCCGCGCGTCAGCGCGTTCTGGGCATCACCGCGGAAGCCGAGATCGGCAAGATCTACGTCGGCAAGGTTGAGCGCATCGTCGACTTCGGCGCCTTCGTCAACATCCTTCCGGGCAAGGACGGTCTGGTGCACATCTCCATGCTGAGCGATGCTCGCGTCGAGAAAGTCACCGACATCCTCAAGGAAGGTCAGGAAGTGGAAGTGCTGGTACTGGACGTGGACAACCGCGGCCGTATCAAGCTGTCCATCAAGGACGTGGCGGCTGCCAAGGCTTCGGGCGTTTAATCGCCCTCTAGCCTGACGCTGCACAAGCAAACGCCCCGACTGGTTCGGGGCGTTTTGCTATCCGCAGAAAACCTCCTGGTTGCCGCTACCGGGCACCAGTGCTAGGTTTTAGCCCACGCCGGTGTAGCTCAGTCGGTAGAGCAGCGCACTCGTAACGCGAAGGTCGCAGGTTCGATTCCTGTCTCCGGCACCAGTTATAGGGTTTAGCCTGAGCGTTGAGAGTTCAGGGTGGGCATTCACCAGAGTTCATTCTGGACGCTTCAGAGTTTGCTGTTTTATTCAGTTAAGCACTCTTGTAGTTGGTTGTTTAAGTGCGCCTCATATTTTATGGGTGTTTATGCGTAAGAGATGTTTTCCTCAACTAATCTTCTCTCGTCTGTACCCTGCATAACATATTTAAGCTCTATAGCGTCTTCGGCGCACAAGTAACGCTGGCTTTTGTGTCAGCGGAAAATTTGCGCTCAGTTGCCCATGCTAATGCTTGATGCTGTCCGTGATTCAGGTGGTGCCCGTGAAGGCTATTGCCCATAATGACGCCTGGGAATCATGGAGTGTTCAGTGTGAAGACGTGGAAGTTGGCTTTAATCGGAGTCGTGTCGCTGTCCCTTGCCGCCTGCGAGAAGCAGCCAGCTTATGAGTTTGAAGGAAAATATTTTGCAGCCGAAGGCGACGCATGCACCACGCCAACCAATGCGAAAGACCTCGAACAATATTTCTTGGAAATAACCAAGGAGGTACAGGGCGGAAGTGTGCTGTATTCCGCTAAGTTTCCTTCGGCTGCAAGTGCCAAACTGCCTATTGTCAGTGCGCAGAGTGTCTCGCCAGTTGATAATCAACTCACGTTCAACTTTGCGGAAGCTAAGGTGTCCAGGCCCCTTCCGGGGAATTCAAAGTTCAATATCGTGGTGTCTGTCATTCCTAATCAAAGCAAGGAAGGGCATCTATGGTTGGTTAAGGCCGGGATGCTCATTACCCGCGATGGGGAAGTTCAGGAATACGATATTCTTGATAACCTAAGAAGGTTTATCGAGGTCGGGAAAACAGGCGCTTGCTTGAGAAAAGCAACAGCAGCAGGCTGAGCGTGACCCCATCTGAGCCAACCGACTCATCTTGGTTCTTTACCCCGGATTCGCTTTCTGTCTCCGCCACAAGATGCATAAGACCAAGCCCGCTAGCTGCGGGCTTGGCGTTTCAAGTCGCGGTTTATTTCACCCTGCTGCTGAGATCGTTCACGCTGCGCTTGAGCTCCTCGATCGTTCGGGCCTGATCACTGATGGTGCTCTGCAGCTTCTCCATCTCGGTATGGGTGCTTTTCAGCTGGTCCTGCAGTTTCTCCAAGTCAGCGCTGCTGTAGCCTGAGCTATGCAGCGTGTAGGTTCCGTGGGCGTCGCGATGGATGACCCCGAGCTGATCGGAGGACGAGGAACTGCTGCCCTGGTAATCAATGGCCGCCAGGGCCGGCAGGGGGAGTGCCATGCTACCGAGCAACAGCGCCGTCATGCTGATTGAAAGGAGGGCTGACGCTGGCTTTGAACGACTGGGCATCACTGAGCTTCCTTGTGAAGTGCCGATATGGCACATCGCTATGACTGCATGGATGACACCTGGTTCCCGCAACCTACCTGGCAGCCCTGCCATATCGAAACGGAAACGGCTGGTTTTTCAGTAAAGGCTGCATCGAGTCATATAAATCCTCGGGCAAAGGTCCTATATTCGGCTTCTGTCTGAGTACCAGCATGCTGTTTTCAGATGATCCCGAATGGTTCTGCAGGCCCGATAGATCAAGGCTTCAACGGTTTTTCGGCAGAGAGATCCTGACGATACAGATCCATCCTCCATTCCCATGATCAGAGAGAACGAGATGATTCCTAAAGAAGCGAGAATCGACGTAGCGCTTGAACGGTACCTGGCTGCCACGCCTTCCTTGCAAGAGGAAATCAGCGCCCTGAGCCCCGAAGAGCAGAAGCAGCAGGCGCAATGGGCATTTGAGGACGAGGCGGAGTCACGCGGCATCGAGCCGTGGGAACTGGTGCTCGATCTGGTGGCCGAGAGCCCGGAAGAGCTCAAGGCCATGCGCCTGGAAGTGCATCAGGAGGTTGCTGAAGCACTCGGCATGGACCTCCAGGACTACCTGGAACTCAACGAAATAGACGCTTGAGCGCAGCGGCAAGTCGCAAGCTTCAAGCTGCAAGTGTCTTGTAGCTTGAAGCTTGCCGCTGCTCCTCAGAGACTCAGGCGCATCGACAGGTCCAGCGCCTTGACGTCCTTGGTCATGGCACCGATGGAGATGTAATCCACCCCGGTTTCGGCAATCGGACGCAGGGTGCTTTCATTGATCCCGCCGCTGGCTTCGAGCTTGGCCTTGCCGGCATTCAGGCGTACGGCCTCGCGCATGTCATCCAGGCTCAACTCGTCGAGCATGATGATGTCGGCACCGGCAGCCAGGGCTTCCTTCAGCTCTCCCAGGCTTTCCACTTCCACTTCCACCGGCTTGCCCGGGGCAATCCGGTGGGCGGCGCTGACCGCCTGGGCGATGCCACCGCAGGCGGCGATATGGTTTTCCTTGATCAGGAAGGCGTCGTACAGGCCGATGCGATGGTTGTGGCAGCCGCCGCAGGTCACCGCGTATTTCTGCGCCAGGCGCAGGCCCGGCAGGGTCTTGCGGGTGTCCAGCAGCTTGACCTGGGTGTCGCCGACAAAGTCGGCCAGGTAGCGCGCGCGCGTGGCCACCCCGGACAGCAGCTGCAGGAAGTTCAGCGCGCTGCGTTCGCCGGTGAGCAGCGAACGGGCCGGGCCTTCGAGGTGGAACAGTGCCTGGTTGGGCACCACTCGCTCACCGTCGGCCACTTGCCAATGCACCGCGACCCGTGGGTCCAACTGGCGGAACACCGCATCGACCCAGGCAGTACCCGCAATCACTGCGGCTTCGCGGGTAATGATGGTGGCTTTGGCCAGGCGTTCGGCCGGGATCAGTTGCGCGGTGATATCGCCGCTGCCGATGTCTTCCAGCAGCGCACGGCGCACGTTGGCTTCGATTTCGGCGGTCAGGTCGGCGAGGCGTAGATTCGGCATAACGGACTCCACAAACAAAGTGCGCCGATTATAGGGGCATGGGATCGGCGAACCCAAGGTACCGAGTACCGGCAAGCGCTTGGCGAACCTGTCTCTCGTCGAATTGTCCCAAGGCTAAGAGGGGCTTTTCTCGGACAGGTGGAGGTTATTTCTGGGCTGGCGACAGAGTCTGCTGGCGTAAGAGGGGACTTTTACAAGATAATATGACTTGTAATTGACGTCATAGCTTTGACGTATCTTTGGCTCCCCCTTAATTGAAGTACAGCGCCGTGCCTTGTCCTGCGCTGAACAGCCGACTGTGAACGTCGTCGGCTCGACTGAAACTTGATCTCGAACCGAAGAATCACCTTTCCAGGAGGCTTGGATGCACAACGACGGGAATGTAGTGCCTTTGCACAAGGCGGCTACAGATCAGGCGAGCGCTTCGCCGCTTGCCCGCCTGCCGGTGATTCTGCTTCAGGTTCGTGACAAGGCCGCCCAGCAATTGCGCCATGGCTTGCAGGAGTTGTTCGATAACGCCGACGACACCCTGTTCGAAATGGCTGACCGGGCGCAGAGCAATGTCGAGCAGAACATCCTCTTTGAAGCCATGCGCGACCTGCGCCTGAAGCGCAAGAGCATCGAACGCGGCTTCCTGGAAAAATTCTCCGAGGCCTTTGCCGGCCTGGTGCAATACGACCCGGCCCAGGCCATTCCCCATGGCGTGGCCTACGCCTTTGCGGCTGAACCTTCCCAGGATGACCTGGAAAAGAAACTGGCCGTGGAGGCCATGGTGGCCAAGGTGCTCAACCGCGACGGTTTTGCCTTGGGGCAATTGAGCGCGCGCCTCGGGGTGCTGTTGGGCCGACGCCTTATGGATGGGCAGAACCCACTGGGGCCAGCACTGCTCTGTGAACACTTCCTCCAGGCCGGGCGCAGCCTGGGTGTGGGGATCAAGGTCAAGCTGATCATCCTCAAGCTGTTCGAGCGCTATGTGCTTAGCGATGCCGAGCAGCTGTATGGCGAGGCCAACCAACTGTTGATCGCCACCGGCATTCTGCCGGAGCTGATGCCGGCACCGGCCCGGCGAGTCAGCGACCATGCTCGCTCCGAGACCCAGGAGGCCGCTGCCGAAGGTGGCATGCTCAAGCCCGGGCAAAATCCCATCGACGAAAGCGTGCAGGAAGTCTTCGCCGCCCTGCAGACCCTGCTGCTGCGAGTGCGTGGCAGCGTCGCCCCGACCCTGGAAGCCAGCGCCGAAACCCAGCCGATCTCCACCCGCGACCTGCTGCGCCTGCTTTCGCACCTGCAGCAATATGTGCCGGCGCCCAGCGCCCAGGACGATTTCGACCTGCGCAACCAGCTCGAACAATTGCTTACCCGGGTCAGCGTCAAGAGTGGCAAGTCGCGGGTGGTGGATGTGGCTGATGAGGACGTGATCAACCTGATCGCCATGCTTTTCGAGTGCATCCTCGACGACCGCAACCTGCCTGCATCGCTCAAGGCCCTGATCGGTCGCTTGCAGATTCCCATGCTCAAGGTGGCGGTGCTGGACAAAAGCTTCTTCAGCCGCGGCAGCCATCCGGCCCGCCGCCTGCTCAACGAGATTGCCGCCGCCGCCATGGGCTGGGGCGCTTGCGACGACCACCAGCGCGACAGCCTGTACCTGCGCATCGAACAGGTGGTGCAGCGCCTGCTGAGCGAGTTCAGCGACGACCCGGCGATCTTTTCCGAACTGCTGGCGGATTTTCTTGCCTTCACCGCCGATGAGCGCCGCCGCGCCGAGTTGCTCGAACAACGCCTCCGCGATGCCGAAGAAGGCCGGGCCCGGGCCGAGCTGGCCCGTCGGCGGGTCGAGCAGGTGCTTAACCAGGCCTTGCTGGGCAAGGTGCTGCCGCACAAGGTGGTGGATTTTGTGCGCGACGCCTGGAGCCAGGTGCTGCTGTTAAGTTGCCTCAAGCACGGTGATGGTTCGCTTGAATGGCAGAGCGCCGAGCAGACCCTGCACGACCTGATCTGGAGCGTGCAGCGCCATGAGCAGCCAGACAGCGCCATGCGCCTGCTGGCCCTGGTGCCGGGGTTGCTCAAGGGCTTGCGTGATGGCTTGAGCAACGCGGCGTTCGATCCGTTCGCCACCAGTGAGTTCTTCAGCCAGCTGGAGTTGCTGCACCTGCAAGCGTTCGAACACCAGGCCCTGGCCGAGCAGCAGCGCAGCGTGGCCCTTGAAGCGCAAGCTCCGGAGATGGTCGTGGTGGCCCGGGAAATTGTTCTCCCTTCTGCCGAGGAGGGGCCTCTGGAGGCCGCGCCCCTGGTGTTGCCGGCCAATGATCCCAGCGTGCTGCAAGTCGATCAGTTGCGGCTCGGCGCCTGGGTCGAATTCCAGGAAGATGAAGACAACAGCCTGCGCTGCAAGCTGGCGGCCATAGTGCCCCATCCGGTGGCCAAGTATGTGTTCGTCAATCGCACCGGGCTCAAGGTCCTGGAGCGCACGCGCATGGGCCTGGCCCTGGAGTTTCACCGCGGCGCGGTGCGCACCCTGGACGATACCCTGCTGTTCGACCGAGCCCTGGAGTCGGTGATCGGCACCTTGCAGCGGCTCAATCACGGCAAGTGATCGCAACCTGGGGGGCGAACGCGGCATACTGGGCCACTCAAGGCTTTAGTTGAAGGAATAGGTATGCGGCTGGACCCTGCCACGGGTTGGTGTGATGGCGTACGGCATTGCCCGTCAGCCAATTTCAATGAGCGTCCGGCGGGCGAGATCTCCCTGCTGGTGATCCACAACATCAGCCTGCCGCCGGGGCAGTTTGGCACCGGCAAGGTGCAGGAATTCTTCCAGAATCGCCTTGATGTCACAGAGCATCCCTATTTTGCCGGGATCGCCGACTTGCGCGTGTCCGCGCATTTTCTGATCGAACGTGACGGCACGGTCACCCAGTTTGTCTCCTGTCTGGAGCGGGCCTGGCATGCCGGGGTGTCGAGCTTCGAGGGGCGCGAGACCTGCAATGACTATTCCTTGGGCATCGAGCTCGAGGGCACCGACGAGTTGCCCTTCAGTGACGCCCAGTACCAGTCCTTGATTGCCCTGACCGCACAATTGCAGGCGGCCTTCGCCGCCATCACGCCACAACGGATCTGTGGCCATAGCGATATCGCGCCCGGACGCAAGACCGATCCGGGCCCGGCGTTTGACTGGGCACGCTATCGTGCCGCCTTGAACAAGGGGGAAGGAGCATGAGTTTTCTGGTGTTGCTATTGGCGGTGTGGGTCGAGAAGTTCTCGGCCTTGCGTCAGCGGATTCAGCGCGACGGCTGGTGGCTGGGGCAACTGGCACGGCTGGAAGCCACGGCGCGCCTGGGCGCACGTCCCTGGCTGCTGCTGGCGCTGCTGGTGCTGCTGCCGGTGACGCTGCTGGGTTTGCTGCTGCTGGTGCTGCAACCCTTGGCCTACGGCTTGCTCGCCCTGCCGGTGCACCTGCTGGTGGTGATCTATGCCCTGGGGCGTGGCGACCTGTTGGCCGGCCTCGGGCCCTTTCGTGATGCCTGGCGCCGCGAAGACCTGCAAGCCGCGCTGCACGTGGCCAAGCGCGACCTGGATATCTGTGCCGACGATGGCGAGCAACTGCTGGAACGGGTCCAGGGCCACCTGCTGTGGCAAGCCTTCCAGAGCTTCTTCGTGGTGATTTTCTGGTACTTCCTGCTAGGGCCGGTGGCGGCCCTGAGCTACCGCCTGCTGGCCCTGGCCGCCGAGCACGGCAAGAACCCGGCCCTGGTGGAGCGTGCGGCGCAGTTGCGTCATGCCTTCGACTGGCTGCCGGTGCGGCTGCTGGCGGCCAGCTTTGCCCTGGTGGGCAACTTTGTCGCCGTGAGCCGGGTGATGCTCCACGAACTGCTCAACTGGCACATCAGCGCCGCGCAACTGGTGGGCAAGGTCGGCCTGGTGGCCGCCGAGATCCCACCACCGGTGACCGGACCCGAAGGCATCAACAGCCTGGACCGCATCTGGGAGCTGCTGCTGCGCGCGGCAGTGCTCTGGTACGCCGGCTTTGCCCTGTGGACCGTCCTCGCCTGAGCCCGCCCCTGGCTTATGGTGGCGAGGGAGCTTGCTCCCGCTGGGCTGCACGGCAGCCCATCCCCACACCGCGAGGCAAACCTGGCGACGGTGGAGCCGTCGAACGGGAGCCAGCTCCCTCGCCACCTGGTGGGCATTTCCCGGGCTGCGCAGCGCACCCCGCCAGTGGTTAACTTTAAGTTACAAAACCTCCCCCGAAATTGAGCTATACAGACGGAGCGCCGAATAGTGGCCCTGTGCTGCCTTCGCCTGCCTGCCAATAAAAATAAAAGAAAAAGGGAGACTTCCTTGTGAAGAGTTTGCTCTATCCCGCTGTCGCGCTGATGAACCGCCTGAGCTTCGGCATGAAGTTCAGCCTGATCAGCGTGCTGTTCTTTGTTCCCATGCTGGTGACCAACTTCTACCTGGTGCGCGACTCCTACCGCGAATTCCAGGGCACCCAAGTCGAGCTGCAGAGCCTCGACCTGCTGGGCAGCAGCCTCAGCCTGCGGCGCGACCTGGAGACCCTCAACAACCTGGTGCAGATCAACGCCAGCCTCGGCCAGTCCGACAAGGCCCGGGACCTGGAAGGCAAGATAGTCGCCCTGGAAAAATCCGTGCTCGAACACCTGCAGGCGTTGCAGGCGGTCACCGTCGACCCGCAGCAGGTGGAGGTGTTCAACGCCAAGCGCGATGAGCTGGTGGTCGCCTTCAAGGCCCAGCAGGTGGAGCGTTCGGTGCAAGACAAGAGTGCGCTGATCGGCAAGCTGGTGACCAGCGCGCAGATCTTCAGCCAGATCATCGCCAGCCAGTCCGGCCTGAGTCGCGATGGCCAGAGCGATATCCGCCAGCTCAGCGAACTGGTCACCAGCGTCACGCCGAAAATCACCCAGGTGCTGGGCGAAGGCCGAGCCATGGGCGCCTATTCCCTGGGGCTGGGTTTTCTCAACTCCTCGTCCAGCACCCGTTTCGATGAGCTGCAGGTGCAGATCGAAAAGCTCCAGGCCGAATATGCCCTCAAGCTGCAGGATGCCCTGGGCTCCAGCCGTGCCGCCCACGACAGCCTCGACGGGCTGGCCAATGCCAGTCGCGCCAGCCTCAAGCAGGCCAGTGAAGTGTTCGAGGAACAGGTGGTGATGGCCGACACCCTGGATGCGCCCTGGCAAGCCTTCTACGACAAGATCAGCGGCCTGATGGCGCAAACCTACCAGCTCAACGAAGGCACCCTGAAATTCCTCGATGTCGAACTGCAACAGCGCCTTGAGCAGAACCGCAGCCATATGCTGTTGCTGGTGGCGGCCCTGGCCCTGGTGTTTCTCTCCATCGTCTACCTGTACGGCGGTTTCTACCTCTCCACCCGCACCACCCTGCGGCGCCTGGGGGCGATGATGGACACCGTGGCGGCCGGGGACATGACCGTGACCTTCACCGCCCACAGCCGCGATGAACTGGGGGAACTGGGCAGCGTGTTCAATGGCACGGTGCGCAAGATCCACGACCTGATCGAACGCGTGGGCCACACCGTCAGCGAAGTGGAGCGCCAGGCCGGGCAGGTGGAAAACGTCTCGGCCCAGAGCAACCAGGCGGTGGCTGGCCAGCGCAGCCAGATCGAGCAGGTGGCCACTGCCATGAACCAGATGTCTGCCACTTCCCAGGAAGTGGCCCGCAGTGCGGCGGCGGCGGTCAGCAGTGCCCACAGCGTCAATCAGGAAACCGTCAATGGTCGCGGGCTGGTGGAGTCGCAACAGGGCAGCATTGCCCGGCTGGCCAGCGAGATCGACCAGTCGGTGCTGGTGATCAATCAGCTGGCCAGCGACAGCCAGTCCATCAGCCAGGTGCTGGAAGTGATCAAGAGCATCGCCGAGCAGACCAACCTGCTGGCGCTCAATGCCGCCATCGAAGCGGCCCGGGCCGGCGAGCAGGGCAGGGGCTTTGCCGTGGTCGCCGATGAGGTGCGCACCCTGGCCAAGCGCACCCAGCAGTCCACCGAGGAAATCGAGGCGATGATCAGCAAGCTCCACGGTGGCGTCAGCGCCGCAGTCAAGGCCATGGGCAGCAGCCACGCCATGGCCAATGGCACCGTGGATCAGTCGGAGAAGGTGCAGCAGGCACTGGAAAACATCCTCGGCGCGGTGGGCATGATCGTCGACCAGAACCAGCAGATCGCCGCCGCGGTGGAGCAGCAGACCGCGGTGGCCCACGATATCGACCAGAACATCGTCGAGATCAACCGTGCCGGCGAGCGCACCGCCGAGGGCGCGCACCAGACCGAGAACGCCAGCCGCCAGTTATCGGTCCAGGTGGTGCAGCTCAAGCAGTTGATTGGCGCCTTCCGAGTCTGACCCTCTGGCCCAGGCGAAGCCCGCAGCAATCGGGGGCTTCGCCGGCTCGCCAACAACCTGTAGTAATTAAGTGCTTTGTTTGGTGTGTGTTTCCTGTTTCCCTGCGTGTCCGTTTTTGAGCGCCCCACCTGGGGCGGCTCGACCAGACCGCCAGGGTTTGCCCCTTGGCTTCAGGAAATACGCTGATGACCGCCACCTCTGGAGTGCTGGGCCGCTGTGCCCATTGCCAGACCCTGCTCGACCTTGCGCCCTGGCACCTCAATGCCATGGCCATGCGTGAGCCCTTCGCCTGCAATCACTGCGGCAAAGCCTTGAAACTCGACTGCCCGGAACAGCTCAAGCGCCTCAAGACCCTGGGCTCCATCGCGACCTTGCGGGCCATGCTGATCGTGCTGTGCGCCACGGTATGGCTGGTGACCCTGGTGCTGGAGTGGATAGGGTTGGTGAGCCTGGCTCAGCAACTCTGGATCTCGGCGTTGATGTTGCTGGGTTACCTGCTGCTGATGGGCCAGGCCCGGCGTCGGCAGCGCCGCCCCTTACTGCTACAGGCCGCCTGAGGACCAGCCGAACAGTTCGCAGGCGTTGCGGGTGCTGGCGCTGGCCAGTTGTTCGGGCGCGATGCCGATGATGTCTGCCAGGGCGGCGCAAATCGCCGGCAAGTGCTGGGGGCTGTTGCGCTGGCCGGGAAACATGGCCGGGGCCATGTCCGGCGCATCGGTCTCCAGCACCAGGGATTCCAGCGGCAGCTCGGCGATCACCTTGCGCAGGCGCAGGGCTTGAGGCCAGGTGGCCGCACCGCCCAGGCCCAGCTTGAAACCCAGCTTGAGGTACTCCCGGGCTTCCTCGCGGCTGCCGGCAAAGGCATGGATGATGCCGCCGCGCTTGAGCTTGAAGCGCTTCAAGGTGGCGATCACTGCCGCATGGCTGCGCCTGACATGCAACAGGGCCGGTAGCTGGAAATCCGCCGCCAGCTGCAACTGCGCCTCGAACAGCGCCTGCTGGCGCTCGCGGTCCAGTTGCGGCAGAAAGTAGTCCAGGCCGATTTCGCCCACCGCGCACACTTGCCGGTGCCCCGCCAACCGCGTCAGCCAGTCCCCCAATTGCTGCAGATGTTCCGGTTGGTGGTCGTCCAGGTACACCGGATGCAAGCCAAAGGCGGCGTATAGCTGGGCATCGCTTTGCACCAGGTCCCAGAGCCGCTGCCAATTGGCTTGATACACCCCCAGCACCACCATGGGCCCGACGCCCTGGGCGCGGCTGTTTGCCAGCAGCGCCTCACGGTCGTTGTCGAAGTCGGGAAAATCCAGGTGGGTATGGCTGTCGATCAGCACCACGGTTCAGCCCTGCAGGATGCGCTGCTTGAAGGTTCGGGCAATGGCCTGCACGCCGGGCTGATAATGGCCTTCCTCGATGGCCGCCAGGGCCAGTTGCAGGGCTTTTTCGGCAATCAGCTGATGCTGCTGGGCCATGGCGTTCACCGGCAGCGGCAGGAAATCCAGCAACTGGGTATCGCCAAAGGTGCCCAGGCGCAGCGGCCGGGATTTCAACGGGAAGTCGTGCAAGGCATCGAACACCCCCTGCAACAGCACATAGGAGGTGGTCACCAGCGCGTCCGGCAAATGCCCCAGGCGCTGCAGCAACTCCTCCATCAATTGGCGGCCGCAGTCGCGGCTGAACGCCTCGCCGTGCTCCACCAGCACCTGCCCGCCAAAACCTTGCAGGGCCTGGCGGAAACCGGCGGCGCGGTCTTGGCTGATGCTCAGTTCCGGGCGCGCGCCCAGCAGCACTATCTGCCGGGGTTCGGGTTGCAGCAGGCTCTGGGTCAGTTGCAGGCTGGCCTGCTGATCGTCGCTGATCACCGAGCAGAACTGCTCCGGCGGCATCATCCGGTCGATGGCGATTACCGGCAGGCCCTGAGCCTGCAATTGCTGATAGCTGTCATCTTCCGGCGGCAGGCAACTGGCGACGAACAGCGCATCGCAACGCCGTGCGCGAAACAGCTGGAGCAACTGGCGCTCGCTGTCCGGGGCGTCGTCGGAACTGGCGATCAGCAACTGATAGCCTCGAGCCCGGGCGCCTTGTTCCAGCAGCTTGGCGATGCGCGCGTAGCTGGGGTTCTCCAGGTCCGGAAGAATAAAGCCCAGGGTTCGGGTGCGGCGGCTGCGCAAACCGGCGGCCTGGGGATTGGGGGTGAAGCCGTGCTCGGCCACCACTGCCCGCACCCGTTCCACGGTAGCGTTGCTGATGCGTTGCTGTTCGGCCTTGCCATTGATGACATAACTGGCGGTGGTGACGGACACACCGGCCAGGCGAGCGATATCACTGAGTTTCAACCCGGGATTTCCTTGTTTTTGGTGCTTGCCCCGATATTTTCGCCAATCCTACCTGATCTGGGCAGGCGACCAACGTCGGAAGCGGCAACCGACCGGAAGGACTTCAAGGCGCTGAGATTATCGAGTAATTTAGCAATCTGGCTAGATTAAACGTTTCAGCAAGCGTATTTTTCAGACTTTGACCCAAACGGGAAAATGCCCCTGCCAGGCCCCGAGTCCCGTTTGTGGCAGTAAAGCCGCCTAGGCTGCTTACTTACAACAATACCTAGCGCCGCTCCCCGCGCTAAATAGGAGAAGTCATGCTCGAGCTCACTGTAGAGCAGATATCCATGGGCCAATCGGCTGTGGATAAGTCCGCGGCGCTGCATTTGCTGGCCGACAAACTGGTGGCCGACGGCCTGGTGGCCGGTGGTTACCTGGCCGGCCTCGAGGCCCGCGAAGCCCAGGGCTCGACCTTTCTTGGCCAGGGGATTGCCATTCCCCATGGCACCCCGGAAACCCGCGACCAGGTGTTTGCCACCGGCGTGCGCCTGCTGCAGTTTCCCGACGGCGTGGATTGGGGCGACGGGCAGATCGTCTACCTGGCCATCGGCATCGCGGCGAAATCCGACGAGCATTTGCGCCTCCTGCAACTCTTGACCCGCGCCCTGGGTGAGACCGACCTCGGCCAGGCCCTGCGTCGTGCCAGCTCCCCTGAAGCCCTGCTCAAGCTGTTGCAGAGCGCGCCCCAGGAACTGGCGCTGGATGCGCAGATGATCGGCCTCGGGGTCGCGGCGGAAGATTTCGAAGAGCTGGTGTGGCGCGGTGCCCGCCTGTTGCGCCAGGCCGATTGCGTCAGCAATGGTTTTGCCGCGGTGCTGCAACAAGTGGATGCGCTGCCCCTGGGCGATGGCCTGTGGTGGCTGCACAGCGAGCAGACCGTGCTACGCCCCGGGCTGGCCTTTGTCACCCCGGAACAACCCATCCGTTACCTGGGCCAGCCCCTGAGCGGCCTGTTCTGCCTGGCCAGCCTGGGGGAAGCCCATCAGGCCTTGCTGGAACGCCTGTGCGCGCTGTTGATCGAGGGCCGGGGCCAGGAACTGGGCCGCGCCACTAGTAGCCGCGCGGTGCTGGAAGTGCTCGGTGGCGAACTGCCGGCCGACTGGCCCAGCGCCCGTATCGCCCTGGCCAATGCTCATGGCCTGCATGCGCGCCCGGCCAAGGAGCTGGCGCAGTTGGCGAAGAACTTCGCCGGCGAGATCCGCATCCGTATCGCCGATGGCAAAGACGCCGCTGTTTCGGTGAAAAGCCTGAGCAAGCTGCTGAGCCTCGGTGCCCGGCGCGGCCAGGTGCTGGAGTTGATCGCCGAACCGAGCATTGCCGCCGATGCCTTGCCCGCGTTGCTGGCCGCCATCGAGGCTGGCCTGGGGGAGGAGGTCGAGCCCTTGCCGGCAGTCAGCGCTCCCTGGCACGAGCCGCAAGAAGTCGTCGAGCCGCTGAGCGCCCCGGCTTCCGGCAGCCTGCTCCAGGCCATTGCCGCGGCCCCCGGCATCGCCATCGGCCCGGCCCATATCCAGGTCCAGCAAGTGATCGATTACCCGCTGCGGGGCGAGTCCACCGCCGTCGAGCGCCAGCGCCTGCAGCAGGCCCTGGCCGAGGTGCGTGAGGATATCCAGGGGCTGATCCAGCGCAGCCAGGCCAAGGCCATTCGCGAGATCTTCATCACCCACCAGGAAATGCTCGACGACCCCGAGCTGACCGACGAAGTGGACACCCGCCTCAAGCAGGGCGAAAGCGCCGAAGCGGCCTGGATGACCGTGATCGAAGCTGCCGCCAAACAGCAGGAGGCGCTGCAGGACGCGCTGCTCGCCGAGCGTGCCGCCGACCTGCGGGACATCGGCCGCCGGGTGCTGGCCCAGTTGTGCGGCATCCAAACCCCGGCCGAGCCGGAGCAGCCCTACATCCTGGTGATGGACGAAGTCGGTCCCTCTGATGTTGCGCGCCTCGATCCGGCGCGCGTGGCGGGGATTCTCACCGCCCGGGGCGGCGCCACGGCCCACAGCGCCATCGTTGCCCGGGCCCTGGGCATTCCGGCCCTGGTGGGCGCGGGTGCCAGCGTGCTGCTGATCAAATCCGGCACGCCCTTGCTGCTGGACGGCCAGCGCGGCCGCCTGCACGTGGACGCCGACCCGGCCACCCTGCAACGGGCCGCCCAGGAGCGCGACCACCGCGAACAACGGCTCAAGGCCGCCGCCGAGCAACGCCATCAAGCGGCCCACACCACGGACGGCCACGGGGTCGAGGTGTTCGCCAATATCGGTGAAAGCGCCGGGGTGGCCGCGGCTGTGGAAAACGGCGCCGAAGGCATTGGCCTGCTGCGCACCGAGCTGATCTTCATGGCCCACCCCCAGGCCCCGGACGAAGCCACCCAGGAAGCCGAATACCGTCGCGTGCTCGATGGCCTGGCCGGGCGTCCGCTGGTGGTGCGCACCCTGGATGTGGGGGGCGACAAACCGTTGCCTTACTGGCCCATCGCCAAGGAGGAAAACCCCTTCCTCGGCGTGCGCGGCATCCGCCTGACCCTGCAACGCCCGCTCATCATGGAAGCGCAGTTGCGCGCCTTGTTGCGTTCGGCGGACAACCGGCCGTTGCGGATCATGTTCCCCATGGTCGGCAGCGTCGAGGAGTGGCGCCAGGCCCGGGACATGACCGAGCGCCTGCGCCGGGAAATCCCCGTGGCCGACCTGCAACTGGGGATCATGATCGAAGTGCCTTCCGCCGCCTTGCTGGCGCCGGTGCTGGCCAAGGAAGTGGACTTCTTCAGTGTCGGTACCAACGACCTCACCCAGTACACCCTGGCCATCGACCGTGGCCACCCGACCCTTTCCGCCCAGGCCGATGGCCTGCACCCGGCGGTGCTGCAACTGATCGACATCACCGTGCGCGCCGCCCATGCCCACGGCAAATGGGTTGGCGTGTGCGGCGAGCTGGCGGCCGACCCATTGGCGGTGCCGGTGCTGGTGGGCCTGGGGGTGGATGAACTCAGCGTTTCCGCACGCAGCATCGCCGAGGTCAAGGCGCGGATTCGCGAACTGCGCCTGACCCAGGCACAAACCCTGGCGCAACAGGCCCTTGCCGTCGGTAGCGCCCATGAAGTGCGCGCCCTAGTGGAGGCCATGTAATGGCGAAAATTCTCACCCTGACCCTCAACCCGGCGCTGGACCTTACGGTTCAGATGGCGCACCTGGAAGTGGGGCAGGTCAACCGCAGCGACGCTATGCACACCCATGCCGCCGGCAAGGGCGTGAACGTGGCCCAGGTGCTGGCCGACCTGGGCCATCAACTGACCGTCAGCGGCTTTCTCGGGGAAAACAATCCACAGGCCTTCGACGCCTTGTTCGCCCAGCGCGGTTTTGTCGATGCCTTTATCCGCGTGCCCGGGGACACCCGCAGCAATATCAAGCTGGCCGAAGGCGATGGCCGCATCACCGATATCAACGGCCCTGGGCCGCAGGTTAGTGAAGCCGCGCAACAGGCCCTGCTTGAACGCCTGGAGCAGATCGCTCCAGGGCATGACGCGCTGGTGGTGGCCGGCAGCCTGCCACGTGGGGTCAGCGTCGAATGGTTTCAGGGGCTGCTGCTGCGCCTGAAAAGCCTGGGCCTGAAAGTCGCCCTCGACACCAGCGGCGCCGCCTTGCGCGCCGGCCTGGCGGCAGGCCCCTGGCTGGTCAAGCCCAACACTGAAGAACTGGCCGAGGCCCTGGGCAGCCCAGTGGTTTCAGTGGCGGGCCAGGCCGAGGCCGCACGCCAGCTGCACGCCCAGGGCGTGGAGCATGTGGTGATTTCCCATGGCGCCGAGGGGGTCAACTGGTTCAGCGCCGCGCCGTCCCTGCAGGCCCTGCCGCCCAAGGTCAGCGTGGTCAGCACCGTGGGCGCCGGCGACTCGCTGCTGGCGGGCATGCTCCATGGCCTGCTCAGCGCCCAGCCTTTCGAGCAGACCCTGCGCACGGCCACGGCGATTGCCGCCATGGCCGTGACCCAGATCGGTTTCGGCATCAGCGACAGGGCGCAACTGGCCCGGCTGGAGCAGGGGGTGCGCGTGCATCCCCTCCTAGAACAATAAGAGGGTTGCCCATGAAGTTAGCCATAGTTACCGCCTGCCCCAACGGCATGGTCACCAGCCTGCTCAGTGCCCGCCTGCTGGATGCCGCCGCCCAGCGCCAGGGCTGGAGCACCAGCGTGGAAGTGCAGGCCGAGGCGCACCCGGAGCGCCGACTTTCTGCGGCCACCATCGAGGCCGCCGAGTGGGTGCTGGTGGTCAGCACCGGGCCTGTGGACATGTCGCGTTTCGTCGGCAAGCGGGTGTATCGCAGCAGCCCGTCCCAGGCCTTGCAGGATGTGGATGCGGTGCTGCGTCGTGGTGCCGAAGAGGCCCAGGTGCATGTAGCCGCCCAAGCCAGTGCCGAGCCTCCAACCGAGACTGGCAAACGCCCCCCGCGCCTGGTGGCAATCACCGCCTGCCCCACCGGCGTGGCCCATACCTTTATGGCCGCCGAGGCCCTGCAGCAAACCGCCAAGCGCCTGGGCTACGAGCTGCAAGTGGAAACCCAGGGCTCGGTGGGCGCACGCAATCCGCTCAGCGCCCAAGCCATTGCCGAGGCCGATGTGGTGCTGCTGGCGGCGGATATCGAAGTGCCCACCGAGCGTTTTGCCGGCAAGAAAATCTACCGCTGTGGCACTGGCGTGGCCCTGAAACAGTCCGAGGCCACCCTCAACAAGGCCCTGGCCGAGGGCCGGCTGGAGTCTGCCGCGCCAGGCGCCCAGGCCCCGGCCAAGCAGGAGAAGACCGGGGTCTACAAGCACCTGCTGACCGGCGTGTCGTTCATGCTGCCGATGGTGGTGGCGGGGGGGCTGATGATTGCCCTGTCCTTTGTCTTCGGCATCACCGCGTTCAAGGAGCAGGGCACCCTGGCCGCGGCGCTGATGCAGATCGGCGGCGACACCGCCTTCAAGTTGATGGTGCCGTTGCTGGCCGGCTACATCGCCTATTCCATCGCCGACCGCCCGGGGCTGGCGCCGGGCATGATTGGCGGGATGCTCGCTAGCACCCTGGGCGCGGGTTTTATCGGTGGCATAGTCGCCGGTTTTCTCGCCGGTTATGCGGCCAAGGCGATCAATAAATATGCGCGCCTGCCGCAAAGCCTGGAGGCCTTGAAGCCGATCCTGATCATCCCGCTGCTGGCCAGCCTGTTTACCGGGCTGGTGATGATCTATGTGGTGGGCAAGCCCGTGGCGGGCATGCTTGAAGCCCTGACCCACTTCCTCGACAGCATGGGCACCACCAACGCCATTCTGCTGGGGGTGTTGCTGGGCGGGATGATGTGCGTCGACCTGGGCGGGCCGATCAACAAGGCCGCCTATGCCTTCTCGGTGGGGCTGCTGGCGTCCCAGAGTTACGCGCCGATGGCCGCCACCATGGCCGCGGGCATGGTGCCGCCCATTGGCTTAGGGATTGCCACTCTTATTGCCCGGCGCAAGTTCGCCCAGACCGAGCGCGAGGCCGGCAAGGCGGCCTTGGTCTTGGGCCTGTGCTTTATCTCCGAAGGGGCGATTCCCTTTGCCGCCAAGGACCCACTGCGGGTGATCCCGGCGAGCATCGCCGGCGGTGCTCTGACCGGGGCCTTGTCGATGTATTTCGGCTGCAAGCTGATGGCGCCCCACGGTGGGTTGTTCGTCATGCTGATTCCGAATGCCATCAACCATGCGGCGCTGTACCTGCTGGCGATAATCGCCGGCAGCCTGCTCACTGCAGTGGTGTATGCCCTGGTCAAGCGCCCTGAAGCCGTAGAGCTGGCCCTGCAACCCGCCGCCTCGTAGGAGCCGGCTTGCCGGCGAATAGGTTCCTGAGCCCTGCGCTGTTCCGGCCGACGCCTTCGCTGGCAAGCCAGCTTCTACGGTGAAGGTGGCCTCACAGCGGGCTTATTGCGGCTTTTATCGGCGGCTATCGTCGGGCAAGTCTCTTTCTTTTGTAAGGGGTTTCCGAGACACTCCCAGGCGCTTGCGGCTGGGTACTCGGCTTACTAGGCTCGGTTCGTCACTGACTGTTCAGTGATCGGGTTTAGCAGCTCGATAAGTCTCAGACGTATAAGCGCTATCTCTTCTTGGCCGGGTCTTATTCTGGCCAGCTTGTTATGGCGGCTGTACGTGGGGCACCTTCGGGTGCGCCGGGTTCCTGAGCCCTGGTCTGCTAACCCGCGTCCAGCTGCCACCTTTCGTTTAGCAGCGTTGGGTGAAGGCTCCATTGCTCGGGAGCTACACCATGAAAAAGATCGTCCCCGATCCGCCTGTTAGCCGCCCTTTCTCACGCCGTAATCCCGCCCACGATCTGGCCAACCAAGCGGTGCGCCATGCCCTGGCCAATACCGGCATAAATGGCTCGTTGATCTCGACGCTGCAACCCACCGCGGCCGGCCCAGCAGGCCCCGACAACCTCTTCAGCGTGCGCCCCGGTATCAGTGCGGAAGAAGCGCTGATTCATGTGTCCATGCTGCTCAAGTCTGCCGAGGAGGTGTCGGATGAAATCACCGAACACGCCAGCGGTATCGAGCGCGGTCTGATCTGGTCCTTGGTGCATTCAGTGGAAATGGCCCGAGGCGTGGTGGATGCCTTGCTCGATGGCAATCGCCACGCTCCCGGTTGATATCGACTGTGGCGAGGGAGCTTGCTCCCGCTGGCGCGCACCGCGCGCCCATGGCCAACCCCCGCAGCCTGCCAGGCCGACCGCGCATTCAGCCGTGACGGCCGCTGCGCAGCCGAGCGGGAGCAAGCTCCCTCGCCACAGCCATCTTTTCATCACTCGCGACTATTGCCGTAATGGATCGCTTCCAGCGCTGGCAAGCCAGCGCCCACGGAGAAAACGTCCTCACATCGGGCTTATTGCGGCTTTTATCGGCGGCTATCGTCGGGCAAGTCTCTTTCTTTTGTAAGGGGTTTCCGAGAGACTTCCAGGCGCTTGTGGCTATCTACCCAGCTGACTAGTCTCGGTTCATCACTGCCTATCAGTGATCGGGAATAGCAGCCCGGGTCGAACGCAAGCGATGCCATCAGCACTGCAGGTTTGCAGTGTTCTGTTATGGCGGCTGTGCGTGGGGGCGCTTTCGGGCGCACCGGTTCCTCGACCCGGTCTGCTAGCCCGCGTACAGCCGCCACCTTTCTGAGCGTCTAGCAGCGTCGGGTGTGGAGGCTTCATCGTCGAGGAGCTACACCATGAAAAAGATCGTCCCCGATCCTCCTGTTTCCCATTCTTCTTCCCGTCGTAATCCCGCCCACGATCTGGCCAACCAAGCGGTGCGCCATGCCCTGGCCAATACCGGCATAAATGGCTCGTTGATCTCGACGCTGCAACCCACCGCGGCCGGCCCAGCAGGCCCCGACAACCTCT